>JAUNVO010000009.1:0-29872 GCA_030540695.1 Micrococcaceae bacterium | reverse complement strand
GACTCGGTCCGGGCCGCTGGTTCATAAAGAAACGTGACGCTTGGATGACGAAGGATGACCCCGTGTGACTCATGAAGCTGCCGGCTGCTGCCCGGAATGCGTCATCTGCGGACGCTGAAGGCAATGGGCGGTCACCTTCTGGTTCAACACCGTGCGCAAAACCTAACGTGGTTCAAAACAGCCACCGTTTGGAGTAGCCACTCATGTCCCAGCAGCAGACCCTTATCTCCCCGTCTCCGGGCCCGCAGGGGAAACCACCACAGGCCCGATTGCGCGGGAACCTCGGCGTTGCCTCCATTGTCTTTATCGTTGTTGCCGCGGCGTCGCCCTTGGGCGTCATTGGTGGACCGGTCCCTTTGGGAATCGCGTTTGGCAACGGGGCGGGCTTTCCCTTCTCCTTCGTTCTCGCCACCGTGGTGCTGCTGTTGTTCTCCGTGGGCTTTACCCGGATGACCCGGTTTGTGCCAACGGCCGGAGCCTTCTACGCCTATGTCAGCAAGGGGCTGGGCAAGGGGTTCGGCTTGGGCGCGGCATTCGTGGCCTTGCTGGCGTACCTGGCCCTGGAAGCAGGGGTGTTCGGGCTTTTCGGACCGGGACTGGCCGAGCTCGTGCAATCCTATGGCGGACCCGAGCTTCCGTGGTGGATGTGGGCGGCCGCCGGTTTCATCGTCGTGGCCTGGCTGGGCTACAGGAACATCGCGCTTTCCGGGAAGCTGCTGGCGGTGCTGCTGATCGCGGAGGTGGCGATAGTGCTGGTGCTCGATGCCGCTGTGGTCTTTTCCGGGGGCGGTCCCGAGGGCTTTGCCACAGGAATCATTACACCCTCCGAAATCGTCTCCGGCGCACCGGGCATGGGGATCCTGTTCGCAATACTGAGCTTTGTCGGCTTTGAGGCCACGGCGGTGTTCCGCGATGAGGCCAAGGATCCGGAGAGCACCATCCCGCGGGCAACCTATATTTCACTGATTGCCATCGGGATTTTCTACACGGTCTCCAGCTGGGTGCTGATCAGTGCCAATGGCGAGAGCGACATCGTTGCCAACGCCGCCGCCAACCCCGGAACCATCCTGCAGTCCACCACCCAGGTCTACCTCGGGGCCGCCGGCGGGCACCTGGTTCAACTATTGTTCGTGACCAGCCTGTTCGCCTGCATCCTCTCATTCCACAACATCGCTTCGCGCTACCTCTTCCAACTGGGTGCCCGGGGCGTGCTGCCGGCGCCCCTGGGCAGCGCGCATCCGGTGATGGGCGCCCCCTCAAAGGCGTCGTTGGTTGCCTCGGTGATCTCAGCGGTCCTGGTTGCCGGTGCAGTTTTGCTGCGGTTGGACCCGATTGGCCAGTTCTACACCTGGCTGGGAGGGATTTCATCCGTTGGCATCGTCCTGCTGCTGGCGCTGACTTCCGTTGCCGTCTTGGTCTTTTTTGGAACCCAGGAGCCTGGAGGCTCACGATGGCAGTGCCGGACCGCCCCGGCCTTGGGCCTGCTTGGGTTGCTGGCCTTCCTGGGTATCATCTTGCTGAACTTGCCCGAACTGGTGGGAGAAAGTGTGTATGGGCCGTTCTCCGTGGGCGTGTTGGTTTTGCTGGGCTCGGCGTTGCTCGCCGGCCCGGTGGTGGCAGCACGCAGAGGTGGCATCGTTCTGGACTAGCGACCGCGGCCACGCGGCGTGGAAGGGTTGCCCGGGGAGTGCACGGAGCCATCGCCAAGTCCCCGCCATCGGCGTACCGTAAAGGGTACCGAAGCGGGGTCAAGAGGAATCGATGGTCATGAAAGTTGCCGCAGTCAAGAAATGGATACCCGCCTTGCTGGCGCCGGTCGTCGTGGCCGCCGTCGTTGCCGGTGCCTCGATCTCGGCCAACGCGCAGGTGAAGCTCGAATCCAAAACGCCACAACAGGTCATGGAGATGATTGCCGGCTCCGCGCTCACTGGCTTCTCCGGTGAAGCGCGAGCCACGCTCGATCTGGGTCTGCCGAAGATACCTTCCCTGGGTGACCCAGGCCTGACGCCGCCACCGGGGACCAAGCCACTGGATGCTCCCCCAACCGAACCCCCACCGAATGCGAAAACCGGCACTGAGCTGTTGACGATGCTCTCTTCGCTGTCCGGAACACACCACGCGCGGATCTATGCCGAAGGATCCGATAAGTCCCGCATCCAGGTGCTGGAGGGCATGGGCGAGGAGAACTTCATCCGCAACGGCTCCACCCTGTGGAAATACGACTCAGAAGCGAACACCGCCGTGCACTCGTCGCTTCCCGCAACGCCCGGGAAAAAGCATGCCCGAGACGAATCCATGCCCATGAGCCCGGGGGAGATGGCCAACAGGTTCCTGCAGAGCATGGGGCAGGACACCGAAATCAGCGTGCAGGATTCGACCCGCGTCGCCGGCCGTGATGCGTACACCCTGGAACTGGTCCCTCGAGATGGCGATTCATTGATCGCCAGGGTGAGCATCGGGGTCGATGCCGCGACCGGGGCACCCTTGGAAGTGGTCGTGGACGCGGTGGGACAGCAGGAACCTGCGATCACCATGGGATTCACCTCATTCACACCGGAAGCGCCCGCCGCCGAGCTCTTTGAATTCACACCGCCGGCCGGGGCGAGCGTCACCGAATACAAGCTCCCCCAACCTGCCACCGACCACCGCGGCGGACCGAAGCACGCGAAGGGCATTCTCGGTTCCGGATGGGAGAGCATCATGGTGGTCCCGGCCAAGGAGGTATCCGGGGAACTTGCCTCGCAGGGCTTGCTGGACAAACTTTCCACGCCCGTTGAGGGAGGACGGCTTGTGCACACCTCCCTGCTCAACGCATTGGTCACCACCGACGGGCGGATGTTGGTGGGCCCGGTGTCCGTGGCCCGGCTGCAGGCCGCGGCCAACGAGTAGGCTGAGCACGTGCCGGAGATCGGTGCCGCCGCCATCCATACAACCGGCCTCAGCAAAAGCTTCGGGAAGCGGCACGCCGTCATCGATCTTGATCTGACGGTGCCCCGCGGAGCGGTCTTTGGTTTCCTGGGACCCAACGGCTCGGGCAAGACCACCACCATCCGGATGCTGCTGGGCCTGGTGAGACCCGACGAAGGCAGTATTTCGGTGCTGGGCCATTCCATGCCGGCCGCAGCAGGTGAGGTGTTGCCGAACGTCGGCGCGCTGATCGAAGGACCAGCCTTCTACCCATTTCTTTCCGGCCGGGCCAACCTCATGCGTTTTGATGCAGCCGACCGCACCGTGCAGGTCGATTCCCGATCCCGCCGCGTTGACGCCGCATTGGACAAGGTGGGTCTGGGCCGAGCCGCGAAACTTGCCGTGCACGCTTATTCGCTGGGCATGAAGCAGCGACTGGGGATAGCCCATGCGCTGGTGCGAGAACGCGAGCTGCTGGTCCTGGACGAACCAACCAACGGGTTGGACCCCCAAGGAACCCGCGAGGTGCGGCATTTGATCCGTGCCCTTGCCGATGATGGGACCACGATCTTTGTCTCCAGCCACCTGCTGTCCGAGATCGAGCACATGTGCAGCCACGTGGCGGTGATGAGCGCGGGAAGCCTGGTGGCCCAGGGGACCTTGGATGAGCTGCGCGCCCAAGGGCGAGCGCGGGTAAGCGTGCGGACCCCCGACGCCGAGGTATCCATGGCGGTGCTGGCCAGCTTGGGCATTGACGCGCAGGTTGGCCCGCTGCCCGAGGGCGAAGACTGGGTGCTTAGCGCTGCCCTGGAAACCGGGGCACCGGAACCTGAACTGCTGGTGGAGCAACTTGTGGCCGCCGGGGTGCGGGTACGGGGATTCGCCATTGACGAATCGAGCCTGGAGGAGCGTTTCGTGGCGCTGACGGGGGAGGGGTTCGACCTTGTCCAGTAGTTCCCTGCTGAGAAATGAAATCGCGTTGCTGTTTAGGCGCCGCCGCACCTGGGCCATGCTGCTGGCTTTGGGGGCTGTGCCTGTACTCATGGGGGTGGCGGTGCGGTTGACTTCCGGCCCGACCAACGGGCATGGACCGCCATTCCTTGACCAAGTGGTCGGCAACGGCCTGTTCGTTGCCATCACCGGGATGTTGGTGTGCATCCCGCTTTTCTTGCCGCTGACTGTCGCCGTGGTTGCCGGGGACACCATAGCCGGTGAAGCCGGCGCCGGGACATTGCGCTACCTGCTCACCGCCCCCGTTTCGCGTCCGCGCCTGCTAGGGGTGAAGTTCGCCGTGGTGGCCATCTACTGCCTTGCCGCCGCCGGTATGGTGGCGTTGTCCGGGTTGGGGATCGGGGCGCTGCTTTTTCCGGTGGGGCCGGTGACCTTGTTATCCGGAACCACGATTTCCCTGGGGGAGGCGCTGCTGCGCGTGGGGATGATCGTCATCTACGTGTCGGTGTCGTTGCTTGGCCTGGCCGCGGTCGGGTTGTTCGTCTCCACCCTGACCGATGTTCCAGTCGGTGCCATGGCGGCCATCGCCCTGCTGGCTGTGACCGCGCAGATCCTTGGTCAATTGCCGCAACTTGAGTGGTTGCATCCGTGGTTGTTCACCGAGCATTGGCTCGGCTTTGCCGATCTGTTGCGTGATCCGATCCGTTGGATGGGCTTCGGGCAAAATATCTTGTTGCAAGGCGGCTACCTGCTGGTATTCGGGGCCTTGGCCTACGGCAGGTTTGCCAGCAAGAACGTGCTGTCCTGAGACGGGATCGCGGGGTGTGGCGTGCAAGGGCCGTCGCTTACCGCGCAGGCTAAGGGACTGGGGCTGAGCCGCTCGGCATGGAAAGCGCGCCGTAAAAGTGCTGCTGTGGACGGGCGTCACCGCAGCTGATCCCGCTGGAGAACAAAGCCCAAGCGGATCGACTTGTTGTGGCCATCTGATGGACTATCCGCAATGATGGGGAGTTCGTGCGCCGCTGGCGCACGCCCCATACCCAACCTCGGCCAATGGAGTAACAATGCGACAGGTTCTTTCGCTGGGTGCCGCCGGCGTCCTGGCCATTTCCCTGCTGACCGGATGCAGCGCGTCGAATGACGAGTCAGCGCCATCCCCGTCGGTGGATGCCGGCGCCACCGCCGGGGCAACCGGTCACGACGCACCGGCCGCCGGAACGCCGCCGCGCGTGGTCTCGGTCGACACCTCAACGGTCATCGCCGAACAGGAGTACTCGATCCCGGGGACCAAGGACAAGGTGAGCATCGGTGTGCAGTCCCTGAGCGTGGATGGCAAGACCATGACCCTGCAGCTGGTGCTGACACCCGAATTCAGCTCGGTCAGTGATTCGGAAGCGATCTCCATCTACACGGCAACGGGCTCCACGAGGTTCAACCCGAAGTTGATCGACCGGGAGAACCTCAAGGAATACTCGCTCATCAGCGATACGGGCCAGGATTGGGCCACGAATCGCGCAACCACGAAGACCACCAACCATGAACCTGTGATCTGGTGGGGCGTTTACGCAGCGCCGGAGGACGACAATGAGGCCTTCGAACTGCGGGTGCTCGATGACATGGCCGAATTCGATGATGTCCCGGTGACCCGATGAACGTCAAGCGCCGGGGTGCCGTAACGGTATTGGCCTTGGCCGTGGCGTTCGGGTTCCAGGCGGGCCCGGCACAGGCCGCCTACGACGGCCCACAGGATTTGCCAGAGCCCACCGCGGAGCAGCTGGCCAAGTCGGTGGTTAGCTGGGACCCCTCATCCAGCGTCCGCACCTGGTCGATGGACAAGGCCGTGAGCCCGGTTGAACAGGTTCAGACCAAGGCGGGGGAAACCACGATCAGCCTGTCCACGGACATCTTGTTCACCCCGGACAGCTCCAAGCTACCCGTCACCGCCGCTGCCCGGATTACGTCCCTGGTGGACAAGATCCCGCAGGGAACCAGGGTGAGGGTCCTTGGCCATACCGACTCGGTCAAGGGGGAGGTCGATAATAAGAAGCTGTCCAAGGACCGTGCCGAGGCCGTGGCCGCGGTCCTGGAGGGGGAACGCTCTGACCTGTCCTTGGACGTCAAGGGAATGGCTGCCACCGAACCGGCGGTGCGCGAAGATCCCAAGGATCCTTCGAGCCTTGCCGCGAACCGCCGTGTGGAGATCATCTACCGAAAATGATGCCTGGACGCCGGCGGGGTGGAGGCTGTTGCCAAGGCCCGGGACAGGTGCCACGGTGGAGGTATCCGAATTTGTCTCCGGGAGGCAGCAAATGGGCAACAACCACCATGAGGACGAGCGCTACAAGAAGTTCTACGACCGTCCGCCGCAGGGCGAGGTGCCGAAGGATCCGCGGGTCAAGGAAGCCTTGGAGGGCGGGACCGATCCCGAGGGCGAGGAGCCCGAAGCTTCCTGAACGCACGGGGGTCCCGAAGGCCCCGTGCGTTCGGGCTGCGCTCAGCCGATGATCGCCGTGGCTGCGCGCTCGGCGATCATGATCGATGGCGCGTTGGTGTTTCCGGTGGGAACCAGTGGCATGATCGAAGCGTCGGCAACGCGTATCCCGCCGAGCCCGTGCACCCGGAAGGTGCTTGGATCCACCACTGCCAGGTCATCGACGCCCATCTTGCAGGTGCCGACCTGATGGTGATAAGTGACCACCGAATCACGGACGTATTGCTCAAGATCCTCATCGGCAACCTCCGGGCCGGGGAAGATCTCCGTGGGTTCCCACGCAGCCAGTGCTTGGCTGCGGCCGATTTCCCGGCATTGGCGGACCGAGGCCACCAGCGCGTCGGCATCCGCCTGCTCGCGCAACGCACCGAGGTCGATGAGGATCGGGTCCTTGTCGCCCGGGCCCGAGAGCGTGACCTGACCCCGGCTTTTCGGGCGAACCAGGCCACCGAGCATCGAAAACGCATTGTCGGGGCCCGTCATCTCACCCGGTGCGTAATCGTGGGAGTACATCGGCACCGAGAAGAACAACGGCTGGGTGTCGGCAACCGGCAACTCCGGGCGGCTCTTGGCGAAGAAGTGGACCTCTGCCGGGGCCACGGCGCCCATGGGCACGGGCTTGGCCGCGGTGGTGAAAATGACGGGTGAGAGCAGGTGGTCCTGCAGGTTCTTGCCCACCCCGGGCAAATCATGGACCACGTCGATACCCGTGGCGCGCAGCTCGTCTGCCGGACCGATCCCCGAACGCAAGAGCAGCTCGGGGGAGTTGATGGCGCCCGCGGCCAGCACGGTTTCACCGGCACGCAGCTCTTGGCGTTCGCCGTCCTGGTCGAACTCGACACCCACGACCTTGCCCTCTTCGATGATCAGCCGACGCACCTGCGCACCGGTCAACAACCGCAGGTTGGGGTTCTGCGCCACGGGCTTGAGGTAGGCATGCCAGGTGTTGAAGCGCTTCCCGTCACGCACCGTCAACTGCATGCGTGAGACGCCTTCGACGGTTCCGTCGTTGTAGTCCTCGTTGAACGGGATCCCGGTTTCCACTGCCCCGGCGAGCATGTCCTCTTGGATCGGGTTGCGCTCAAAGTTCTCAACGACATCGAGCAGCCCGGAATCCCCGCGGGTCTCGGAAGCGCCCCCGTCGAAGCTTTCGATCTTTTTGTAGACCGGCAGCACGTCGTCCCAGCCCCAGCCGGCGCAGCCTTCCTTTTCCCAGTTCGCGTAGTCCGTCTTGTCCCCGCGCACCCAGATGGTGGCGTTCAGCGCGTGGGAGCCGCCCATGACCTTGCCGCGCGGCAGATGGATGCGCCGGTTGGAGGCACCGGGTTGCTCGGTGGTGTAGTAGTCCCAATCCTGCTCGCTGTGCCACAACATGCCAAGGGTGTATAGGTGGGCGATGTCCGGGTTGGTGTCTTGGCCGCCCGCTTCAAGGACGGCAACGCGCTTTCCGGCGTCCAGCAAGCGCCGGGCGATGACGTTTCCTGCCGAACCGGCACCGACGATGATGTAGTCAAGTTCCATGGGTCCACTTCCTTCTTGTTGGCGGTGGCCCTTGCCGGCGATGGCGACCGGAATCGTGAGCCGGTCGGCAACGGGGAGGGAACCGCATCGTGCCTCCAGTCTTCCCGCCCCATCATGAGTTGTCTTGGCTTTGCGTGTAGGGGGCTTGTCCCGCGCTGCATGATTCCGCCATGCCAACGGCCGGGTTTGCTTCCGCTGGCCCCGATTCCCCTATGCGGTGGGGGTCTTCGTTGCAGGTGCTTCCGCCGCGGAGTCGGAGAGAAGGCGCTTGCGTACGGCGAGGATCCACCACAGCAGCAATAGCGCGCCCAGCAGCGCGGTCCAAGCCCAGCTTGGCATGGCTGTGTCGATGAGGCTCGCACCCTGGGTGATGCGCGCCGAGAGGTCGGAGGAAATCATCTCGGGCATGGTGACCAACCCGCCGGTGGTGAGCATGATGATGCCCACCGCGATCGTCACGCCACCGGCGATCAACGAGTTGGTATGGAAGCGGAACCGACCGAGGTGCAATGTGCGTCCACGCAACCAGCCAGCCTTGAAACCCCCTGCACGGCGCATGAGCGCCGCGATGGCCATGACGGGAACCAGCATGCCAAGCGCATAGCTGATCAGCAGTGCTCCGCCGCCCAAGGCGCTTCCGGTGGCAAGCACCAGAGTTAAGATGGCACCGAGCACCGGTCCGGTGCAGAAACCGGCGACCCCGGCAGCGGTTCCCAGCAGGACCGCACCACCGAGGGAGGCCTTCGCCGGACGGTTGCGCCGCATCCGCTTGGGCAACAGGGCCGAGGCGTCGAAGCCCCCGCCGAGGATCTGCACCAAGCCCAGGGCCACGATGACCCAGGCCGCCACCTGGATCAATGCATGGCGGTCAACGGTCAACACCCCGCCGAGCCAGCCGATGCCAAGGCCCAGCGGTACGAGCGTTGCCAGCATGCCAACCAGGAAGGCCGCTCCCAGCGCCGGGAGCCTTCGGTTGGACGTGGCCGCGTGGGCAAAAAATGCCGGCAGCAACATCGCATTGCATGGACTGAAGAGTCCCAACATTCCGCCGGCAAAGGCGAAGACCAGCCCGGCTTCCACTACTTTGCTGCGCCTTCGGTCTTTGCGAGCTCCGCGTCAATGGCTTGGATGAAGTTCTCCGTCGGCTGTGCGCCGACGAACGGCGTCTTGTTGATCAAGAAGGATGGCGTGCTCATCACCGCTATCGACATGGCTTCGTCGATGTTGCGTTGCACCGCGTCCTTTGCTTCGGAGCTGTCCATGTCGATCAGGAACTTCTCCGGGTCCATGTCCAGTTCCTGGGCGATGTCCCTGAGGCTGTCATCGGTGTAGTCGGATTCCTTGGAGATCTTCCCGCCGGTGGCCATGCGTGCCTGGAATTCTGCATAGCCCCCCTGCATGGCTGCGGCCTGCGCTGCATGGGCGGCGGTCTTCGACGTGTCGCCGAACAAGTCGAGATCGCGCCATTCGATGCGCAACACTCCCGCATCAACGTATTTTTCCATAAGCTCGGGCAGGGTCCCGTTGGTCCACTTCGCGCAGAACGGGCACTGGAGATCTGAGTAGGTCACCATGACCACCGGCGCGTCGATGTCACCCACCGCTGTGGGGTCATCGGCATCGAGCCTGGCCATGTCCGGGACATCGGGGGTCGCTTCGCCGGGCTCCGAGGACGCGGGGTCGGTTGCACCAGGTGCCTGCGCGGCAGGCGCTGTTTGCGACGGGGCGGCGGCGCTGGGTGCGGCATCCGGGGCCGCCTCCCGGTGGGGGAGCTGGGCGCCAATCAGCAGCCCGATGACCAAGGCCACGGGAATCGGGATAACCCATAGCCAAGGGATCTTGCCGCGCACCTTGCTCTGCCCGGTTGGCGCACCATTGGCACTGTTCTCGGAATGCTCTTCCATGGGTTAGCTGCTTTCGTTGAATTTTCTACTATGATGCATAGTAAGCCTACTATCCTTCTTAGTAGATGCCGATTTGCCCGTCAACCGAAACGGCGGATCGAGCTCAAGTTCCATGCCAACCATCAGGAGTCACGATGAAACGCCCGATCGGTCCGTTGACCGGATTCCTGCGACGTTTCCCCATGTCAGCCTCGGCCTTGCGTTTTTGGGGGTTTCGCGAGTGGGCGGTTGCCGCGCTCTCGGCATTGATGGTGGGACTGCTTTTGGGATTCGTCACGGTGCTGATCCCCAATAACGTCTTCGGCCGGGATATACCTCCGACCCTATGGAGCTACCCGGTCTGGATCGCCACCTCGGTCCTGAGCGGAATGCTGATCGCAAGCTATCTCCGGCCGGCGGCACCCGTGGCTGCCGACGGGGTAATCGAACCCAAGGACAGCACCTCCAAGTGGGGGATGACCGGCGGGTTCTTGGCGTGGTTCGCCGTGGGATGCCCGGTCTGCAACAAGATTGCACTCGTGGCATTCGGCTACTCGGGCGCCATCACGTACTTCGCACCGCTCCAGCCCTGGCTGGCCACCGCAGCACTGGCCATCACCGTTCTTGCCTTGGTCTTCCGTCTCTCCGGACAGATTGAATGCAAGCTGCCCACGGCACGGATATCGCAGCCCGAAAGGATAGCTCCGTGAAAACCTCTGATCAGACCGCCCCTTCCCAATTCCCGGTGAACGGTTCCATGCCGATGCACCGGCCGGCCGAAGGCGATGACGAGCTGCCGTTTGAGCCAACGGCGGCGCCCCAGGTAGGGCCGTTGGAGCGTCGCGTGCTCGATGTCCTGTGGAAAACCCGCGCCACCCACTCCACACGAAGCATCGTGGATGCGCTTTCCGGCTCCGAAGGCCCCGCTCCGGCCTACACGACGGTGGCCACCGTCCTGGGCCACCTGGTCGAGAAGTCATTGGTTGCCCGCGAACAAATCGGTAGCGTCTGGTTCTATTGCGCCGCACTGACAGGTTGCGGATACGATGCAGCACGCATGGTCCGTTCACTCTCCGACACCAATGACCGGCGTCGCTGCCTGGCGCGCTTCGTTGGGCTGCTGGATGAAGATGACCAGGCCATGCTCAAGGCGCTGCTTTAAGGCGGGACCTGGGACGCCTTAGTGCAGCCATGGCTTAAAGGGAGGATGCGTGACGAACAATGTCCTTCCGTGACACCGTGATGACACCGTGTAACGTCGCGAGTCCTCCGCGCGCACCCGGCGGTGGCGCGTATGTGACTTCATGACGACGTACTTCGCGGGGTGAAGTATCCGCTGGGCAACCTCCTTCCCGGTTCCTAGAGTCGATTCATTGATTCGATGTGAACCCATGAAGGAGCCCACAGATGAGCACCACAGAACTTGCCGCCCCGCCGCTGCCCCGCACGCCATGGAGCGGGCACGCAGCGGAATCGGAACTTGAACACTGGACGGCGATCGCTGCATCGGTCGCCGAGGCACTGGCCACCGATGCCTTGGTGCGCGACGCGGCGAACCAGGACCCCTTCAGCGAGGCCGACCTGCTGCGCGAATCGGGATTGCTGAACCTGCTGGTCCCTTCCGAGTTCGGTGGCGCTGGTGGGCACTGGGAATCAGCCTTTGCCGCGGTCCGCATCATCGCCGCGGCCGATGGATCGATTGCCCAGCTCCTGGCTTATCACTACGCCAACCAGTCGAGCATTGCCTTCTACGCGATCCCTGCCGACCAGGAAGAGTGGTTTACCCGAAGCGCCGCCGAAGGCTGGCTTTGGGGTGATTCGGTGAACCCGGTCGACCCCGACCTCTCACTCATTCCCGAGGACGGGGGATATCGGCTCAACGGGCTCAAGCGCTTCTCCACCGGCTCCAGCGTCGGGGACGTGATCGTCGTCAACGCAGCGGTGAGCGGTGGTGAGCATGACGGCAAGGTGCTCGCCTTCGTGCTGGAGCGCGGTCGCGAGGGCCTGGAGCTTCTTGGCGACTGGGACCATCTGGGCCAGCGGCTCTCGGCGTCGGGATCCGTGAAATACCACAATGTCCTGGTGGCACCGGAGGACGTTCTGGGTGAGGTCACCTCCGAACCCATCGTCACGCTGCTGACCCCCGGGCTGCAGCTGGCCTTCGGAAACTTCTACCTGGGCATTGCCGAGGGTGCACTGGCCGCCGGTCGCAAGATCCTGCTGAAGCGAAAGAACTCCTGGTTCCTTTCCGGTGCCCCGACCTATGCCCTTGATCCCGTCTTCCAGCGGGTTCTCGGTGAGCTCAAGGCACGCACGGCAGCCGTTGGCGCCCTGGCGGAAAAGCTCAATCGCCGCTTTGACATCGAGGTGGGCCGGGCGGAATCGCTCAGCGCAGCACAGCGGGGGGACGTTGCGGTGGCCATCGCCGAGCTCAAGGTCGTGGCGACGGAGATCGGGCTGGAGGTGGCCAACAGGATATATGAGGTCACCGGTTCCAGTTCCACCAAGAACGACGTGGGCCTTGACCTGTTCTGGCGCAATGTGCGAACGCACTCGCTGCACGACCCCGTCGACTACAAAAAGATCGAGGTCGGCGCGTACTTCCTGGATGGAACCACGCAGCCGCTCTCGCTTTACACCTAAATCCGGCACCACGACTTGGAGGCACCACCATGGGCACCACGACCCTGAACAGCCCACAGCTTGAACAACTTGAGGCCCGCTTCGCACCGCTCTTTGAACGGATCGCGGCCGGATCCGCGGACCGGGATTCCAGTGGGGCGCTTGCGCACGACCACATCCGCGAGCTCGCCGCAACCGGTTTCGGTGCGCTGCGCGTACCGCAGTCGCACGGAGGTGCCGGAGCCACGCTGCCCGAGCTCTTCGCCCTGCTCACCGATCTGGCCGCTGCAGATCCAAACCTCGCCCAGGCGCTGCGCGCCCACTTCGCTTTTGTCGAAGACCGGTTGGTGGCATCCGAGGGATCCGAACGCGACGCCTGGCTCGAGCGCTTCGTCGCTGGGGAGTTGGTGGGCAACTCCTGGACGGAAATCGGCACCGTGGAGGTGGGCCAGGTGAACACCAAGGTCAGCCCCGATTCCGGCGGCGGCTTCGTCATCAGCGGCACCAAATACTATTCCACCGGCAGCATCTTCGCCGACTGGATCGATACCTATGCCGAACGCACCGACACCGGGCGCCGGGTCATCGCCGTGGTCAACGCGCACCAGCCCGAGGTCGTGATCGAAGATAACTGGGACGGGTTCGGGCAGCGCACCACCGGCACGGGCACCTCCACGTTCCACTCCGCCGTGGTGGCCGAGGCAAATCTCATCGACTTCGAAACCCGCTTCCGCTACCAGACGGCTTTCTACCAAGGGGTCCTGCTTGCGGTGCTTGCCGGAAGCGCCCAGGGAGCGGCAAACGACTTTGCCGCGGAGCTCAAGGCCCGCAAGCGCACCTTCAGCCATGGCGCGGCCGCCTTTGCCAATGAGGACCCGCAGCTGCTCCAGGTCATCGGTGAGGTCTCGGCCGTAGCCTTCGCGGCCAAGGCCACCGTCAAGGCAACCGCAGAAGCCCTGGAAGCGGCCTACCAAACAGCACTGGGCCTGCACTCAGGGACCAGCGACCTGGCCCGTGACCAGGCAGCCAACGATGCCGCGGAGCTGGCTTCGGCGCAGGGACAGGTGGTGCTGACCCCGTTGGTCACCAATGTGCTCTCGCGCGCCTTTGACGCCTTGGCCGCTTCGGCGACCTCCACCACCAAGAACCTGGACCGGCACTGGCGCAATGCCCGCACCGCAGGGAACCACAACCCTTGGGTTTTCAAGGCGCGGCTGCTTGGGGAGCACGAGGTACACGGCCGGGAACTACCGCGCGTCTGGGCCATCGGGGCGTCCACCGGCACGTAGACGCCGCTGCCACGCGCGATCGGCCCAGGGAAGGGTCGGCTCGGTAGCGGGGGAACGGTCTGTGCGATCATGGCGGCATGGATGATGCGGGCGGCACGACCGAACTCATGACCCTTCAGCGCGCACGAGAGCAACTGGGCGTGATGTTCGAACTGGTGCAGCACGGGCAGGTGCGCTGCAGCGCCGCGACGAAGAAACCATCGCTGGCGACCAGGCAGCTGCTCTCCGAGGCCTTGCCCGGTGGGGAATTCCTTGCCGGGGAACACCTATCCGCGTTTGCCTGGCCGTTGCTTTTCCAGGCCGGAGGTCTGGCATCCGGGACCAAGCTGGAACTCACCGCGAAGGGTCGTGCGGCGCTGAAAAAGGATCCGGACGAAGTGCTCTTGGCACTGTGGGATCGGTGGGTGCGCGCAGGCGTGATTGACGAGCTGGGCCGGATCGAGGCCATCAAGGGCCAACGCAGAGCCAGTACCTTGTCGGCGTTGAAAAACCGACGCTCGCAAGCCGCCGGAGTGCTGGATTTGCTCGCGATCGATGACTTCATATCGGTTGCGGTTGCCTTCGACGACTTGCCCTCGATTGGAGCAAGCTTCAGCGTGGTGCGCAACGAGAGGGCAAAGTTCAAGCTGTACCTCGAGGAGTCCGAATACGGCTCGCTCGGGTACAGCGACATCGATTTTGAACGGATTGTTGACCGGCGCTACCTGATGGTTCTGCTCTTTGAGTACGCGGCCACCCTGGGATTGGTCGACGTCCGCTACACCGACCCCGAGAATGGAACGAATGACTTCGGTGACCTGTGGGGTGCGGACGGTTTGGAATACCTCAGCCGCTACGACGGATTGGAAGCCGTGCGCCTGACTCGCCTGGGTGCGCTCGCGTGTTCCGGCGCGGTGAACGAGGCACGGCTCAGGACCAGCCATAAGTAAAACCGGTTATAAATATCAGTAAAAACAGTTTTACGTATGTTACCCAAGGCACCATCCTTGTGTGAGGCACCATTCGGTTTTCCCCGCATAAGGAGCAGTTCACGTGCAAAGCACTTCCCTCAGGCCACACGTCGTTACGCTGGGCACCGCCGGCGGACCCCGCTGGTGGACCGGCGAAAATGCCGGAAAACGCGCGGGCATTGCCACGGCCGTCGTGGTGGGGGAGGCCGTCTATCTGGTCGATGCCGGGACCGGGGTCGGCAACCAGCTGATGAAGGCCGGATACAGCACCGCGGACCTGCGCGGGATTTTCTTGACGCACCTGCACTCTGACCACACCATTGACCTGGCCTCGCTGGCGATCTTCGGGCTGTTCACCATCGTCCCTGGCCAGAAGCCGGTCCACATCATCGGACCCGGTGACCGTGGCGCGCTCCCGCCGGCATCACCGAGGGCCACGACCCCGCCCACCCCGCTCTTCGCGCATAACCCCACCCCGGGAACCGTGGACATGTTCGACCACCTCATGCAGGCCTACGCCACCGACCTGAACGACCGCGTGATCGATGCGCTGCGCCCCTCTCCGTTGGATCACTTCATTGCCTCCGATATCCAGATCCCGGCTGGGACCGGCTACCACCCCAACGAGAATCCGACGCCGGCTGACTTCGCGCCCTTCGAGATCTACCGCGACGAGTTGGTGACGGTCACGGCCACGTTGGTCAAGCACCCTCCGATCGCCCCGGCCTTCGCCTTCCGCTTCGACACCGCCGAAGGCTCGGTGACCATTTCCGGTGACACTGCGCCCTGCGAAAACCTCGTGGAGCTTGCCCGGGGCACCGAGCTGTTGCTGCACGAGGCCATCGACTTCGACTGGGTGCAGGAAAAATTCGGGAACGTGGGTACCGCCGATGCACAGGCCTCCATGGACCACCACCGTTCCTCGCACACCTCGGCGACCCAGGCCATCGAGATGGCAGAACGTGCCGGGGTGGCGACGTTGGCGCTGCACCACCTGGTTCCCGGCACCACCCCGATTTCCACTTGGCTCTCCCATGGCGCCGGGTTCTCCGGGACCTACCTGGTCCCCGATGACCTGGATGTCATTTCCTTTGCCCGAACACACATCGAAACGACGGTTGCCCCATGAGCCAGCTCCAAGCCCCCCATGCCCCCGCGACGGAGGTAGCGGTCCCGTCGCTGAACTCCCCGCACATGCGCAGGATCCTGGCCTCCAGCTTCATCGGCAGCGCCATCGAGTTTTATGACTTCATCCTCTACGCCACCGCGGCCTCCCTGGTTTTCAACAAGGTCTTCTTCGTTGACATGGCGCCCTCCGTGGCACTCTTTGCCTCCTTCGCCACACTCGCCGTGGGTTACCTGGCACGCCCGCTGGGCGGCATCATCTTTGGGCATTTCGGGGACAAGCTGGGTCGCAAGGGCGTGCTCATCACCTCGATGGTCATGATGGGCGTGGCCTCCACGATCATTGGGCTGCTGCCGCCCACCGCGCAGGTGGGAATGATCGCGCCGATCGCGCTGATCGCACTGCGCATCATCCAGGGCCTGGCCGTGGGAGGGGAATGGGGAGGGGCCATGCTGATGGCCCTGGAACACGCGCCCAAGGAACGCCGCGGCTTCGCCGCAAGCTTCGCCAACATGGGAGGACCGGCCGGTGCCGTGCTGGCGACCCTCGCGGTTTCCGCGGTCTCCACGCTACCCAACGAGGCGTTCCTGGCCTGGGGCTGGCGCATCCCGTTCATCGCCAGCCTTGGGCTGGTGGCCATCGGCCTGGTCATCCGCTTGAAGGTCACCGAATCCCCGCTCTTCCTGGCCCTTGAGGACAAGGCGGAGGAAAAGAAGATCCCGCTGATGCAGGTGCTGACCAAATACCCCAAGTCGGTGATCATGGGCACCCTGGTGGGCATGAGCTCCTACACCGTGCAGGGTTTGATGACCGTTTGGGCCATCTCCTACGTGGTCGAGGACGCGGGCATGGACCGCACGGCGGTGTTGAACGTCAAGGCGGTGGGCGCCACCTTGACCATCCTGGGGGTCTGGCTCGCCGCACGCTACTCGGACAAGCTGGGCCGCCGCCCGGTGATGATGTTTGGCATCGTTTCCGGTGCCGTGCTGGCCATGCCGATCATGTTGATGCTGCAGCTCGGTGAGCTCTGGCTGTTCGCCATCGCGTTGTTCCTGGCCAACGGGCTGATCCAGGGCACCATCTTCGGGCCGTTCGGTGCCTTCACCGCGGAATTGTTCCCCACCCGGATCCGTTACACCGGGGCGTCGCTGGTCTACCAGCTCTCTTCGACGCTCGGTGCCGGCTTCACCCCGATGATCGTCGCGGCGCTGGTGCTCTTCGCCGGAGGTTCGCTCTGGGTCGTCGGCGCCGTGTGGGCCTCGGTGTTCGTGTTGGCTGCCCTGGCGATGCGCGGCATCAAGGAAGGCAAGGACGCGGACCTGGCCGCCGAAAGCATGTAGCAAGGACGGCGGCCCACCAGCCGCCGAAGGGCCGGATCCGTGAACGCTAGAACGGGTCCGGCCCTTCGTCACGTTCGGCGCCGATCCGTTCACAGAACCCGATGAAGGCACGCAGCCGCAGGCTGGGCCGTTCCGAGGCGGTGTAGGCAACGCAGATGTCGCTTTGGCCCACCGGCCCATCGATTTCCAGGGTTGCCAGCGGCAATCCGTCATAACTCACGTTCACCGGGGCGCGCTGGACCAGGACGGTGTAGCCCAGCCCCCGGGCCACCATGCCGCGCACCGTCTCGAAATTGGAGCTGGACCAGACGATCTTCGGGTCAAGCCCGGAGAGTCGCAGGTTCACCAGCTGGTTATCGCGCACCGAGGGAATGTCCAGGGAGACGAAGTCCTCATCGGCCATTTGGGTAAGCCGGACCGAACCGGTGCCGGCCAGCTTGTGCCCGGCATGGACCAGCACGTAGGGGCGCCCGGCCATCACCGGGGTATGTTTCACGTGGGGCAGCAGGTGCCGGGTGTGGGTGAGCACCGCGTCGAGGTAGCCCTCGAGCAGGCGTTCTTGCAGGGCGGTGCCGTCCCCTTCGGTGATACGCACTTCGAGGCCCGGGTTCGGCTTGTCGAACTGCTCGCAGATCACCGGCATCCACAGGGCGGACAACCCGGAATACAACCCGATGTTCAACGGACCCACCAAGCCGCTTTGACGCTCGCCGATATTGCCCTGGACTTCCTCGGCATGTCGCACCAGCTCCTTGGCATCGCGCAGGAAGTGCGTGCCCACGGCCGTCAAGACGACCCCGCGGGCGCGGTGCCGGACCAGGAGCTGGGATCCGATGATGCGTTCAAGTTCCCCGATCGCCTGGGACATTGCCGCTTGGGAGATATGGCAAGTGGTTGCCGCCCCGGAGATCGTACCGGCGTCGGCGACGGCGATGAAATACTGCAGCTGCTTCAAGGTGTAGTTGACCACGGACTTAGCCTAGGTGATACCCGCGCATTGCGTTGAGGCCAGGAGGGTCAGGCCAGTGAGAGGAACAGCTTTTCCATCTCGGCGCGGTCCGCGGTGGAGTCTTCGCTGAGCAGGCACTGTTCCAGTCCGGTGGCGATGATGGAGAATCCGGCGCGGTCCATGGCCTTGGAAGCGGCGGAGAGCTGGGTGACGACCTCGCGGCAATCGCTGCCTTCCTCAAGCATGCGGATCACCGCATTGAGCTGGCCTTGGGCTCGTTTGAGCCTGTTGATGGCAGGTTTCATGTCTGCTGCTTCCAAATGCATGGTGGTTCCCTCCCGGGTCGTTGATTTCTCCATCATATACCCCCGGGGGTTTATTTAATGTGTTCACATGGAAGTTTTCATACCCCGGGGGGTATGTGCAATACTGGAGTGCAAGAAAGGCTTCGCGCCCCGAAGGGTGGCGGATACGCAAACCAGGGAGTACACAGATGTGTCGAGCAGTGAAGTGCCGCAAGTGCCAGAAGACCACCTGGGCCGGGTGTGGCCAGCACGTCAAGCAGGTCATGGCCCACGTCCCGCGCTCGGAGCGATGCACCTGCGACCCAAATGCCCCGAAGGAATCCGGCGGCGGGTGGCTCTCACGCCTTTTCGGGCGTTAGGCCCGGATCCTGCCCTGCGGCGGCCGGCCCCACCATGCGGTGGGGCTGGCCGCCGTTTTCGTTGTGCCCGGGGGTCCGTCGAGGAGGGTTGCGAGGTGGCTTCGACGGCGTTGACATATACCCCCTAGGGTATTATGGTAGAGATTGAGCGGGTACCCCAGGGGGTATAAAAAAACCATTATCCAAGGAGAGACAATGCTTCTCGAACGTATCTATGACGAAGACCTTGCACAGGCCAGCTACTTGATTGGCTGCCAAGCCAAGGGTGAGGCCATCGTGGTTGACGCACGCCGTGACATCGCGGTGTACAAGGACATCGCCAAGGCAAACGACATGAAAATCGTTGCCGTCACCGAGACGCATATCCATGCCGACTACCTTTCGGGAACCCGCGAACTGGCCGCCGACACCGGGGCCGAGATCTACCTTTCGGGTGAGGGCGGCGAGGATTGGCAGTACCGCTTCGATGGGGAACGGCTCATGGATGGTGACACGATCAAGCTGGGAAACATCACCGTTGCGGCAGTGCACACCCCGGGTCACACCCCCGAACACCTCTCCTTCCTGATCACCGACGGCGCGGCCAGCGACAAGCCGGGCTTCATGCTCAGCGGCGACTTCGTCTTCGTGGGGGACTTGGGGCGACCGGACCTGCTCGACGAGGCCGCAGGTGGTGTCGACACCCGCTTTGGCGGAGCACACGACCTGTTCGTTTCGCTGAAGGAAAAGTTCTTGGTGCTGCCGGACTACGTCCAGGTCCACCCCGCCCACGGCTCGGGCAGCGCCTGTGGCAAGGCGCTGGGCTCGATCCCGTCGACGACGGTTGGATACGAGCGGAACTTCGCCTGGTGGGCACCGTTCCTGGCGGCCGACGACGAGGCCGGATTCGTCGAGGCACTGCTCGACGGGCAGCCCGACGCGCACGCCTACTTTGGCCGCATGAAGCGGCAGAATCGTCAGGGTCCGGCGGTCCTTGGGGGACGCCGGCCCCTGGCCGAACTGGCGCCCAAGGCCGTGGCCAAGGCCTTGGCCGCCGATGAGATCGGCATCGTGGACACCCGTCACCACCTGGAGGTGCACGCCGGCACGGTTGCCGGGGCGCTGAACATCCCCGCCGGTTCCAAGGCTGCCAGCTACGGTGCCTGGGCCGTGGATCCGGAAAAGGACGCACGCCCCCTGGTGCTGCTGGCACCGGATCGCGAAACCGCCACCGACATGTGGGATGCCCTGATCCGCGTAGGCGTTGACGCCGTCGAGGGCTACGTCACCTCGTTCGACGGGTTGCCCAGCTACATCCCGGAAACCCTCGACCCCGCGGACCTGGCTGGATACGACGCGGCCCTGGTTCTCGATGTGCGCAACAAGACCGAACACGCCGAAGGGCACATCCCCGGCTCCGTTCAGCTCAGCGGCGGTCGCGTGCTGTGGCACACCGACCAGCTCCCCACCGAGGGGAAAATCGTCAGCTACTGCCAGAGTGGCGTGCGAAACTCCGTGGCCGCCTCGGCGCTGCGCCGTGCAGGCTACAAGGTCATCGAGCTCAAGGGCAGCTATGCCGCCTGGGACGCCTTGAACAGCCAGAAGAACTAATCCGCGCACCTCGCGCATCATCCACCTAGCGATCCGCGGGTCCCGCACACTTTCCGTCCCACGGAAACGGCAGGGACCCGCGGTGCGTTTCACCCGTACCCGAAAGGCCCCACCCATGAATAAAACAACAGGCTCCATCGCCCCCGAAGAACTTAAATCCATGATCGATTCCGGGGAACACGTATTGATCCTCGACGTGCGCTCGGCCGCCGAATTCGAATCCCTGCACATCCGAGGCTCCTACAACGTGCCGCTGCCGTTGCTTTCCGAGCACACCGAGGAGCTGGCCGAGAACCTGAACACCAAGGTGGTCCTGGTCTGCCAGTCCGGTGTTCGGGCCGGGGAAGCCTGCGTGAATCTCGCCGGCGTCGGTTTTGCCGACGCGATGGTGCTCGACGGGGGAGTGCCCGCCTTTGAGCGCAGTGGCGGTGACACCGTCACCGGTTCCAAACGCTGGTCCCTGGAGCGCCAGGTGCGCATGGCTGCGGGCTCTCTGGTGGTGGCGGGGCTGGCGGGCGGAAAATTCCTCTCCCCGCAGCTGCGCACCGTTGCCGGGGCGATCGGCGCCGGCCTGACCTTCTCCGCAGCGACCAACACCTGTGCCATGGGCAAGGCGCTTTCGGCCATGCCGTGGAACCGCACGGGCAACGAGCCAACCCGTGAGTCGGTCCTGGCACAGCTTCCGGACGCCAAGGAAGCAAGGCCGGCAACCAACGCCACCACCACGCCATGAGCATCGCGACCCTGATCCTGGTCCTCTCGCTGTCGCTGCTGATCGGGCTCTCGCTGGGCATCCTCGGCGGCGGCGGCTCGATCCTCACCGTCCCGATCCTCGTCTACGTCGCAGGGTTCGAGGCCAAGGAAGCCATCGCCGCTTCGCTTTTCGTGGTCGGGACGACCTCATTGGTTGGGGCCCTGGGCCATGCCAAGGCGGGACGGGTGCGTTGGCGCACCGGGCTGATCTTCGGCGCAGCCGGGATGGTCGGCGCCTTTGGCGGTGGATTGCTCGGCGGATACATCCCCGGACAGGTGCTGCTCGTCGCATTTGCCGTCATGATGTTGGTGACCTCGCTGGCCATGTTGCGCGGACGCAAGCCGGTGGACCCGAACAAGCAGTACAAGGACCTGCCCTTGGGCAGGGTACTGCTCGATGGTGCCGCGGTCGGTTTGGTCACCGGGCTGGTCGGTGCCGGTGGCGGATTCCTCGTGGTGCCGGCGCTGGCACTGCTGGGCGGATTGCCGATGTCCTTGGCGGTGGGGACCTCCTTGGTGGTCATCGCCATGAAGTCCTTCGCGGGGCTGGCCGGTTACATGACCACCGTCGCGATCGATTGGAACACCACCTTGATGGTCACCGGGGTGGCAGTGGTTGGATCCCTGGTGGGATCGAAGATCGCCGGACGCATCCCGGAAGACAAGCTGCGCGCCGCGTTCGGCTGGTTCGTCCTGGCCATGGGGGTTTTCATGCTCTCCCAGGATGTCCCGGGCCAGTTCCGCCTGCCGCTGATCGGAGCCGCGGCCGTCTTTGCCGTGGTGGTGTTCGTGCGCCAGCGCAAGAAGTCGGCAACGCCAAGGGCCCCGGAACGGGTGCTTGAAGCAGAAACGGATCCGCAGACGGCCGAGGGCACCAAGCCCGCCCACTGAGACCGATTCGAACCCAGGACGCATGGGCCGGGCATGACACTTGTCATGCCCGGCCCATGCGCTTTTGCCCTTCTGCCGACGCCCCGAACGCAGGAGACTGGAAGCATGAGCCAGGCAAACAAGCACCAGACGCTGCCACATCCCGTATCCATGGGCGCTTCCGGCCAAGAAGGCACCCAGGCACTGAAGCTGCGAAACGTGTCCAAGACGTTCAACACGCCCGAGGGACCGCTGCAGGCGGTGGCAGGCATTGACCTGGAGGTGGGCACCGGGGAAATTGTCGCGTTCCTTGGCCCGAATGGTGCGGGCAAGACCACGGCCATCGACATGATGCTCGGTCTCACCCAACCCAGCGCAGGCAGAATTTCCGTCTTTGGCAGGTCCCCGCGCGCCGCGGTAGAAGCCGGGGAAATCTCCGCCGTGCTGCAGACCGGAGGGTTGCTGCGCGATTTGACGGTGCATGAAACGGTGAGGGCAATCGCCGCGCTACACGGAGCGAAAGACCGCATCGACGAGGTGATGCAACGCACCGACATCACCTCCCTGGCCAAGCGCAAGGTTTCCAAATGCTCCGGAGGGGAACAGCAGCGGCTCAAGTTCGCCTTGGCCCTGCTGCCCGATCCCCGGCTGTTGATTCTCGACGAGCCAACTGCCGGAATGGATGTTTCGGCCCGGCGCGCCTTTTGGGAGACCATGCGCCAGGACGCGCTGGCGGGCCGCACGGTGCTCTTTGCCACGCACTACCTTGAAGAGGCGCAAGACTTTGCCGAGCGCACCGTGCTCATCGGTGCGGGAAAAATGCTGGCCGACGGCCCCACCGCGCAATTGCGCGAAATGACCGGCGGCCGCACCGCCAGCGCCACCCTGCCGGCACACGGGCCACCCGAGGAAGCGCTCGCAGCCTTGCGCACCCTGCCTGGGGTCAGCGCAGTCGCGCTGCACGGACACAGGGTCTCGGTCACCGGACCCGATTCCGATGCCGCGGCGAGGATGCTGTTGATGGAACTGGGGGCATCCGACCTGGAAGTCACCGCACCCACCCTGGAAGCCGCCTTCCTGGCACTGACCGGAGACAAACGATGAACCCCACCTATGTACGCATCGAACTGCTGCGCCAGTCCCGTGACATCGGGAACATCATGTTCATCCTCTTCATGCCGGTGGCCATGTACCTGCTCTTCGGGAACATGTTTGGCGGTGGCGGGGAATCGGCCGGCAACGGCAATGTGAAGTTCTACGTCATGGCCTCGATGGCCGCCTACGGCGCGGCCGTGGCCACCACGTCCATTGCCGGAACCGCGGCCACCGAGTCGATGCTCGGATGGGGACGGCAGATCGCCCTGACCCCGATGAAACCGCGGGATTTTGTGGCCGCAAAGGTCAGCGTCGCGTTGATCGTTTCGGCAGCCAGCATCGGAATCGTTTACCTGGTGGGAGCGCTCACCGGGGCACAGGCCGAGACCCCAGCCATCTGGACGATGAGTTACGTGATCACCGTGGTGGGCTCGGGCATCTATGCGCTCTACGGCATGGGGATCGGCATGAGCTTCAAATCCGAGACGGCCATCGGTGTGGCCGCTGCGGGAATGGTGTTCTTTGCCTTCTTCGGCAACGTGTTCCTGCCCCTGAGCGGCACCATGCTGAGCATCGCGCGCTTCACCCCGATGTACGGGTATGCGGGCCTGGCCCGCTATCCACTGACCGAAGGCGTGGGTGCCGGCGCGGGTGCGGGAACCGACTCCTTGATGGTGCTGGTGGCTAATGTGGTGGCATGGACACTGATCTTCGCGGCGCTGGCGCTCTGGGCCGTGCGCCGGTCACGGGTGCGGCAATGACACCGGCACCCGGCGCTGGGGCTGCCGAGTCTTTCTGGGCACGCTATGGGTGGTTGCTGGCGGCGGTGTGGATTGTTTTCCTGCTCTTCCCGATCCTCACCATCGCCGAATCCAGCCTGCCGGTGCCGATGCGCGTGCTGGGCTATGGCCTGCTGGCTGCTTTTGCCGCCGTGTATCTGTGGGGATTCTTTTCCTTCAGTTTTGCCCTGGGCGTCAACGTCCGCGGCCATGCCGGGGCCCGGCTCCCTTTTGGACTGATGCTGCTCATCGTGGTGGCCGGCGTTCCGGTCCTGGGTCCCGATGTCATCAGCTTCGGCCCCTTCATCATCAGCTACGCCGCCTATCTGCTGTCGTTGCGCACCATGTGGATCGTCAATGCCCTGGTGCTGGCCATCAGCCTCGGTGTTGCGGTGATGACCAACATGGTGGGCGACTTTATTTTCCTGATTGGCCTGTTGCTGGTGTTGATGGTTGTCAACGCCGTCAATACGGCGTTGATCCGGCACAGCATCCGCTCCGGGGACCTGCGCATGGACCATGCGATCCTCTCCTCGCAGGACCGCATGGCGCGTGATGTGCATGATGTGCTGGGCCATTCGCTGACCGCGGTGTCGCTCAAGGCGGAACTTGCCGAACGCCTGTTGGACACCGACGTGGATGCCGCCCGGGCTGAATTGTCCCAAATCAGGGAGTTGACCGCCGAGGCACTGGAATCGATCCGGGCCACCGTCGGAGGGCTTCGGCGCACCACGCTGGGCGAGGAGCTGGTGCCCATGCGCGCGGCGCTCGAGGACGCACAGCTTCACACCGTGCTCAGCGGGGACCCGCAGAAGGTTCATCCGGTGCGTTCGATCGTCATGTCCTGGGTGTTGCGCGAATCGGTCACCAACGTGTTGCGGCACGCGCATGCCACGACCTGCTGGATCACGGTGAGGGCGGATTCACTGACCGTCGAGGATGACGGGGATTCGCTGGCAGGAAGCGCCGAGGGCCACGGCCTGCGCGGCCTGCGCGAACGGGCCAGGCTGGCCGAAGCCAACTGCTGGATCGGAACCTCCGAGCATGGCGGCACCAAGGTGAGCGTGCAATGGGACTGAACGACCGGGCCCCGGGCGGGGCCGAACCGATCCGCGTGTTGCTGGCCGATGACCAGGCCCTGGTGCGTGGGGCGCTTGCGGCACTGTTGAACCTCGAGGGTGACATCGAGGTCGTCGCGCAAACCGGGGATGGCACCGATGTGGTGGCCCTGGCCAGGGAGCATCGGGTGGATGTGGCGTTGCTGGATATCCAGATGCCCGTCACCGACGGACTGGCGGCTGCGGCGGCGCTGCGGGCCGCCCTGCCCGAGTGCAGGGTGCTGATCGTGACGACCTTCGATCGGCCAGGCTACCTGCGCGCCGCTTTCGAGGCCGGTGCCCGCGGGTTCCTGGTCAAGGACACCCCGTCCTCGGAACTGGCTGCCGCGGTGCGCCGGGTGCATGCCGGGGGCCGGGTGCTCGACGCGTCCTTGGCAGCCCAGTCGTTGGGTGGTGGTGCAAACCCGCTGACCGAGCGCGAGTGCCAGGTGCTCACCCACGCGCAATCAGGGGCACCGGTGGCCCAGATCGCCAAAACCCTGTTTCTCAGTGTTGGCACCGTGCGCAACCACCTGTCCAACGCCATCGGCAAGACCGGCGCCTCGAACAGGATCGAGGCCGCACACCTGGCGCACGAGCAAGGGTGGATCTAGCCCCGGCGCGTCCGGCGATCCACGCAGGTGCTTGGGCCACCCCTGCGAAGGCCCACCTCAGACCTCGGTAGACTGGTACCCATGTCGGTTTCGGAGCTTTCGGTCAGTACACAGAACTACTTGAAGGTCATTTGGGGTCTCGAGGAATGGTCGAGCACCCCGGTGACCGCCACCGAGATCGCCCAAAAAACCGGGCTGAGAATGTCATCGGTCTCCGACGCCGTGCGCAAGATGGCCGGGCAGGGCCTGGTGGACCACCAGCGCTACGGTGCGGTGGAACTCACCGAAGCCGGACGGGCCTATGCCGTGCAGATGGTGCGCCGGCACCGGCTGCTGGAGACCTTCCTGGTCTCGGTGCTGGGCTATGACTGGGAGAAGATCCACGACGAGGCCGAACACCTGGAGCACGCCGTCTCGGATTTCTTCGTCGAGCGGCTCGACTCGATCCTGGGGCACCCGGACCGGGACCCGCACGGGGATCCGATCCCCGATGCCCACGGAGTGGTCGATGTTCCCAGCGCCCAGCCGCTAACGGAGATGAAACCCGGTGCGCGGGTGACGGTGGAGCGGATCTCCGACGAAGACGCCGAATTGCTCGGGTTCTTTTCCGAGCGCGGGATCACCCCCGGCGCCGTGTTGCGCCTGGGTACCCCCGAGCCGTTCTCCGATGCCATGGCGGTGCTGGTCGAGGGCTCGGACGAGCCGGTGAGCCTGGGGGCCAGGGCAGGCAACTCGCTCTTCGTGGCCACCTTGGACGACTAAGCGTCCAAGGCGGCCACGGCCCGGCGCTACGCGGTCAGGGCCATGCGGCGGCGTCGTGCGGCCCGGACCCGGGTGCCGATCAATCCCTGGCGCGGCGCGAAGAAGTAGGCCAGCGCGAAGGCGGTGCCCTGGGCCAGCACGATCATGCCGCCCGAGGCCGTGTCCATGTAGTAGCTCGTGTACAGCCCCAACACCGCGCAGGCCACCGAGATGGCCGGGGCGATCACCAGCATCCGCGAATGCTTGTCGGTCAGCAGGTAGGCGGTGGCCCCGGGAATGATCAGCATCGCAACCACCAGGATCACGCCCACCGCCTGCAGCGCGACCACCGAGGTCAGTGCCAGCAGGGCCAGCAGGGCGGCACCGAGCATGCGCGGGTTCAGGCCGATGGCGTGCGCATGGGTCGGGTCGAAGGCGTACAAGGTGAAATCCCTGCGCTTGATCAACAGCACGGCCATCGCCAGCGCGGCCAGGATCATGATCTGGAGCAGATCCCCGCTGGAGACCCCGAGCAGGTTGCCGAAGATGATGTGGGTGAGGTCGGTGTGCGATGGCGTGACGGAGATCAGCACAAGCCCCAGGGCGAAGAGCGTGGTGAACACGATGCCGATGGCCGCGTCTTCCTTGATCCTGCTGGTCTCGCGCACCGCCCCGATCAGCCCCACCGCCAGGAAGCCAAAGAGCAGCGCACCGACGGCGAAGGGGACGGAGAAGACGTAGGCGAGCACCACGCCGGGCAGCACGGCGTGGGAGACGGCGTCCCCCATCAGTGACCAGCCGATAAGCACCAGCCAGCAGGAAAGCACGGCACACAAGGCGGCGGCGGTGACGGCGGTGACCAGGGCGCGAACCATGAAGTCATAGCTCAGCGGTTCAAGCAATATGTCGAAAAGGCTCATGAGGTGCTCTCCCTCTCAAGGACATCCAGGCCGAAGGCCAGGGCAAGGTGGGCGGGGGTCAGCACCGATTCGGGGGTGCCGTGGGCCAGGACCTTGCGCATCAGCAGCACGGCCTCGTCGGCGAGTTTGGGCAGGGCATGCAGATCGTGGGTCGAGACCAGGACCGTTGCGCCGGAGGCTGCAAGTTCGCGCAGCAACCGGGTCATAGTGGCCTCCGAGCGCTTGTCCACTCCGGCGAAGGGCTCGTCGAGCAACAGCATCGTGGCGTTTTGCGCGATGCCGCGTGCCACGAAGGCGCGCTTCTTCTGGCCACCGGAGAGCTGCCCGATCTGCCGGTCGGCGAACTCGGTGAGCTCGGTGCGTTCCATGGCCTCTTGGACCGCTTGGCGATCCGCGGCCTTGGGTCGGCGCAGCGGGCCCATATGTCCGTAGCGGCCCATCATGACCACGTCCTGCACGGAGATCGGAAAGTCCCAATCCACGTCCTCGCTTTGCGGGACGTAGCCGATGATCCCCTTTTTCCGGGCTTGGGCGGGGCTGTGTCCGTGGATGGCGACGGTGCCGCGATCGGGCTTGACCAGGCCCATGATGGACTTGAAGAGGGTGGACTTGCCCGATCCGTTCATGCCAACCAAACCGCAGATCCGTCCGGCCTGCAGGTCCAGGCTCGCGCCCTCGAGCGCCTTGACCTCTCCGTAGTTCACGCAGACGTCGTGGACCCTCAGGGCCAGATCGCTCACGACTTCGTCCCGGAGAGTGCGTCGAGGATCAATTCCGAGTCGTGGCGGATCAGTTCCAGGTAGGTCGGGACAGGCCCGCTGGCCTCGGAGAGCGAGTCGACGTAGAGCATGCCGCCGAATTCGGCATCGGTGGCCTCGACCACCTGCTGCATCGGGGCGTCGGAAACGGTGGATTCACAAAAGACCGCCGGAACCTCGTTGTCCTTCACGAATTCGATGACCGAGGTGATCTGTCGCGGGGTGGCCTGCGACTCGGCATTGACCGGCCAGATGTACTTTTCGGTCAGGCCCGCATCGCGGGCCATGTAGGAGAAGGCGCCTTCGCAGGTGACCAGTGCGCGGTGGGCCTTGGGCAGTGCGGCGAGCCCGGTGACCAGCGAGTCCTGGACCGTTTGGAGTTCCTTTTGGTAGCCCGCCGCATTGGCGGCGTAGTATTCGGCATTCTGCGGGTCCAGCGAGGCGAAGGCTTCGGAAATGTTCTCCACGTACTGCTGCACGTTCACCGGGCTCATCCACGCGTGGGGATTGGGCTTGCCGGCGTCTTCCTCGGCGGTGATGTCCATGGGCGTGACGCCCTTGGTGAGCACCGCGTGCGGGACGTCGAGTTCGTCCACGAACTTCGAGAACCAGGCTTCAAGGTTCAGCCCGTTGTCCAGGATCAGGTCTGCGTCGTTCGCCTTGGCGATGTCGCGCGGCGTGGGCTCGTAGCCGTGGATCTCGGCGCCGACCTTGGTGATCGATTCGACGCGGATCTTGTCGCCGCCGACGTTGCCGGCGATATCCGCCAGGACGGTGAACGTGGTCAGCACCACGGGGCGGTCATCTGCGGCTGCCGGCGGGCTGGAGGCTTCGGCCGCGCAGGAGACGAGGCCGGCGCTCAGCGCCAGGGCTCCAAGCGCGCCGAGAAGTCGGCGACGTTGCCGAGGTGCAAAGTGGGAGGTCATGGGATTCCTTGCGTGCGTGCGGCAGACGGGTGCCACGGGGAAAGCTATTACGTAGATATTATGTTCGCCATGCCTAACTTTCAACTTCAGGCGTCTTTTCGCTGACATGAAGGTTCGGGCAAGCATCTCGAAGTGCCACGGGCTCCGTGCCCCAAGCCGGTGGGGGAGGTGCCTGGCTACCATTGCCGCTGCGCGCAGCCGCCCCTACACTCGCTTGTATCCGGACCCCATTCACCCCGTACGGAAGGTACCTGTCATGCGCAAGCCAACTATCGAGGCCGGATCGCCGTGCTGGATCGAGCTGGCCTCGACCGACCCGCAACGAGCCATGGAATTCTATGCGAAGGTCTTCGGATGGAGCTACGAGATCAAGGACCAGGAAAAGTATGGCGGGTACACCATGGCTTTCAAGGACGGGGCATCCGTTGCCGGGATCATGCTCAACGACGGCAGCAACGGTGCCACTGATCTCTGGTCGACCTACCTGCGCGTGAAGGACATCGATGCGGCCGCCGAGGCGGCGGTGGCACATGGAGGGCAACTGCGCTTCGGGCCCATGGACGTTCCGGAGCAGGGCAAGATGGCGGTGATCGGTGACGCCGGTGGCGCGGAAGTCGGTCTTTTCGAATTCGGCGGCCACACCGGATTCGGCCTTGCATCGGAACCCGGGGCGCCCGCATGGCATGAACTCCACTCCCGTGAATACGACTCATCGATCCAGTTCTACCGGCAGGTCTTTGGCTGGGAGACCTCCGTGATGTCCGACAGCGATGACTTCCGCTACACGACACTGGGCCAGGGGGAAGATGCGAAGGCAGGCATCATGGATGCTGCGGGAATGCTCGCCGAGTCGGTGCCACCGCACTGGGTCATTTATTTCGGTGTCGAAAACACCGATGAAGCGGTTCAAACGGCAGTGGCCATCGGTGGCCAGGTCGTGAAGGCGGCCGAAGACACCCCGTTTGGCCGCCAAGCGGTGCTCAAGGACCCCACGGGCGCCGAATTCTGGATCATGCAGGACCCTGCTCGGGGCTGA
>JAUNVO010000236.1 GCA_030540695.1 Micrococcaceae bacterium | reverse complement strand
TGGACGAGCTGGCGCACCCGGTGCAGTTCCTGCAATCGCCCCACGGGCTCATGGGAACCGCGCCCGGGCTCTATGATCCGGACTATGTGGCGTCGTGGCAACAACGGATCCCGGAACTGGAGGTCGCGCTGATCGAGGGGACCAACCACTATTCGATCGTGATGGCGCAACATGGCGCCGCCACGGTGGCCGGCTTCGTTTCCATCCTGATGGCCAGCACGCCGGTGGCGATCCCGGAGCGCCGCTGACCCCGGGCGCACGGATGCCCACCGGACTGCCTTGGGGGCGGTCCGGCGGGCATCGACGGACTACTTGGCCTTCTTGGCGGCACCCTTCTCGGTGCGTGCGGCGGCGTTGAGCAGTTCGCCGTCGTTGCTTTCCAGATGCGAACGCATGAACCACTGGAACTGCTCGAGCTCCGCGGTCTGCCCGATCAGGATGTCCTCGGTGACCGGGTCCAGGCCGCCGACGGCCTCGATGGTCTTGCGCATCGACTCGATGATCCCGGAGTAGACCAGGTCAAGGGCCGCGAGGTGTTCGGTGGTGCTGGCGCGGTCAATCTCGTAGTCATCCCAGTCGCGCTTCTTGACCAGGTCGCCGGGCAGTCCGTTGGGCGATACACCCATCGTCGCCATGCGCTCGGCCAGGGTGTCGACCATCCCGCGAACCAGTTCGATCTGCGGGTCGAGCATTTCGTGGACGCCGATGAAATCGCGTCCCACGACGTTCCAGTGTGCGTGCTTGAGCGTGAGTTGCAGGTCATTCAGTGCGTGAAGCCGCATCTGCAGGGCGTCTGCGACCTTATGGCCATCACCCAGGGTGAGTCCGGGAACCGTGTACCCCGCGTGGGTTTTCTTCTGTGCCGACATTGCTGCCTCCTCGATGTCCGGGCGCCATGGCGCCGGGCGTGGATACCTGTGAAATGTAGCTATGCACCGAACGTATCACGCCCCGCGAAGGACCCGCCCGGGGATTTCGCCAAGGGAAAACACGTCCCCGGACGCGTGGAGCGGCGCCAACGCCTAGGCTGGGGAAGATGAGCAGCAATGGACAGGACAGCCAGAAATTTCCCGCGCCCGGAACCCACGACGGGTTCGTGCATGTGCGCGGGGCGAACGAGAACAACCTGGACAACGTCGAGGTGCGCATCCCGCGCGACGCCATCGTCGCCTTCACCGGTGTCTCGGGATCGGGGAAGTCCTCCCTGGCCTTCGGCACGATCTTTGCCGAGGCACAGCGCCGCTTCCTCGAATCCGTCGCGCCGTACGCGCGGCGGCTCATTGCCCAGGGCCACACCCCGGACGTCGAGTTCATCTCCGGCCTGCCCCCGGCGGTGGCCCTGCAACAGCGCCGCGGCACCGCGTCATCGCGCTCGACCGTCGGCACCCTGACCACCTTGTCCAACTCGGTGCGGATGCTCTACTCCCGGGCCGGGGACTACCCCGCCGGGGCGCCGCGGCTTGATTCGGATTCGTTCTCCCCGAACACCGTGGTCGGTGCCTGCGGCCAATGCCACGGGCTGGGCATCGTGCACACCGTCAGCGAGGACTCCCTGGTCCCGGATCCCTCGCTGAGCATCCGCGACGGCGCCATCGCCGCGTGGCCCGGCGCCTGGCAGGGCAAGAACCTGCGCGACATCACCACCCACCTCGGCTACGACGTCGATGTCCCCTTCCAGCAGCTGCCACAGAAGGATCGCGACTGGTTGCTGTTCACCGAGGAACAGCCGGTGATGGAGGTGGTCCCGGAACGTGACCGGATCGCCAAGCCCTACAAGGGCCGCTTCTGGAGCGCCAAGCGCTACGTGCTGCACACCGTGGCCGAATCCAAATCCCAGGCGATGCGCGCCAAGGCGCTGCAATTCATGGACTCCGGGCCCTGCCCGACGTGTGACGGGACGGGATTCCGTCCCGAGGCGCTCGCGGTCACCGTCGCGGGGCTGGACATCGCGGCATTCAACGCCACGGCGCTTGACTCGTTGGCCGGGGTGCTGCGGCCCCTGGCCCTGCGCGAACGCGACGGACAGGCCTCCAGCGACGTGTCAGCCTCGATCGCCGCGGACCTGCTCGAGCGCATCGAGGTGCTCACCGGACTGGGCCTGGGCTACCTGAGCCTGAAGCGGGGAACGCCGACGCTTTCACCCGGGGAGATGCAGCGCCTGCGCATCGCCACGCAGCTGCGTTCCGGGCTCTTCGGGGTGATCTACGTGCTCGACGAGCCCTCCGCCGGACTGCACCCGGCCGACGCCCAACCGCTGCTTGAGGTCCTGCGGGCACTGAAGACCTCCGGGAACTCGGTGTTCGTGGTGGAGCACAACATGGACGTGGTCGCCAGCGCCGACTGGATCGTCGACGTGGGCCCGCGCGCCGGTGCCGGAGGCGGGCAGGTGCTCTACAGCGGTCCGGTCCCCGGGCTTGCGGATGTCCCGGCCTCGGTGACCCGCACGTTCCTGGGACACCGAGGCGGCACCCCGGCGCTCAGGGAACCCCGCGAGGCCGGGAGGTGGCTGGAGATCGAGGGCATCGACCTGCACAACCTGGTGGGCCTGGACGCGAAATTCCCGCTGGGGGTGCTCAGTGCCGTCACCGGTGTCTCCGGTTCGGGAAAGTCCACCCTGGTCAGCCAGGCCTTGGCGCAGGCGATGGCGCAGACCCTGCGCGGGGAGGCGTTGGACAGCCCGGACGCGGACACCGAGACCAACCAGGCGGTGATCGGTGCCGTACGCGGTGCGCAGGGCATCGACCGGGTCGTGGCGATGGACCAAAAGCCGATCGGCCGGACCCCGCGCTCGAACCTGGCGACCTACACCGGATTGTTCGACGCCGTGCGCAAGGCCTTCGCGGAGACCGCCCTGGCCAAGGAACGCGGATACGGCGCCGGCCGGTTCTCCTTCAACGTCACCGGGGGACGCTGCGAAAACTGCCTGGGCGAGGGCTACCTGGAAATCGAGCTGCTCTTCCTTCCCGGAAGCTACGGCGTATGCCCGGTGTGCCACGGTTCGCGCTACAACCCCGAGACGCTCGAGGTCACCTACGAGGGCAAGAACATCGCCGAGGTGCTTCAACTGAGCGTTGATGAGGCAGCGGAATTCCTGGCCGGCATCCCCGCCGCGGCCCGGTCGCTGGCTACGCTGCGCGAGGTGGGGCTGGGCTACCTGGCCCTGGGACAGCCCGCCCCGGAGCTCTCCGGCGGCGAGGCCCAACGCATCAAGCTGGCCACCGAACTGCAGCGTGCCCGGCGCGGGCACACGCTCTACCTGCTCGATGAGCCAACCACCGGGCTGCACCCGGCCGACGTGCAATTGCTGCTGGGGCAACTGAACCGGTTGGTGGACGCGGCGAACACGGTGATCGTGGTGGAGCACCACATGGACGTGGTGGCCGCCGCGGACTGGGTCATCGACCTGGGCCCGGCCGGAGGGGACGCCGGGGGAAAGATCATAGCCGTCGGGACCCCGGCGCAGATTGCCGCGGACCCTGAATCCAGGACCGCGCCCTACCTTGCGCAGCGACTGGGAATGGCTCCGATGCCGACCTCCTGAACACGGGTTGCCCACGCAGTGGCAGAATCAAGGGTGTGAACAGCGAACGAGGACCCGGGCAGCGCGAGCCCACGGCGGATATGCAGCTCCAAAGCGAAAACCGGGCCCTCTGGCTCGGGCTGACCTGCACGTTGCTGGGCATCGTGGTGGGGCTTATCGCCTTCTCCGGCTACCGGCCAGGCCTTGCGGGCACCGGCTCCGTCGCCATCTACGCCTCGGTGGTTGCCGCGCTGGCAGCAACCACCGGCAGTGTCCTGGGGTATCTCACGGTGCTGGTCAAGACGCAGGATTGGCTGCTTGCGCTCTCGCGGTACCGGCAGTTCCTCAACGCCTTCGCGCTGATGATCATCCACGCCGCGATTTCCGCGATGGCGGCACTGATCACCTTCCGGGTCTTCCAGGATGCGTTCAGGGGATTAACGGTGGACAGGTATGCCGCAAGCCTGATGGTGGGGGTGTGCGCCGGGATCGCCGGCTACGTCGCACTGGTCTCCGCAGCCCGGGTGACCGCGCAATCCCTGGCGACGCTGCTGGCGGTCTTCATGGCCACCGGGGTGTTCATCAGCATGCTGGCCGCCGAGAACCCGTATTGGTGGCACTCGATGTTTTCTTCCCTCGGGACCAGGGACTCCGGTTTGACCTCGTTCTGGACGTTCAACACCACGCTGGTGGTCTCCGGGTTGGTGCTCAGCACACTGACGGCGTTCATCGTGCGCAACGTCGCGCTGCTGGCGGTGATGAACGACAAGTTCGCCGACGTCACCGGCAAGCCGCGGGCCAGAATCATCAGGCCCCGCCCGGGCGTGGTGCGCACCTGCCTGCTGGGTTTGGGGATCTGTGTGGTGAGCATCGGGCTGGTCCCGGTCAATGTGGCACCCACGATGCATGCGTTCATCGTTCGTGTCGCGGCCGGGATCATCGTGGTGCTGCTATTGGGTGCAGCCCTGTGGCTCCCGGGTTTCCCTTGGGTATTCCACCTGCTGTCCTTCTTCTGCTTCCTGGGCCTGGTGGGCGCGGCTTTGCTCTGGCAGCCGCTGGAGTACTACAACCTCACGGCCTTCGAACTAGCCGTGGTGGGCATCGTCTTTGGTTGGCTTATCGTCTTCATCCGCACCAC
>JAUNVO010000008.1:32140-35260 GCA_030540695.1 Micrococcaceae bacterium | reverse complement strand
CCGGGTGTTCTTTCCAACCGGTGCATCAGGGAATAGAACATCTGGTTGCAGACGAAGCTGCCCGCCGTATAGGAAATGTTGACGTCGATCGCTTCTCTGTCTTGGGCCGGTTCACGCAGCGCCTGCACGGCCGCCTTGAGCGGGAGCGTGGAGAAGTAGGCGTTGGGTCCGTCCCGCCACACCGGGACGTCGATCGGTTGGGCACCCGCGTTATCGACGATGCGGGCGTCGATGTGGTTGATGGCCACCTTTTCCAATGCCATCGTGGCCCTCCCTGCTGCCAGGCCCAAACCGATCACCACCGAGGGGTTGTAGCGCTCCAGCAAGGCATCAAGTTGCGCCGGTGCCGTGGCGAACACGCACGGCAGCTGTGCCGCCACGGCTTCGACCCCACGGTCGACCAGGATGGCAGCGGCCTGCCGGGCAATGGCGAAGGAGGGGTTGAACCCGCGATCCCCGAAGGGCTCGAAGCCGGTCAGCAGGATCATCGGGTTGCCCCTGCCAGGGTGTCCGCCAGGACCGCTTGCACGATCGGCAGGTCAGCCGGGATCCACTCCAGTGCTTCCAACGCCTCCGACTCCAATTCCACCCACGCCAATTGGTCGTGATCCTCGAGCGTTTCGGGGGTCCCCGCGGTGATCTCGGCGAACCAAACGCGCATCGCGGCGTTTTCGTTCAAGATCCAGCCTTCGGGCACCGGTCCGAAGACCTCGCTGCCCAACGCGACCTCGATGCCCAGTTCCTCTGCCAGTTCGCGTTGGACACCGGCCTCGCAGCTCTCCCCCGGCTCAAGTTTTCCTCCGGGGAATTCCCACAACCCGGCCAAAGCCGGCGGCGAGGTGCGCCGCGCGGCAAGGAGCCTGCGCGGGGCCTCGAGCGAGTCCAGGATCGCTGCTGCGACGATTTGTTTATAGGCCATGGAACTATCCTTGCTCGACATTGGTTTCGGATTCCGCTTCGGCATTCACCAGGATGTCGGGTTCGATGTAGATGACGCACTTGAGCGGAACGGCGGCACGGATACGTGATTCCACCCCGTCGATGGCCGCGGCGATCTGTCCGCCGGTGGCATTCACCGGAACCGATACCTTGGCGGCAACAAGGAGTTCTTCGGGGCCCAGGTGCAGGGTCTTGAGGTGGATGACATTGGCGCCCTGTGCCGCGATCGCGGCTGAAATCAGCTTGACGTGTTCCACCGTTGCCGACTCACCGAGCAGCAACGACTTGGTCTCCAGCGCCAGCACGATCGCGATGGCCACCAGCAGCAGGCCGATGCAGGCGGTGCCGGCAGCGTCGAATACACCATTGCCGGTGAGCAATGTGAGGCTGACCCCGCCGAGGGCCAGAACCAGGCCGACCAGCGCACCGAAGTCTTCAAGAAGGATCACGGGAAGTTCCGGGGCCTTGGCGGAGCGAATGAATTTGGGCCACGATTGCTTGCCACGCAAGGGATTGGATTCCTTGATGGCCGTGCGGAAGGAGAACCCTTCGGCAATGATCGCGCCGACCAGCACCGCCAGCGGCACCCACCACCAGCGTCCCTCGATCCCGTGCGGATCCATGAACTTCTGCCACGCCTCGAACAATGCAAAGAGGCCACCAACGCTGAAGAGCACGATGGAGACGATGAATGAATAGACGTAACGTTCCCGGCCGTAGCCAAAGGGGTGTTCCACGTCGGCTTCCCGACGCGCCTTCTTCCCACCGACGAGCAGCAGCACCTGGTTCCCGGAGTCCGCCACCGAGTGGATCGCCTCGGCAAGCATGGAGGATGATGCCGTCACGGCCCAGGCGGCAAACTTGAACACCGCAATGGTCAAGTTGGCCGCCAGGGCGGCGATCACGGCCTTGGTACCGCCGGATGATGCCATGTCGGGTCCTGTCTTTTGTTGTTGGATGCCGGCGGACCAATCACTGCATGCCGCCCGGCAGGAATATCGTGCCGTCGGTGGGCACGGCCAAGGTCGTGGAAGTTTACTGCCCCATCATATGGCAGGGTCTTTTCACCGTGTGTGCGGCCGGCGCACTTAGGTGCAGCTTGGGCGTTGGGCGCGCGCCGAGGCGTAGAGGCACACCGTGGCGGCGGTACCGACATTGAGCGATTCCACTTTCCCGTACAACGGCACCGCCACGCGATGGTCGGCCCCGGCCATTTCGGCTTCGTCGAGGCCTTGGCCCTCGTTGCCAAAGAGCCAGACCGTGGGTGATTCCAAACGCGGCTCCTGCTGCACTGCCTGGTCGTGGTTTCCGCTGCGGCGTGCGGCACTGTCATCCTGAAGCACATCGAGGTCCGCGGCCCCGTACCCGTCGGCGGCCAGGACCGTGCAGCCCAGCGCCTTGAGGGTGGTCATCGCCTCTGCGAAGTCGGCATTGGTGATCACCGGCAAATGGAAAATCGAGCCAACGGTTGAGCGCACGGCCTTGGGGTTGTAGATATCAACGCTGCCGGAGGTGAGCACCACGGCGTCTGCTCCCGCCGCCGCGGCGGCCCGCAGAATGGTTCCGGCGTTTCCCGGGTCCTGGACACGGCACAGCACCGCCACCAGGCGTGGGGAAAGCTCCGCCACGGCCTCGAGGCTTGTTTCCGGGATCAGGCAGGTCGCCAGGATGCCCTGCGGGGTGACGGTGTCAGCCATCGCTGCCAGGACCTCCGGACTGACGAGCCGGGTTCGCACGCCGCTGGCTTCCGCTGCCATCTGCTCGAATTCCGGGTAGCGGTCAAGGCATTCCTCGGTCGCGTAGAGCGATCGCACCACGGGCTGGCCGCCGTGTGCGGCGTGGTTCAGGTGCAAGGCCATCGCCTCGCGGACGGCTTGGGGGCCCTCGGCCAAAAATTCGCCACTGCGAGCACGCCCGGTGCGGGTGGCCAGGCGGGCAACTTCACGCACCTTCTCGGCACGCACATTGGTCATGGTTACTTCGCTATACCCGGCTTGGTTCATGGAACCGAGTTTACCGGGGATACGCCAAAGGGACGGAATCGCGATGGATTCCGTCCCTTTGGAGCAGAGCTTAGAAGCTCAAGGACTAGGCGTCCTTGATCTGCTGGCGGGATTCGCCGCCTGCGGGCTCGAAGCCGGCAGCCTTTGCAGATTCGATGCTGTTGAACCAGAACTCGGC
>JAUNVO010000008.1:0-32040 GCA_030540695.1 Micrococcaceae bacterium | reverse complement strand
ACCAGTGCGACGAATGCGTTGGCATCCGAAACGGCCAGCTCGGCCAGCATGCGGCGGTCAACCTCGACCGAGGCGGCCTTCAGGCCCTGGATCAGGCGGTTGTAGGTCATCCCGTTGGCCCTGGCGGCAGCGTTGATGCGCTGGATCCAGAGGCGACGGAAGTTGCCCTTGCGCTTGCGGCGGTCACCGTAGCTGTAGACGTACGAGTGGAGCAGCTGCTCCTTGGCCTTGCGGTACAAGCGCGAACGCTGACCGCGGTAGCCCTTGGCGCGTTCAAGAATGACGCGACGCTTCTTATGGGCGTTGACTGCCCGCTTCACACGTGCCACGTGTGTACTCCTTTGTTTCTGTCCCGCCCAGCCGCAACATGGCGGACTGGCGAAAAATCTTTGTGTGGTCGGAAACCCCTTCAAAGGGCTTCCAAGACGGACTGGTGTTAGAGACCGAGCATCCGCTTGATGGTCTTGACGTCCGCCTTGGCGACCAACTGGTCAGAAGCCAGGCGACGGGTAAGTCGTGAGGACTTGTGCTCCAGGTAGTGACGACGGTTGGCCTGCTGGCGCATGATCTTGCCGCTACCGGTGAGCTTGAAGCGCTTCTTGGCGCCACTATGGGTCTTGAACTTCGGCATATCCGCCGTTCTCCTTACTTGCTCCCGGGGACCTGTCGGGCCGGGGATCTTGCGAACTCCCGCGTTTGGGGGAATCCGTGGTTCTGGTGTTGCTCTTGCGAGCGTGCCCTGCTCGGGACGACCCTACTTGGACGTCCCGGGCTTGGCAGCGCGGGTTGCGGGCTTGGGACCCGGCTTGCCCGCAGGCTTTGGTGCCATCGCCGTAGGCTTCGGAACCGCCATTGGCTTCGGTGCTGCAACCGGCTTGGCGGCAACTGCAGGTTTGGCGGCCGGGGCCGCTGCAGGCTTGCTGGCTGCCGGACGCACAGGTGCCTTGGCAGCTGCCGGTCGGCTCGGGGCCTCGCGGGTCGGTGCTGTCCTGACAGGGGCCTTCGCCACCGGCGGGGCCACCTTCGGTGCTGCCGCTGCCGCTGCCTGTTCGGCTGCCGCGTCGGCACGTACCTTGGCAAGCTTTTCCATGATGTCCGATTCGATGACATCGGCGACGGAGCCGCCTACCTCGCCCTGGGGCTCGGAGGTATCGATCTTCGCCTTGGGGTTGGCTGCCTTGGCCTTGTCCGCGTCGCGCTGTTCCAAACGACGCGCTTCGGCCTTGGCCTCCGCCTTGTTCTTCAGCGGTCCGACCACCATGACCATGTTGCGGCCATCGATGCGGGGGCTTGACTCCACCGCTCCGACTTCGGCAACTGCCTCGGCGAACTTGTTCAGCAGGCGAATGCCCATTTCGGGACGCTGCTGTTCACGGCCGCGGAACTGGATCATGGCCTTGACCTTGTCGCCTGCTCCGAGGAAGCGAAGGGCATGCCCGACCTTGGTCTCGTAGTCGTGCGTGTCGATCTTCAGTCGGAAGCGTACTTCCTTCAGGATCGTGTTGGTCTGGTTCTTGCGAGTTTCGCGCGCCTTGACGGCAGCCTCGTACTTGTACTTCCCGAAGTCCATCAACTTGCACACGGGAGGTTTCGCGGTGGGCGCCACCTCCACGAGATCAAGGTCGGACTCGACGGCAAGACGAAGAGCATCCTCAATACGGACAATGCCAACCTGTTCACCGGCAGGGCCGACAAGCCGCACCTCTGGGACGCGGATTCGATCATTAATGCGTGGATCGCTGATTAGTTGCTCCTGAGTAGTTCGTAGTTTCAGGCCACCGCAACAAAAGGAAAGGCCCTCGGCTGCTGGTGCAGGCGAAGGCCACGAACTCGATTGATGAAGCATCATCTAGCCAACCAATCCCGGAGGACTGTTGGCGCCGAATCTACCCGGCCGCCTGTATTCGGCTGCTGCGGGTGGGAGTGGCCTCCACTTGCGTACTGTTCCCGTGCCTGGCTGTTCGCTTCACCCCTGGGGGCGTCACGGCCAAATACACGGATTCAGTCGGTCTATGGAAAGCTTAGCAGTATGAACACCCCTGAAACCAATCCGGACTCCAACAACGCCACCAACGAGATCCGCGACATCGCCGAAGTGGCCGCCGTTGAAATCATCACCACCGCCGCCGTGCACCTGATGAGCGCTGCCGCAGTCAAATGCGGCCTGGCCGAGGGCGCTGACGCCGAAGAACTCAAGGACCTTGACGAGGCACGCAAGCTTATTACCGCCTTGGCCGGCCTGGTCACCTCCGCCGCCCCGGAAATCGGCTCGCAACACGCCGGCCCGTTGCGCGATGGTCTGCGCTCGCTTCAGTTGGCCTTCCGCGAGGCCTCGGCCTACCCGGACGAGCCGGGCAAGGGCCCGGGCGAAAAGCTCACCGGACCGGTGAACTAGCCCCCGCGGTTTCCACCGGAGGCTGCACCATCCTACGGTCCTCGCGGCCGAGAGAAATCACACAGCAGGAAAGCGAAATGCCCCGCCATCGGCGGGGCATTTGCGCGTTTCGGGAACAACCGGCTGTTTAGTCCTGGGAGACAAGGGTGCGCTTGCGGTTAAGCGCACGCCCACGCGCCCGCCGCCGGCGGATCTGCTGGGTGCCCAGCGCCACGGCGCAAACCGCCGCCCCGATGGCACCGACCATGACGAATCCCGCATTCGCGCCGAAACCATCGACGGTGGCCCCGGTCAGCGGGGATCCCAATGCGGTGCCGCCGGTCAGCGCAGAGCCATACCATCCCATGGCCTCTCCGCGCCGCTTCTCCGCCACCAGGTCCGTCAGCCACTCCGAGGCCGCGGAAAGCACCGGGGCGCAGAGCATCCCTGAGGGGATGGAGAGCAGCGCCAGCGACCAGGTGTCGGTGGCAAAGGCCATCGGGATGGTCAGCACGGCCATCGCCAGCAACAACACGATGGGGGAAACACGCCGGTTCAGGCTGCCGTAGACCAGCCCGCCGAGCAGCGAGGCCCCGCACCAAAAGAGGAAGACGATGCCAAGCTGCCCTTCGGACTGGTGCTCCTCGAGCAGCGAGAGGATGCCTACCTCCGTGCCGGAGAGCACCAAGCCGGCGCCGGATGAGGCGATGAACACGGCAATCACCGAGGCACTGATCCAGCCGAACCTGTCCCGGAAGTCCTCCCCGCGCGCCGCGATCCGCGCCCGTGTCGACTTGGCACCGGCCAGGATCAGTTCGCCCTCGACGCTGGCCAGTCCCCCGGGGCTAGCGGCGATCAGCGAGGCCTCTGCACCAAGGCGCTCCTCATGGGGATTGGGCTTCGTCGCGAGGGCACCGGGTTGGTCCGAGCGCGTGGGTGGATTCAGGATCATCAGGGCCAGCCCGCTCAACGACGCAGCTGCCGCAATCCCGATCATGCCGATGGTGGTGTCCAGGGTCGTGGCCACGATGCCGGCACTGGCCGGGCCGACGATGAAGACCAGTTCGGTGGCCATGGCATCCAGCGCGAAGGCCGATCGACGGTTGTCCCCCGTGGTCATTACGCCCAGGGAGGTGCGCACCACGGAGAAGACGGGCACCGCGAAAAGCCCCCCGAGGAAGACCAGGGGCAGAACCCAGCCGAAGGACACCAGCGGGACAATGCTCCAGATGACGGCCTCGGCGATGACCGAGGGGATCAAGGCACGGCGCAGGCCGTGGATATCCACGATGCGTCCACGCCAGGGAGCTCCCACGGCGATGCCGATGGTCATCAACGCGACAACCAACCCTGCCGAACCCCAGTCCTGGCCCATGTCGTTGACCAGATGCAGCAGCAGGAGCATCCCGACCGCCGAGTGTGGAAGCCGGGCCACCATGCCGATCAGCAGCAGGGATGCCACCCCCGGCTGCTTCAGCAGCTGGCCGTAACGGCCAAACTTCATGAGGGCGTGCCGGAACCAGAGGCTGGATCCGACTTCAGGGCGACCTCGAGCGAATCGACGCTCTGGACGAATTCCTCGATGGCGGAAAGCCTGGCATGGATCCTGGCGACGCATGCGCGTGCCTCGGCTTCCTCGATGCCCGGGGCGAAGGTGAACTCAAGGCGCAGTTCCGGCCCCGGCCCCCCTCCGAGCACGGCGGCGCCCGCCGCCGTGCGCGTGGCCACCCCGTGGCCGGGTTCCATGTGGATCGAGGACAGGGAGTCCTCGCTGAGGGCCTGCTCGGCCACCACGGTGGCAAGATCCTCGTTGAGATAGCTGGGGATCCATTCGCGTTGCTGGGCCAGGGCCCACATGCCCGGGCGGCGCAGGACAAAGGTGAAGTCGGCTCCCGGGTCCAGCACCAGCAGCTGTGCTTCCTCACTGACGGCCGAAAGCGCGGCGCGCGGGGCGTAGACGGCCACCGGCCTGGCCTCGGAGTGCCACGCCTGCAGGTTCCCGACACTGCTGAAGATGGGCAGGGCGGTGCGCCCGTCCGGCGCACTGAGCGTCACCAGCGCCATGTCGGCTTCCTTGTCCTCGGTGAAGCCGTTTTCGCCCAGCCCGCCTTCGGCCAGTTGGGCGATGACTGCTATGTAGACGCGCGTCTCGGCCAGTGCGGCCTGGACCAGCTGTTCGCTGCCGGTGCCACCCTTCAGGGCCTCGAGTGCGGACTCGAGCTTCGCATCGATCAGCCCGTCGTCGTTGTCGAAGTTGTGCAACGGGTTGCCCTCGCCGCTGAGGTTCCGCCCTTCCCAGCTTTGACCCGCGGAATCGGTGGCTCCGCCGGCCCGTGAAAGCGCCGCGGCGATATGCCCGGGCAAGTGTCGTTCGGATTCCTGGCCACGGGGGGAAGAAGGAGAATTCGCGCTCATGGGTTCATGCTATCTCCCGCCGGTCCATGGACCGATCCCCACGGGGCGGGCAGGACCGGTGTGCCTGCCCACGTGCGATCGGGAAACACCCCGGGGTCCCGGGAGGCAGGGTGTGGCGAACATCGCCCAACAAGCTCTTCAGGGCCGCCTAGTGTTTGCGCCGTCCGGCACCGTAAACATTGGGGGCTGGGCCGGGCGCAGCACGGACAACGGCTTCAGGCCGGGCCGCGCCGCGGTCCTGCCTGAAGCCGTTGTTTCGTTGCGCTGTCGGAGTGACAGCCACCCATGGTTCTAGCGGCGTCCAGCCACATCCAGGGCCTCGGCCATGGTGAACTTTCCTGCATACAGGGCCTTGCCCACGATGGCGCCCTCGACGCCGTTGGGGACCAGTTCGCGCAGGACGCGCAGGTCCTCGAGGCTGGAGATGCCTCCGGAGGCGATGACGGGCTTGGAAGTGCGCGTGCACATCTCGGCCAGCAGCTCGACGTTGGGTCCGCGCAACGTTCCGTCCTTGGTCACGTCGGTGACGACGTAGCGGGCGCAGCCGGCGTCTTCGAGACGTGCCAGCACTTCCCAGATGTCCCCGCCTTCCTTGGTCCATCCCCGGCCCGAGAGCGTGGTGCCGCGCACGTCCAGTCCCACGGCGATCTTCTCCCCGTGGCGGGCGATGGCCCGGGCGGTCCACTCCGGGTTTTCCAGGGCGGCCGTTCCCAGGTTCACGCGGGTCGCCCCGAATTCCAGGGCACGCTCGAGGGATTCATCGTCGCGGATGCCGCCGGAGAGTTCGACCTTGATGGAAAGCTCCTTGGCGATGCGCCCGAGGATCTCGGTGTTGTGGCCACGGCCGAAGGCTGCATCCAAATCAACCAGGTGCACCCATTCGGCACCGGCGTTCTGCCACGTCAGCGCGGCCTCGAGCGGATCACCGTATCCGGTTTCGCTCCCGGCCTCCCCCTGGACCAGCCGCACGGCTTCGCCGTTGGCCACGTCCACTGCGGGCAGCAATTCCAGGATGCTGGTGTTGTTCTCAGTCATGATCGGTCCTTAGGTTCTGTGTCGGCCGGCGGCTGGGCAGGAAAATAGTGCGGCCGGTTGGCCCATGGTTAAAGCGTGAGGACGTAGGCGCCGAAGAGCGCCACGCCGGCCAGCGCCCATGCGGCGATGACCCAGGAGATGTGTGCACGTTGCTGGCGCAGGGACAGTGCCCCGCCACCAAGGATGCCGGCGACTCCCATGAGAATGATTGACCACATGATCTACAGGGTCCCCAACCAGTTGCGCAGCAATTGGGCGCCCGCATCCCCGGATTTCTCCGGGTGGAACTGCAGTGCGCAGAGCGGGCCGTTTTCGATCCCCGCGATGAAGGGAACACCGTGCTCGGCCCAGGTGACCTGCGGCGGGATCATTTTCGGTTGGGCGACCTCGAAGTTCCATTCCTGCACGGCGTAGGAGTGCACGAAGTAGAAGCGCTCGTTTTCGATCCCGGCGAACAGCTTGCTGCCGGCCGGCGGGGTGACGGTGTTCCATCCCATGTGCGGGATGACCGGGGCCTTGAGCAGCTCCACGGTTCCGGGCCATTCCCCCAGTCCTGGGGTGCGGATGCCGTGCTCGACACCTTCATCGAAGAAAATCTGGTGTCCAACGCAAACCCCGAGCACCGGTCGGCCCCCGGCGATCCGGCGCCCGATCCAGCGGATCGCGCCAACGTCCTTGAGCGCCTGCATGACCGCGGCGAACGCCCCTACCCCGGGCACGAAAAGCCCGTCGCAATTAGCGATGTCCTCGGGCTTGGCAGAGAGCTTGACCTCTGCACCGGCTGCTTCAAGGGCCCTGACCGCGGACCGGACGTTGCCCGATCCGTAATCCAGGACCGTGACGGTCTTCACCGCCATCTACAGCGCGCCCTTGGTGGAAGGAATGGCGTCGCCGATGCGCGCGTCAGGCTCAACTGCCTGGCGCAACGCACGGGCGAGAGCCTTGAACTGAGCCTCAACAATGTGGTGCGGGTCGCGGCCGGCGATCACCGTCATGTGAAGGCAGATCTGCGCGTGCAGTGTCAATGATTCGAAGACGTGACGGGTCAGCGACCCGGTGAAGTGCCCGCCAATAAGGTGGTACTCCTGCCCCGCGGGCTCACCCCCGTGGACCAGGTAGGGACGGCCGGAGATATCGACGACGGCGTTGGCCAAGGCTTCGTCCAACGGGACGGTGGCTTCGCCGAAGCGGCGGATCCCGGCCTTGTTTCCCAATGCGGTGCGCAACACCTCGCCGATGGTGATCGCCACGTCTTCGACGGTGTGGTGGGCATCGATGTGGACGTCGCCGGTCGCGCGCACGGTGAGGTCGATCAGCGAGTGCTTCGACAGCGCGGTCAGCATGTGGTCGTAGAACGGGACGCTGGTGCTGATTTCCGAGCGGCCGGTGCCGTCCAGATCAAGCTCGACAAAGACGGAGGACTCGCTGGTGACGCGTTCGAGGCGAGCGCGGCGACCCGTGAGTAGTTCGGCAGACATGCACATTCCTTTGGATCAGGCGTTGAGAGGGGATGCTGGACGGTGGCGGCCGGAGCTGGCTGCAGCCGAAGGAGAAACACTTCCCGCCGGCAACAAGCGCCACTGTTCAAGTTTAGCGTTAGAGCGTGTGAGGACCCTGATGGAGCAGTTCCTCGAGGCGAACCAGAAACGCGGTGGTCTCGGCCTCGGTGCCTGCGGTGACGCGTAGGTGGCCAGGGATCCCTACGTCGCGGATGATGACCCCGGCTTCGAGCAGGCCGTCCCAGATGGCCTTGGGCTCTTCCAACCCGCCAAAGAAGACGAAGTTCGAGTCACTGGATGCTGGTTGCAGGCCCATCCGGGTCAGCTCGTTGACGATCCGGTCGCGTTGCACCTTGATCGCCTCGACATTGGCCAGCAGGGCGTCCACATGCTTTAACGCGGCATTTGCTGTTGCTTGGGTGATTGCCGAGAGGTGGTACGGCAGGCGGACCAACCGAATGGCGTCGGTGACTTCGGGTGCCGCGGCGAGGTAGCCCAGTCGGGCACCGGCCAGGGCGAAGGCCTTGGACATGGTGCGCGAAACGATCAGCCGTTCGCGTCCGGGCAATAGCGAAAGCGCCGAGGGCGTTCCCGTGTGGGCGAATTCCGCGTAGGCCTCGTCAACGATCACGATGGCGTTGCTTGCTTCGCCGGCTTCGTAGACGGCCTCGACGACATCGAGTCCCAGCGCGGTGCCGGTCGGGTTGTTCGGCGAGCACAGCATCACGATGTTTGGTGCAGCCTCGCGGACCTGGGCCGCGGCATCTGGTGCCGAAAGCCCGTAGTCCTCGCTGCGCACCCCCGCCACATAGGTGGTATCGGTCCCGGATGCCAGAAGGGGATACATCGAGTAGGTCGGAGGGAAGCCCATGACCGAACGGCCGGGGCCGCCGAAGGCCTGCAATATTTGCTGGAGGACCTCGTTGGAGCCGTTGGCCGCCCAGATGTTGTCCGCTTCAAGCCCGTGGCCCAGATAGGTAGCCAGGCGTTCGCGCAGTTCGGTGAACTCCCGGTCGGGATAACGGTTCAAGCCCACGGCCGCAGCGGAGACCTCTTCCACGATCGCACGATGGACCTCGGCGGGAAGTGGATGGGTGTTTTCGTTGACGTTCAGCTGGATGGGTACGTCAATTTGTGGTGCACCGTAGGGTTCGAGACCTTGGAGATTCGCTCGCAGTGGCAGATTTGCCAGGCGATTTAGCCGTTCATTCACGGCTCAAGTCTACGGTGGCTGCCCGGTGGTGCGAGAATCAGCGGGGGCGCCAAGGGTAATAAACCGTTAGCAATGCCGCCATGGGCCGTGGTTCGGCAGCCCGTGCGGCCACGAAGCCTAGCGTCCGGTGGGAACGAAGAGTTCGGCACCCGGCTGAAGCACGGAGCTGCTGAGGTTGTTCAGGTCACCGATCTGCTGCACGGCATCGCGGGGTTCCAGTTGCGGGGCAAATTCACGGGCCAGGCCCCAGAGGGTGTCGCCCTCGATGACGGTGACGCTCAGTGCTTCAACACCAACCGGGTTTACGTCCGAGGCATTGGCCGGTGAAAGGAAGATTCCCAGGAGCATCAAGGCCGCAACGCTGACCAAGAAGATCGGCATTCCAATGATCACGAACTTGCCGCGGCGGGTAAGCCGCAACGGGGCGAGGCCGGATTCGTTTCCCTGTGCCGGTAGCGGGGCAGGGGTGTAGTCGGGGGAGGTAATTAGGTGGAGCGGGGCCGAGAGAGCAGTGCTTGCCATGTCTTTGCCTTTCCTCTGAATTCACCTGTCCGACGAAGGCACGTGGCCGGGAGTCGAACAAGAAATATTTATTCGAACAAGTCATTCGAAGATATGTTCGTAGTGCGTAGATTATTTCTAGCACCTTTCGACGACACGTGTCCACATATGTTCGAACAAATCTTTGAAAGTGGTGTCTTTGTCTACTAAGCTAGGTGCCGTGAAGCGATGTATTTACTACATCAATTCACACCGACAATTTGCGGCACGCGCGGGCACCCCGCGACGATCGGGATGAGGCACTGACAATGACAACCGAAGAACGAACCCCTCGACGCGACGCGAAGAGTCTGACCATCCGCCAGAAAAAGGTCCTTGAGACCATCCAGCGTTCCGTGAGCACCAATGGCTACCCGCCCTCGATGCGGGAAATCGGCGACGCCGTCGGACTTGCGAGCCTTTCCAGCGTGACTCACCAGCTCAGCCAGCTGGAGAAGCTCGGTTATATCCGCCGCGATCCACGCCGGCCCCGGGCCATGGAGATCCTGCTCCCGCTGCAGCTCAAGGGCGAATCAAAGCTGCAGGTGGTCGAGGGCGGCACGGAGCTGAAGGCCGCGAACGGAATGAATGTTTCGGAGCTGACGACCTCAGCGGACACCGCAATGGTCCCGCTGGTGGGACGCATTGCCGCCGGCGGTCCCATCCTCGCCGACCAAGCGGTGGAAGACGTTTTCGCCCTCCCGCGCCAGTTGGTCGGCCACGGAGAACTTTTCATGCTCAAGGTCAGCGGGGACTCGATGATCGACGCCGCCATTTGCGATGGAGACTGGGTGGTTGTCAGGCGTCAACCCACGGCGATCAACGGAGACATCGTCGCGGCACTCCTGGACGACGAGGCCACGGTGAAGACCTTCCGGCAGCGTGACGGCCACACCTGGCTCCTGCCGCAGAACTCCCGCTACGAACCGATCCTGGGCGATGCCGCCACGGTGATGGGCAAGGTCGTATCGGTCATGCGTTCGATCTAGGAACGCACCCCAAAGCTCATTCCCCGCAACACCAAAGGGCCGGTCGAGATGACCGGCCCTTTGGTGTTGCGCTGCCCCAGTGGCTTCGATACGCCACCAGCGGAAGCCGGCAGAAAGACCCTAACCCTCGGCCAGCCTTTCAAGGGCGGCAATCACCGTCGGTTTGTTGGGGGTGGCCCACAACGGCGGCAACGACGCCCGCAGGAAAGTTCCATAGCGCTCGGTTGCCAAGCGTGAATCAAGCACCGCGACAACGCCCTTGTCATTGACCGAGCGGATCAGGCGTCCAGCCCCTTGGGCCAGGCGCACCGCAGCGTGGCTCGCGGCAACGGCCATGAACCCGTTTCCGCCGTGCTTGGCGACGTCGCGGCTACGTGCCGAGGACAATGGGTCATCTGGGCGCGGGAAGGGGATCTTGTCGATGATGACCAACCGGCAGGCATTGCCAGGCACATCCACCCCCTGCCACAACGTCATCGTGCCGAACAGGCAGGTATCGGGCTCGGCGGTGAACTGGTCGACCAATGCCTTCATGCTCGATTCACCCTGGCACAGGATCGGGATGTCCAGCCGTGCCCGCAGGATCTCGGCGGCGTCCTCGGCCGCACGGCGCGAGGTGAACAGTGCCAACGCACCCCCGCCGGAGGCCTTGATCAGGTCCTCGATCTCACTGAGCGTCTCTTGGGACATCTGTCGCCCGGGCTTTGGCAGGTGCTTGGCGACGTACAGGATGCCTTGCTTGGGGTAGTCGAACGGGCTTCCCACATCGACACCGTTCCAGGTTGGCGATCCCTCCCCGACCAGCCCCAAGGTCCCGGCTACCGGCTCGAAGGCCGCGCCGATGGCCAGGGTTGCACTGGTGAGGATCACCGTGCGCCCGTCAAAGAGTCCTTCGCGAAGCTTTCCCGCGACCGATAACGGCGCCACGTTCAGGGTCGGTTGGGTGGACTCGTCCGGCTGCACGTATCCCTCCCCCGGCGCAAAGTGGCCGGGCCTCGAGGCCCAGATGACCTCACGTTCCTCGGTCATCTCAAGCATCTTGTTGCATTGCTCGACCAGGTACATGACCTGGGAGCGCGCCATCTGGCGACCGCCGTCGGCCGGTGCATTGGCTTCGGGCTTCGAATCGGAAAGCACCACGCGCGCAGCCTCCGAGATCTGGTTGAGCGCGGATTGCTGTTCCTCGTTCAGTCCCCTGGCCATCAGACCGGTGGGCACCCCTTCGAGGGAGCGCGCCAGCGCCTTGGCTCCCTGGTTCAGCGCGTCGACGCTCACCGAGCAGTGTTTGCGCGCGGCGGAGGCCGCTGTCTGGACCATGGCCACCGACAGGGGCCGTGTCACCGAACTGGTGACCCTGTCCTGCAGCTCGTGGGCCTCATCGATGATCACGGTATCGAAATCAGGCAATACGGCGAGGCCTTCGAAGGCCGAAACGGCGAGCATTGCGTGGTTGGTGATCACCACGTCGGCCTCGGCGGCGCGCGAACGCGCGAGTTCACTGAAGCATTCAGCGGCCATCGGGCATTTTTGTGCACCCAGGCAGTCAGCGGCGCTAACCGAGACCTGGCGCCATGCCTTGTCGCTGACTCCTGGGATGATGTCGTCGCGGTCCCCGGTGTCGGTGCGTTCCGCCCAATCCCGCAGCCGCACCACTTCCTGCCCCAGCGCGGAGTTGGGGCCGTCACTTGAGCCACCGGCCACGGGGGTGCCGGAGTCCAGCGAAAACAATGCGCCTTCGTCGTCATCCGGGTACCCGCCCCCGAGCTTGTACTGGCACACGTAGTTCGAACGGCCCTTGACCAGGGCGACGTCCATCTCCCGTGGCAGCTTGTCCTTCAGCGAGGAGAGCAACCGGGGGACATCGCGGCCAACGATCTGCGCTTGCAGGGCCAGTGTCGCGGTGGATATGACCACCGGCTTTTCCGCTTCAAGGGCGTGTGCCAGGGCAGGAACCAGGTAGGCCATCGACTTGCCCGTGCCTGTTCCTGCCTGCACGAGCAAGTGTTCACCGCTTTCCATGGCGCGCACGACCTGCCGGGTCATTTCGTGTTGCCCCGGCCGGTTTTGTCCGCCCATGGTGGACACTGCGGTGTCCAACAGGTCGATGACCTCTGATTCCTCAGCCATGAATACTAAATTGCTCCACTTCTGCGGCCATGCCTTCGCGGACCTTGACCATCATGCGTGTTCCCTCTTCGGTGTGCTCGACGGCCAGGATCTCGGCCTCGGCGCCGTGGAGCCTGTTGACCACGTCGCCTCGATCATAGGGAATCATTAATTCTAGTTGGACATCCGGGCGCGGAATTGCATCACTGATTTTTTTCAGCAGCTCATCGATGCCCTCCCCGGTCCGTGCCGAGACGATGACATGGTTGGGCTCGTGCTGGCGCAGCCGCTCCACCACGAAAGGATCCGCCACATCCGCCTTGTTCAGCACGATGATCTCGGGGATGCCGCGGGCGTCCACGTCATTGAACACCTCGCGAACCGCCTGGATCTGCCCTTCGGGGTCCGGGTGCGAGGCATCGACCACGTGCAGGATCAAATCGGCGTCCGCGACTTCCTCCAGGGTGGAGCGGAAAGCCTCGACCAGTTGGGTGGGCAGCGACTTCACGAAACCGACGGTATCCGCGAGCGTGTAGGTCAGCCCGTCTCCGGTTTCGGCCTGCCTGACGGTGGGATCAAGCGTTGCGAACAGCGTGTTGTCGACCAGGACGCCGGCGTGGGTGAGCCGGTTGAGCAGCGAGGACTTCCCGGCGTTCGTGTATCCGGCGATGGCCACGGAAGGGACCAGGTTGCGCTTGCGGTTGGCGCGTTTGGTTTCCCGGGCCGGAAGCATGCCCTTGATTTCCTTGCGGAGCTTGGCCATCCGGTCCCGGATGCGCCGTCTGTCCATTTCGATCTTGGTTTCACCGGGACCACGCGATCCGATGCCGCCACCGGCGGCTCCGACGCGTCCACCTGCCTGGCGCGACATCGATTCGCCCCAACCGCGCAGGCGCGGCAGCAGGTATTCGAGTTGGGCCAGTTCGACCTGTGCGCGGCCCTCGTGGCTCTTTGCGTGCTGGGCGAAGATGTCAAGGATCAAGGCGGTGCGGTCGATGACCTTCACCTTGACCACGTCTTCGAGGGCACGTCGCTGGGAAGGGGCCAGTTCGGTGTCGATGATCACGGTGTCGGCCCCGGTGGCTGAAACGATGTCGCGCAGCTCGATGGCCTTGCCCGAACCCAGGTACGTGTTTGCATCGGGCTTGGCCCGGCGTTGGACCATCCCGTCGAGGACTTCGGACCCAGCGGTCTCGGCAAGTGCGGCCAGCTCCCTGAGCGAGTTCTCGGCGTCTTCGGCCGTGCCTTCGTTCCAGATGCCGGCGAGCACCACGCGTTCGAGGCGTAGCTGCCGGTTTTCGACCTCGGTGACATCCTCTAGTTCGGTGGACAGGCTCGCCGATCGTCGAAGTCCCCGACGTGCTTCAAGTTCCTCTTGGTCACCGTCGAATGAGGTGTGCTCATCTGTGAGCCGGCTCAACGCCTGGGCGCGTCCGCCGAGGATTCCCTCGTCCTCGGGGGCGCCGAAGTGTGTGCTCTTGCTGGCTGCGGCGGCGTCGCTGGCTAGGATCCGTTCGATGGCGGACTGAAGCTGGGCTTCGTCCATGTCGCTGTCCTGCGGGCCGTTGGGCTGTGGATTGGTCATGTTCCCCTTTGCTTGCTGTATTCCAGAATAGTGCCCCGGGGCGACAGATGCGCCTTCGCGGGTGGATTGGCCTTCTTTGCGGTGAGGTACGTGGGGTGTTTCCATGGTGGGTCCTTGCTGGGCGCCGCATGTTCTCGGTCCGCCCTGATTACTGATCTGCCCCCCTGGCGACGGGGTCGCCCAGAGGGGAGGAAGGTTGCTGCTGGGTGGGACAACGGTCAGGGGCTGACGCCGGTGTGCTGATTTTGCCCCGTGGGTCCCCAGAACGAGCGGGTAGGCGAAAACATCGTGGTATCCGCGGTGCTTGATTCGAGGAATGGCTATTCGGCGCTACACGGAACGGCCCGTCGATGGTCAACTTCGCATCACGGAACCGAAGGCTCGGTGGGAAGGACGCGGGAGATTCGTGGCTCGGGTGCGTCTTACAGATTAGTCATAGGGAAAACTCTATCACTTTACCCAATGTCGCGCCTTGATGTATCTCACAGTCGATTCCCGGCCGGAACCGGGCACCGGGTTTGGGTTTGGCACCCGCAGGCGGTTAACCTGCCAACATGAGCCCGGAACATTATTTCAGCGCACAGCCCTCCACCCCCGAGAAGCGGCGCGACATCAGCGTCGAATTGGGCGGTGCCACACGAAAGCTGAAATCCTCCGGCGGAATCTTCAGTCCCGACCGGGTCGACAAGGGAACCGCGGTTCTTTTGCGTGGTGTTCCGGCACCGGATTCCCGCGGAAACCTCTTGGACATCGGTTGCGGGTGGGGGCCGATCGCGCTGTCCATGGGCTTGGCCTCACCGGAGGCAACGATATACGCGGTGGACGTCAATGAACGCAGTCTGGGACTCACCCGCGACAATGCCGCCTCACTCGGACTGAAGAACGTGGTGGTGGCACTGCCCACCGATGTCGACCCGGGGATCACCTACAACACCATATGGTCCAATCCGCCGATCCGGATCGGCAAGGAAGCCCTGCACGAGTTGCTCTTGTTGTGGTTACCCCGGCTGGCACCGGGCGGTGATGCGTGGCTGGTCGTGCAAAAGAACCTGGGTGCCGATTCCCTGCAAAAGTGGCTCGGCACCGTGATGCCCTCGGAGTGGACCATTGAACGGGTATCGACCGATAAGGCCTTCCGGATCCTGCATGTTCGACGCCCCGAAGCCGGCTGACGATCCGCGGCGCTACTAGCTGTCCGTAACCTCGCCACGGGACACCAAGACCGCCGGACCGCTGAGAATCACGTGTTCCTGGCCGTTGCCGGCTATCGCGAACCCCACGCCCAGCTCCCCTCCGGCTACCTGGACGGTCCATTGCCCGGCGGCGTTTCCTTGGGCCCAGTGCCGGGTGGCGATGACCGCGGCGCAGGCCCCGGTGCCGCAGGAGAGTGTTTCCCCGACCCCGCGCTCGTGAACACGCATCCTCAGCACCGCGCGGTCCTCCTCCAGCACGGCCCCTTCGACCAACACGTACTCGACGTTCGAGCCATCCCGGGGCGTTGGCTCGATTTCCGGGGCCGAGGTGAGATCAAGGTTGTCCAGTTCCGCGGCGGTGGCAACCGCCACGACGGTGTGCGGGTTGCCCATCGAGACGCCCAGCGCGCCGCGGGCCTTGTCCAGGTTGGCGGTTGAGACGATGGAATCCAACCCGTTTTCCCGTGCCGCCTGTTCGTTGGCGAACGCCCAGGGCCCCATGTCCACGGCGTATCCGTCCTCAAGCCGGGTGACGACCTTTAGGCCCGCGCGGGTGCCGATGGGCAGCTGGCCGCCCACGGGCAGTTCCACGAGCTTCTCGGCGCACAGGAAATGCGCAAAGACCCTTACCCCGTTGCCGCACATTTCCGAGATCGTTCCATCTGCGTTGCGGTAGTCCATGAACCAGCGGGCCTCGGGACGGGTTTCCAGGATCTGGCGGCCCTCGGCAAGTGTGTCCGAACGGACGGCTCGGATCAGCCCGTCCCCGCCGATTCCGCGGTGCCTGTCACACAGTGCGGCCACCTGCCCGGGGCTTAGCTCACGCTGGTTCTCGGCATCGGAAACCAGGATGAAGTCGTTGCCTGTCCCGTGCCCCTTGGCATACTTGAGCCGGCCTACATCTGTAGTCAGGTCGTTGTGGCGCGTGGGGTATTCGGTGGTACTCATGGGCCCAACACTACGTGCAGTGAATCTCCCGACGCTATTTCACCGATCCATTGATTCGTGCCAGGACCCCGGGCAGCAGCGCTCCGGCGAGCGGGTCGAACCAGGAGACGCGTTTGTCGGCTCCGAACCAGGTAACTTGGCGCCGGGCGAATTGGCGTGTGGCGATGACGGTCTTTTCCGTTGCTTCCCTGAGGGACATCGACCCGTCGAGGACCGAGAGGAATTGTGCGTATCCAATGGCGCGCGAGGCGGTCTTCCCCTCACGCAGGCCTTCGCCATCGAGCCGGCGCACTTCATCGACCAGCCCCATATCGACCATGTTTGCCACGCGGTTCTCCAGTCGGGCATGGAGCAGGGACCGGTCGATGTCCAGGCCGATCTGGATGGCGGGTGCATGGTAGGTGCGCTGGGGCATGAAGGAGCTGAAGGGCTTGCCGCTGATTTCGTGGACTTCCAGGGCCCGGATCAGCCTCCTGTCATCCAGGTTCCTTGCCGCTGACGCGGGATCAACCGCAGCCAGCCGCTTGGCGAGGGCGCCGATTCCCGTTGCCGCTGCCTCTGCTTCGAGTCGCCTGCGCACCGTGGCGTCCGTCGGGGGAAAATCGATCTCATCCAGGGCCGCACGCACATACAGGCCCGAGCCACCGACCAGGATGGGCACGGCCCCGCGTTCCCGGATCGAGGCGAACGTGTCCCGGGCCTCGCGCTGGAAGCGGGCGACACTGGCCTCCTGGCGCACGTCCATGATGTCCAGCAAGTGGTGGGGTATGCCTCCGCGCTCGTGCTCGGGCAGCTTGGCGGTGCCGATGTCCATGCCGCGGTAGAACTGCAGCGCATCGGCATTGACGATCTCACCGCCAAGTTCCTGGGCCAGGGCAATGGAAAGGTCTGACTTTCCTGTTCCGGTTGGACCCAGGACGGCAATCACCGGAAGCGTCATGGCGCGGCGGCCTAGGTGCGCGCCGGGAGTGTTGGCATGCCCAGCGAGACTCCGGCCTTGCCCGAGGCCCCGGGGCTGCCGGTGCCGCAGGAGTCGGCCTGCGCGCGGTCCCAGGCGTCCCCGGCCCGCGACCGGCGCACCGAGTACTCACCCAGCGATTCGGGGTCCGAGACCAGGTGGAAGGCGGCGGAGCTGGTCACCGGGACTCTCACCAGGTCCCCTGGCCGCGGCGTTTCCCCACCGTCGGGAATGGAGAAATGAACCAGTCGCTGGTCGGTGGAACGCCCGGTGAGCCGGTGGGTCTGTGCCGCCTTGCGCCCCGCATGTTCGGTGACCAGCACCTCGACGGTGCGCCCGACCTGCTTGGCGTTCTCCTCGGCGCAAATCCGGTCCTGCAATGTTGTCAGGCGCTCGTAGCGTTCCTGAACGACCGACTTGGGAAGCTGGTCGGGCAGCTCGGCCGCCGGGGTGCCCGGACGCTTGGAATATTGGAAGGTGTAGGCGCTGGAGAAACGCGAAGCCTCAACGACATCCAGGGTGGCTTGGAAGTCCTCTTCGGTTTCCCCGGGGAATCCGACGATGATGTCGGTGGTGATGGCCGCGTGCGGGATCAGTTCCCTGACCTTGTCCAGGATCCCCAGGAACTTCCTTGAACGGTAGGACCTGCGCATTTCCTTGAGCACCTTGTCCGATCCGGACTGCAGCGGCATGTGCAACTGGGGCATGACGTTGGGTGTTTCGGCCATGGCTTCGATGACGTCGTCGGTGAAGGCCGCCGGGTGCGGGCTGGTGAAACGCACCCGTTCCAGGCCCTCGATCTTTCCGCACGCGCGCAACAGCTTGCCGAAGGCCAGCCGGTCTCCGAACTCCACACCGTAGGAGTTCACGTTCTGTCCCAACAAGGTCACTTCGATGACGCCGTCGGCGACCAGGGCCTCGATTTCCGCGAGGATTTCGCCGGGGCGCCGGTCTTTCTCCTTGCCACGCAGCGAAGGAACGATGCAGAAGGTGCAGGTGTTGTTGCAGCCCACGGAAATCGACACCCATCCCGAATGCACCGAGTCGCGCTTGGTGGGAAGGGTGGAGGGGAAGACCTCGAGGGACTCGAGGATCTCGAGTTGGGCTTCGTTGTTGTGACGGGCGCGCTCCAGCAATGCCGGCAGGGAGCCGACGTTGTGTGTTCCGAAGACGACGTCGACCCACGGCGCCTTGCGCAGGATGGTTTCCCGGTCCTTCTGGGCCAGGCAACCCCCCACGGCGATCTGCATCCCCGGGCGTTCTTCCTTGACGTGGGCGAGCAAGCCAAGGTTTCCGTAAAGTTTGTTGTCGGCGTTTTCACGCACCGCGCAGGTATTAAAGACCACCACATCGGCGACCTCCTCGCCGGGGCGCTCGGTGAGGCCGCTGGCTTCGAGCAACCCGGCCAGGCGCTCGGAGTCGTGGACGTTCATCTGGCATCCATAGGTCCGCACCTCGTAGGTGCGTGTTGATTCGGCCAGATCTTGCTCTTCGGGAATTGAAATGCTCGCAGTCACTCCTCAAGGGTACCAATCGCGGTCGCGGAATCCCGAAGGCGACTACTCAGCCTTGGTGTTCCGAGTCCGCTCCGAAGCGTTCCTCCCAGGTCTCGTTGACCAAACGGAATGCCATGGAGGGGGCATAACCCTTCCGGGCGAGCATTCCCACCAATCTCCTCACGCTTTTGTCCTTGTCGGCCCCCATCGAAGGTGCCCTAAGCTTGCGTTCGAGAAGATCGCGCGCAGTGGCTTCCTCGCTGTCATCGTCCAGTTGCTCGAGCGCGGTTTCGGCCATCTGCCCCTCGATGCCCTTGTCGCGCAATTCGCGGCGGATCGCCGAGCGTGCCAGGCCGCGACTGCGTGCACGGGCACGCACCCAGCCCTCGGCAAAGGCCTCGTCGTCCACGAGCAGGACTTCCTCGAAGCGCTCCAGCAGCTCCTCGGCTATGTGCTCGGGGATTTCCTTTTCCAGCAGCTTGGTTTTCAATTGCGCACGGCTTTTGGAAGAGGCCGTGAGTTGGCGCAGCAAGATGGCCCGCCCCTTGGTGGCGTATTGCCCATCACTCAACTCGACGGGTTCGGCCGGCTCCTTGGGCTCGTTTCGGCGGGCCCGCGGAGGCCTTTGGGAGGACCGCTTGCTGCTGTGTGGATTATTGCCCCATTGTCCCCTGCTGCCCTGCCCGGCGCCGCGCTTGGTTCCGCGAGCCGGGCCGCGGCCGGCATGCCCGGAGCGTTCCCCGAAGGCCGGCTTGGCTTCGGGGGGTCCCGGCGAGCTCTCAGGGGCTGGTGCTTCCGCGGCCACCTCGCGGTCGGCCCAGGCCGGAATCGCGATGGGGTCGCCCCAGTCGGAATTGCCGTCGGCCGGAAACGACCAAAGCGGCCGTTCGGTCCCCTGCTGGGAACCGGACGAACCGCCTTGGTCTTTGGTGGTGCTCACTGGATCAGGATCCCTCGACCACGCGCAACGTATCCCCGCCGTCCGCCTCGGGCTCTTGGTTGATGCCAAGCTTCTCGAGGATCTGGCGTTCGAGCTCGTTGGCGAGATCCGGATTGTCCCGCAGGAACTTGCGGGCGTTTTCCTTGCCCTGTCCCAGCTGGTCGCCATCGTAGGTGAACCATGCGCCAGACTTCTTCACCAGGTTGTTTTCCACGCCGATATCGATCAGGCTGCCTTCGCGCGAAATGCCGTGGCCGTAGATGATGTCGAACTCGGCCTGCTTGAACGGCGGCGCCATCTTGTTTTTCACGATCTTGGCACGGGTGCGGTTGCCGACGGCGTTGGTGCCTTCCTTCAGGGTTTCGATCCGGCGCACATCGATACGCACCGAGGCGTAGAACTTCAGGGCCTTGCCGCCAGTGGTGGTTTCCGGGCTGCCGAAGAAGACACCGATCTTCTCGCGCAGCTGGTTGATGAAGATTGCGGTGGTGTTGGTCTGCGAGAGGCGGCCGGCGATCTTGCGCAACGCCTGGCTCATCAACCTGGCCTGCAGGCCAACGTGGCTGTCGCCCATTTCGCCTTCGATTTCCGCCCGTGGCACCAGTGCCGCCACGGAGTCGATCACGATGATGTCCACTGATCCGGAGCCCACGAGCATGTCCATGATCTCCAGGGCCTGCTCGCCGGTGTCTGGCTGGGAGACCAGCAGTGCGTCGGTGTCAACGCCCAGCTTCTTGGCGTATTCGGGGTCCAGGGCGTGCTCGGCATCGATGAATGCGGCGATACCGCCGAGCTTCTGTGCGCTGGCGACGGCGTGCAGCGCCAGCGTGGTCTTGCCCGAGGATTCCGGTCCGTAGATCTCCACGACGCGGCCGCGGGGCAGCCCGCCTATGCCCAGGGCGATGTCCAGGGCCACAGAACCGGTGGGAATGGTGGCAATCGGCGCCCGGGTGTCATCGCCCAGCCGCATGATCGATCCCTTGCCGTACGCCTTGTCGATCTGCGCGAGTGCAGCTTCGAGGGCCTTTTCACGATTATTTGCGGCCATCATTCACCTCGGTTGTTTGAGGCCCTTGCGGGGCCGTTGCTCTTTGTCTGTTCCTGAGCGTACGGCCGGTGGCCGACGCTTTGGATTTCGGGCGCTCATACTGTGCATAACCCACAACAGACGCCGAACGAATCTTCACCTTGAACACTACACTCTCCCGAACAGATATTCGAATGCCGTTGGGGTGCGTTGCCAAGGAATTTTCCTAGTCGTCCTTCACCGCGATGTCGCGGCCCAGCCACCGCTCCGCGGGGACGTCCTGCATCTTGCACATGGCCCGCCAGACCATCTTCGGAGCGACGCCCTTGTTCAGGGCCTCGGCTGCGGTCAGGCCCCCCACCTCGGCCAGCACCAGGGTGGTTGCCAATGTGCGGGAATAGCCCGCACCGAACTCATCGTCCATCAGACGCCAAAAATCACTCAATCGCACGTTGGCAATTGTGCCACGGGAAGCTGGGTGGCTTAAGCGCAAAGACCCCATGCCGTCTGCCTGGTCACGAAGACCAGGTAAACCGTCATGGGGCCAATGGCGCGGATACCAGGTACACGACTGGCTATCCGGATGTCGCTTGTTTAGTGGCTGGGGGTCAGGCGCTTGTCGAGTTCCACCGGGAAATCGCCAGCGAATTCGCTGGTGAGGTCCACGGGGACCGTATCGGGGATCGTGATGCCTTCGGCGAGGGCCACGCGGTCACTGACTTCGCGGAGCATCAATGAAAGCGGGACCTCAAGGGCGCCGCAGATCGAGGAGAGAAGCTCGGAAGAAGCTTCCTTTTGTCCGCGCTCGACCTCGGAAAGATATCCGAGTGAGACACGGGCGCTGTGGGAAACTTCGCGCAGGGTGCGTCCTTGGCGTTGACGAACATCGCGAAGTACATCACCGATTTCGTGTCGAAGGACTACCATCTTGCGCTCCTCTTGATCTCGGCGGACCTCGCTCTGTAGGCCCACATCACGCCAACGGACCACACCGTTTACCGATACTGGTTGTTTGACCATGTGCATTGCCTTTGTTCTCCGGTCCTCATGCCTTGTGGGGCGTTCGGTGCGGGCTACAGTTTTGTGCCCGTCATGGGGTACAACTACCGGTTGCCGCTTTTTGTTCCCCAAGCCCCCACCTTAGCGATAAGGGAGGGTCGTTTTCCACAGCAACCCCGAATCGATGCGCAATGTTGTCACAAAACGATTCAATGCAACAATGCACCACTAAGCTGTGCGGCCGCTGGGTAAAAGGTGTGAAGCCAGTGCATCCAGTGCCGCGAGTGTGCTCAGGGCGCGGATCTGTGCCCGGTCCCCGGCAAAGTGGTGCTCGGTGAAACCGCTCTCGGTGTCCGTTGCATAGCCGATGAACACCGTGCCCACCTCCTTGCCGTCATGGGCCTGCGGACCGGCGACGCCGGTTGCCGAGACTGCCAGATCCGCCCCGCACACCGTGCGGGCCCCGGCGGCCATCTGCCGTGCCACCTCACCGTCAACGGACCCATTGGTGTCCAGCAGTCCGGGCTCCACGCCCAGCACCCGCGTCTTCACGGAGTTCGCGTAACTGATGACACCGCCGGTGAGCACCACGGACGCTCCGGGCACCTCGGCGAGGGTGGCGGCGATCATTCCGGCGGTCAGCGATTCCGCCGTTGCCAGCTTCACCTGCGCCGCGGTGGCGGAGGCGACCACGGCCCGGGCGCGTTCCGCGCAGTTGGTTGAAACCTGGGAACCATTCATGGATGCTGGTCTTTCCTTGGTGTCTCGATGGCAGCCGGCGGTGCCCGGTGGCTGCCCGTTAGCTGCGTGGGGCATTCCCGCTGGTCGCGGAGGCACGTAGGGCCCATGCCTTGATGAGGTAGTCCAGGCCGGTGATCACGGTGATGGCCAGGGCCAGCAGCATCACGATGAATGCGGCGATCCCCAGCCACGCGATGGTGTGTGTGACGGGCAGCAGGTAGAGCAGGATCGCGGCGGTCTGCAGCACCGTCTTGAGCTTGCCGCCGCGCGAGGCGGCCATCACCCCGTAGCGGATGACCACGAAGCGGATCAACGTGATGCCCCATTCACGCACCAGGATCACGATGGTGATCCACCAGGGAAGCTCAGCGAGGATCGAGAACATCACCAGTGCGGAGCCGGTGAGCAGCTTGTCGGCGATCGGGTCCGCGATCTTTCCGAAGTTGGTGATCAGCCCGCGGCTGCGGGCCAGGTCACCGTCGAGCTTGTCGGTGTACATGGCCACGGCGAAGATCGCCACGGCCACCCACCGCATCCATCCGTACGCCGATTCGTCGGCCACCAGGGCCCAAACGAAGAACGGGACCATGATGATGCGCAGCGTGGTGAGCACATTGGCGATGTTCAGGTTCGGGACGGGGGCTGCGGGCGGGTTTGCAGGGGTTTCAGTCACGCTACTAGGCTACCTTCCGGTAAGGTTCCAGGCGTCTTCCGACCCCGGTTCCTCCGCGCCGTCGTGGTACTCAACGGCCGCGGCGCGGTTATCCAGGTCCTCGGCGACCAGGTCGGTGCCGTAGTGGTTCGCGTTCGCGTTCTCCGCCAAGGCGGCCTCCTGCGCGGACGGCACGGCATCCCCGGCACTTGCCTCGTCCCCGCGCATCGCCGCCAGGACCTCGGGAAGGTCATCGGGCTTGACCAACACGTCGCGGGCCTTGGAGCCCTCCGAGGGTCCCACCACGCCGCGGGATTCAAGCAGGTCCATGAGCCTGCCCGCCTTGGCGAAGCCCACGCGCAGCTTGCGTTGGAGCATCGAGGTGGAACCGAACTGCGTGGTCACCACCAGCTCGGTGGCCTGCAGCAAGAGTTCCAGGTCATCGCCGATGTCGTCGTCGATCTGCTTCTTGGGGGCCTCCACGGCGATGTCGTGGCGGTATTCGGCCTTCAGCTGGCCCTTGACGTGTTCGACGACCGAGGCGATCTCGGACTCGGTGACCCAGGCCCCCTGCACACGCATGGGCTTGGAGGTGCCCATCGGCAGGAAGAGCGCGTCACCCTGGCCCAGCAGCTTTTCCGCCCCGGGCTGGTCGAGCACCACGCGCGAATCGGTGACCGAGGAGGTGGCAAAGGCCATCCGCGAGGGCACGTTGGCCTTGATCAGCCCGGTGACCACGTCGACCGAGGGGCGCTGGGTGGCCAGCACCAGGTGGATGCCGGCGGCACGGGCGAGCTGGGTGATGCGCACGATCGAGTCCTCGACGTCGCGCGGGGCGACCATCATCAAATCGGCGAGCTCGTCAACGATCACCAGCAGGTACGGGTAGGGCTTCATGATGCGCTTGGAGCCCTCGGGCGGGACGGCCTTGCCGTTGCGCACCGCCTTGTTGAAGTCATCGATGTGCTTGTAGCCGAAGTTGGCCAAATCGTCGTAGCGGGTGTCCATTTCGCGCACCACCCACTGCAGCGCCTCGGCGGCCTTCTTGGGGTTGGTGATGATCGGGGTGATCAGGTGCGGGACGCCCTCGTAGGCGGTGAGTTCCACGCGCTTGGGGTCCACCATCACCATCCGGACCTCGTCGGGGGTCGCGCGCATCAGGATGGAGGTGATCATCGAGTTCACGAACGAGGACTTGCCCGCGCCGGTGGCACCGGCCACCAAAAGGTGGGGCATCTTGGCCAGGTTCGCCACGACGAAGCCGCCCTCGACGTCCTTGCCCACGCCCATGACCATCGGGTGCTCGGATTTGCGCGCGTTGTGGCTGCGCAGCACATCGCCGAGCACGACGATTTCCTTGTCGGCGTTGGGGATCTCGATGCCGATCGCGCTCTTGCCCGGGATCGGGGAGAGGATGCGCACATCCGAGGAGGCCACCGCGTAGGAGATGTTCTTGCTCAATGCGGTGACGCGCTCGACCTTGGTGCCCGGGGCCAGCTCGATCTCATACCGGGTGACCGTGGGGCCGCGGGAGAACCCGGTGACCTTGGCATCGACCTTGAACTGGTCAAGGGTGTCGGTCAGCGCGGCGACGACCGCGTCGTTGGCCGCGGAGCGTTCCTTCGAGGGCGGGCCTGCGGGCAGGAAGTCGGAGGCCGGAAGGGTGTAGGCGACGTCCCCGGAGAGCTGGAGCTGCTCGGTGCGCGCCGGGATCGGGGGCAGCGCGGCCGGCTGGGCGACGGGGGTGTGCGGGACCGCCATGGTGGCGTTCGCATCGTAGGAGGACAGGTCGATGGCGCTCATCGCCTGGGTGTCGGCCTCGGGCTCGGCGCCCAGCCCGACGGCGTCCATGATGGCGGCGCGTTCGCGCTCGTCCTTGGTGGGACGGCGCACCCCCGGGCGGATCGCCGGTTCCTCGTGGGCGGTGTCCACGGCCTCGGAGTACAGGTCCTCGGGGTTCTCCCCCGGTGCCGGCGCCTGGGTGTAGTCGTCGGTGATCACGGCCTGGTCGTAGGCGATGTCCCGGGTGTAGTCATCGGCGGCCTGGCCCTGGTTGTTGTCTTCGTCGCGGTCCTTGCCGAAAAGCCGCATCTTCTTGCGCGGCTTTTTGGCGGGCTTGGCCTCGTCGTAGAGGTAGGACTGGTCGTGGTCCGTGGCCCCCAGGTCCACCCCGGCGGTGTTCGCATCCTGAAGGGACTGACCCATGAGCTTCTCGTAGCCCTCGCGCAAACGCGCGGGGATGTGCCTGAACGGGGTGGCGGTAAGGATCATCAGGCTCAGCAGCGCCAGCGCGATCATGGCAACCAGCGCCCCGGGGACGGTGATGAGCCCGGCCAGCGGAACGGTGGCCAGTGCCCCGAGCATCCCGCCTGCAGCCCAGAGCTCGTCGAAGGGCGCGGCGATGCCCGGAAGTCCCCCGGCCACGTGGCAGATCCCGGATCCGGCGATCGAGGCAAGGGCCAGGCCGATGCCCACGCGGTTGTTCGCCCGGTGTTCCTCGGGCCAGCGGAAGAGCCGGATCGCCCCGATCAGCAGGATCGGGGGCATCAAGGTGGCCATGAACCCGAAGGTGCCTCCGGCGACCGAGTGCACGAAGGTGCCATACCAGCCGACCCCGCGCAACCCCCACCACTCCACCGAGGCGATGATGATGGCGATGAGGACCAAAAAGAGCCCGGTGCCGTCGCGGCGCACCTCGTAGGGCGGGTGCACGTCGCGTCCGATCTTGCGGAACGCGCCGGCCATCACGCGGGCGATGCCCATCCAGGCGGCACGCACCATGCGCACCGGCAACGGGAAGTCGTGTTCGATGGGCGCGGGTGTTGCCTTGGTGCTGCGGGTGGTCTTGGACGTGCCCCCGGAGCCGCCCGTGGAACGGCCCGAGGCCTTGGGTTTCTTGGAGGGAGTGCTGGTGGCCATAGCCCCTAGGTTACAGGGAAGCGGGGCCACCGGGACGGATTTACACGCACGAAGGCCCCCGCCGCACCGTGCCGGGGCACGGAACGGCGGGGGCCTTCACACCTGTTGTGAGCCGGGCGACTAAGCCTCGAGCACCACCGGGACGATCATCGGCTTGCGGCGCAGCTTGCGCGAAACCCATGAACCGATCACCCGGCGCACCACCTGCTGCAGCTGCGCGGCGGTGTGCGTCGGGTTGTTGCGCACCGCTTCCTCGATGGCCTGGGCGATCTTCGGCTTGATCTCGTCGAAGACCGAGTCGTCCTCGGCCACGCCGCGGGCGTGGATCTCGGGCCCGGAGATCAGCTGGCCGGTCTGGCGGTTGATCACCGAGATCACCGAGATGAAACCCTCCTCGGCCAGGGTGACGCGGTCCTTGAGGTCCTCGTCGGTGATGGTGCCGACCTTGGAGCCATCGACGTAGACGAACCCGCAGTCGACCTGGCCCACCAGCTTGGCCACGCCGTCCTTGAGGTCAACGACCGAGCCGTCCTCGGTGAGCAACACGTTCTCCGCCGGCACGCCGGACTGGGCGGCCAGGCGTGCGTTGGCGATCAGGTGGCGGGTTTCCCCGTGCACCGGCATCACGTTCAGCGGCTGGACGATGTTGTAGCAGTAGAGCAGCTCGCCGGCCGAGGCGTGCCCGGAGACGTGCACCTTGGCCATGCCCTTGTGGATCACGTCCGCGCCCAGGCGCATCAGGCCGTTGATCACGCGGAATACCGAGTTCTCGTTGCCCGGGATCAGCGAGGAGGCCAGGATGACCGTATCGCCGGGTCCCACCTGGATGCGGTGGTCGCCGGTGGCCATGCGCGAGAGGGCCGCCATCGGCTCGCCCTGCGAACCGGTGGACATCAGCACCACCTTGTTGTCCGGCAGCTTGTCCACGTTCTTCATGTCCACCAGGATCCCGGCGGGGATGTGCAGGTAGCCAAGCTTCTCGGCGATGGTCATGTTGCGCACCATCGAACGCCCGATGAAGGCGACCTTGCGCCCGTGGATCTGGGCGGCGTCGATGACCTGCTGCACGCGGTGCATGTGCGAGGAGAAGGAGGCGACGATGATGCGCTTGCGCGCCTGGCCGAAGAGCCCCTCGAGCACCGGGCCGATTTCCTTTTCCGCGGTGGTGAAGCCGGGGACATCCGCGTTGGTGGAGTCGGTCATGAACAGATCCACGCCCTCGTCGGCCAGGCGGGCGAAGTGGCGCAGGTCGGTGATGCGCCCGTCCAGGGGCAGCTGGTCCATCTTGAAGTCACCGGTGTGCAGCACGGAGCCGGCACTGGTGCGGATGAACACGGCAAGCGCGTCCGGGATCGAGTGGTTCACGGCCACGAATTCGGTCTCGAACGGGCCGAAGCTCTCCACGTCGCCCTCGGCGACCTGGCGCAGCACCGGCTTGATGCGGTGCTCCTCCAGCTTGGCGGAGATCAGCGCAAGGGTCAGCCGCGAGCCGATCAGCGGGATGTCGTTGCGCAGGCGCAAAAGGTACGGCACGGCACCGATGTGGTCCTCGTGGCCGTGGGTGAGCACGACGCCGACGATGTCATCGAGGCGGTCCTTGATGTAGCTGAAATCGGGCAGGATGACGTCCACGCCGGGCTGGTGCTCCTCGGGGAAGAGCAGTCCGCAGTCGACGATCAGCAGCTTGGAATCGATTTCGAAGACGGCCATGTTCCGCCCGATCTCGCCCAGGCCACCGAGCGGCACAATGCGCAGGGTTCCCTTGGCCAGCTTCGGCGGGAGGTTGTGCAGCACCGTATCGGTGCCCACGTTGGAGGAATCGGTCATGAATTACTTACCTTTCTAGAGCTCCCATCCGCCCTCGCGCAAATCGGTGCGGATGGATTCGAGTTCCGTTTCCGACGGTGCCACAAGCGGCAGCCGGACCACGGTGTTCGGCAGGACACCCTGCCAGTGAAGTATGTGTTTTGCCACGACGGCGCCCTGGGCGTGGCCCATCACGGCGCGCTGGATCGGGTCCAGCTCAAAGTGCGTGGCCCGTGCGGTGGCCAGGTCCCCGGCGAGCATCGCATCGACCAGGGTGCGGTACTTGGCTGCGGCAACGTGAGCGCTGACCGAGACCACGCCGACGGCGCCCGCGGCCATCAGCGGCAGGGTCAGCCCGTCGTCCCCCGAGTAGACATCCAGGTCGGTGTTCGCCAGCACGGTGGTGGTCGACTGGTAGTCGGCCTTCGCGTCCTTCAGGGCAACGACCAACGGGTTATCGGCCAGGGCGATGATGGTCTCCGGCGCCATCGCGATTCCCGAGCGTCCCGGGATGTCATAGAGCATCACCGGAAGCTGCACGGCGTCGATGATGGCCTCGACATGGGCAATCACCCCTGCCTGGGAGGGCTTGTTGTAGTACGGGGCGGTCACCAGGATGCCGTGGACCCCTGCTTCCTTGGCGGCCAGCGAAAGCCTGATCGAGTGCGCGGTGTCATTGGTGGTCGAGCCCGCCAGCACCGAGGCACGATCCCCGACGGCCTTGACGACGGTGGCGAACATCTCAATGTTTTCCGGGTCCGTCAAGGTCGAGGTCTCCCCCGTGGTCCCGGTGACGACCAGTCCGTCGCAGCCCTCGTCGACGAGCTTGGTGGCCAGCTTCGCGGCCGAGGCGTAGTCGACCTCCCCGTTGTCCTTGAAAGGGGTCACCATGGCGGTGAGCACGGTTCCGAAGGTGTAATTCTTGCCCGGGGTATGCAACGCAGTTTCAGCCATGACACCAACGTTACACTTTGCGCGCACCAAGGGATGATTCGGGCCATGCCTTTAGGCTGTAAAGATGACGCATTTCTCCTCCCCCGTTGCCGGCGCACGGAGCGCCCCCGGGGCCGGAACCGGCATCGGCACCCGCATCGCCGGTGTCGATGCCGCACGCGGGCTTGCATTGTTGGGCATGGTTGCGGTGCACATCCTGCCGCTGGCCCTGGCCACCGGGGCGGGGGAAACGGAACCCACGTGGGCGGCCGGGCTTTTCGCCGGACGGTCTTCGGCACTGTTCGTGCTGCTGGCCGGGGTCGGGCTCGCGCTGCTTTCCGGTGGCCGGTCGCGTCTTGGCGGTGCCCGGTTGGCGCAGGTGCGCCGCGCGGTGGCCGTGCGCGCGGTGCTGGTCTTCGTGCTGGGGTTGGGGCTGGGGATGCTGGAAAGCGGTGTGGCGGTGATCCTGGTGCACTACGGATTGCTGTTCCTCTTCGCGATCCCGTTCCTGGGCGCCCGTGCCCGCACCTTGGGGTTCTGGGCCGCCGGCTGGTTGCTGCTCTCCCCGCTGGCCTTCTACCTGCTGCGTCCCTGGCTTGGCGGGTCAATGGATCCGTACCGGCTGGGCGCCTCCCCGCTGCCCCAGGACCTGGCAACCCCCAAGGTGTTCCTCGCCGACGTGTTTGTCACCGGCTACTACCCGTTGGTGATCTGGTTCGGTTTCATCCTCGCCGGGCTGTGCGTGGGGCGCCTGGCGCTGGGACGCCCGCCGGTCGCCCTGGCGTTGGCGGTGGGCGGGGCTGCGTTGGCGGTGGGCGCGAAGCTGCTCTCGGGATGGCTGCTCGCCTCCCCCGGCGCGCTGGACTCCCTGGTTCTGGCGACCGGGGCCACCTCCGGGGAACTGCGCACGGGGTTGGTGACCGGACAGGGACTTGACGGGGCCATGGAGAGCCGCTGGTTCCTGGGGATTTCCGCGCCCCATTCCGGTGCCCCGCTGGATGTGCTGCATGTGACCGGCTGCGCCCTGGCGGTCCTTGGCGCCGCACAACTGTTGTGCATGGCGCTCACCGCCTTGTTCTCCAAGGCCGGGGAGATGCTGCTGTGGCCCCTGACCGGGGCCGGCGCGGCCACGCTCACGCTCTATGCCGGACACCTGGTGGCACTGGACCTGCTCGATGGGGTGAGTGCGGGCACCGCGGACACCACGGTATTCATCGCCTATGCCGTCGCCTGCCTGGTGTTCGGGCTCATGCTGAAGATCATGGGCCGGCGCGGACCGTTGGAGGCGTTGGTGCATTCGGTCTCCCGAACCCTGGGGCGCAGCTCGTAGCACCCGCGCAGCGGGACGGGGCGGCAAGGGCCCGTGTAAAAACTCCCGCAAACAGCTGCTGACTTTGGCAGCCCGCGGTGCCATCATGGGCATATGGGCGACACGGGCGCGGCAGCTGCAGATGATCCACGGGTATTGGTTCTCATGGGGGTCTCAAGCTGCGGGAAGACCACCGTCGCCGAATTGCTGGCACGGCATCTGGGCTGGGACTACGAAGAGGGCGACGAGCTTCACCCGCAATCAAACGTCGACAAGATGCATGCCGGGCACCCGCTGACCGACGAGGACCGTTGGCCGTGGCTGGAAAAAGTCGCCGACTGGATCGAAAAGGAACTCGACGCCGGGAAGAACGGCATCATCACGTGTTCGGCGTTGAAGCGCTCCTACCGCGATGTGCTCGATCGCCGGGGCACGGGAGTCCTTTTCGTCTACCTTGCGGGGTCCAGGAAGCTGATCGGGGAGCGCATGGCGGCGAGGCACGGGCATTTCATGCCCACGAGCCTGTTGGATAGCCAATTCGCCGACCTCGAGGAACCCGCTGGGGACGAACCGTCCGTGGAGATCGACATCGGACCCTCACCGGAACACATCACCCAAGCCATCATCGATGAACTGGGACTGGATACCCGTACCTGAACGGAAGAACCATGAATACCCTGAGCATGGCCGTTGGCATCCTTGCCGATGCAACCACAGACAAAATGAATGAACCGTGGGATTCCCACGACACCTTGGTGATCATCGTCGCGGCCTTGGGCATCGCACTGGTGGTCGTCTTGATCATCTGGGCCAAGATGCACGCCTTCCTGGCCTTGACCATCGCCGCGTTGCTGGTCGGGATCTTTTCCGGCATCCCGCTGGATACCGTCACCAAGTCCTATGAGACCGGGGTCGGCGGCGTCCTGGGATACGTCGGGGTGCTGATCGCGTTGGGGGCCATGCTGGGCAAGCTGCTCGGCGACTCCGGCGGCGCCGACAAGATCGTTGACACGCTGCTCCATGGCAGCAAGGCGTCCCTTCCGTGGAAGATGGCGTTGATCGCCGGAATCATCGGCATCCCGATGTTCTTCGAGGTCGGGTTGGTCCTCCTGGTCCCGGTCATCATGCTTGCCGTGCACCGCTCCAAGGGCCCGGCGATGCTGCTGGCCATCCCGGCGTTGGCCGGCCTGTCCGTCCTGCACGGCTTCATCCCGCCGCACCCCGGCCCGGTGGCGGCCGTCGGGATCCTGCATGCCGACATCGGTATCACCCTGGCCCTTGGCCTGTTGATTGCCGTCCCGACGGTGGCGATCGCCGGTCCGCTCTTCAGCCACCTGGCGGCCCGTTGGGTCCCGATCGGCCCGGCCGGCGCCGGGCTCTCCTTCGTGGGTGCCGCCGCCGGCACCGCCCCGGAGGCCCAGGGCGCCACGGGCGGAACCACCACCGCCACCAAGAAGGGCAAGCACCACACCGGCACGTCCGCGGAAACAGGACACCCCGAGGGCGCGAAGGACCCGGAGGCAACACGCGTTCCCTCATTCGGCTGGACGCTGTTCACGGTGCTCTCCCCGGTGGTCCTGATGTTGCTCAAGGCAGCGGCGGATTTGTGGCTTGACCCGGACGGCGCCCCGTACAAGGTGCTGAACATCGTCGGTGACCCCGTGGTGGCCCTGCTGATCGCGGTGTTGCTGGCCATGGTCACCTTCGGCACGGCGGTTGGCTTCGGCGCCAAGACCTTGGGCAAGAAGATCGGTGAAAGCCTGCTGCCCATCGTCGGAGTCATGCTCATCGTCGGCGCGGGCGGCGGATTCAAGCAGGTCCTCGTCGATGGCGGCACCGGCCTGGCGATCGGGAAGGTCGCCGTGGCCTTGAGCCTTTCCGCGTTGGTGCTGGGCTGGATCGTTGCGGTGCTGATCCGTGTGTCCACCGGTTCGGCCACCGTGGCCACCGTGACGGCGGCGGGCATCGTCGCCCCGCTGGCGTCTGGCCTGCCGCCTGCCCAATTGGCGCTGGTGGTCCTGTCGGTCGGGGCCGGATCGCTGTTCTTCTCCCACGTTAACGATGCGGGGTTCTGGCTGGTCAAGGAGTACTTCGGGATGACCATCTGGGAAACGATCAAGACCTGGTCGGTGATGGAAACCCTGATTTCGGTGGTCGGCCTGCTGCTGACGATGTTGCTGGCGGTCTTCGTCTAGCCTCCCTGCGCCGGCAAGGAGCAACGGCGGTGGCTTCGGACCGGGGCCTGTGGGCCGGCCGCGGTGATCGATGTTTCCTGGGCCAGTTCCACCGCCGTGCGCGCGATCCGCGACTCGATGCGGAGGTCCAGGAAGACCGTCGGCAGCGCGCAGCGAATCGGTGTGGAA
>JAUNVO010000235.1:1670-4702 GCA_030540695.1 Micrococcaceae bacterium | reverse complement strand
AAGCTCGCGCAAGGTGGCGACATTCAGCCCGATCACGGTGTGTGGGTTGCCCTCGATGCCGCGGATGAAAGCGGCCCCGCGCCCGTCAAGGGTGAACCCGCCGGCGCACGGCAGCGGTTCTCCGGTTGCGACATAGGCAGCGATTTCCTCGGAGCCGACGTTCTCGAAGTCCACGCGGGCGGAGGAAACCGCGCCGATCGTCGCACCGCTGCCGCCGTCCCCGTCTTCCTCGGAGCGATTGTCGATCAACCAGTGACCGGTATGCAGGATGCCGGATTTTCCGCTCATGGCGGTCCAGCGCTCGGTGGCGATCTCCGCGGTGTAGGGCTTGCCGTAGGCGGTTCCCTCGAATTCGAACACCGAATCGCACCCCAGCACCACTGCGCCGTCGGTGCTGTCCAGCCCCGCCACGTCCTCGGCCTTGGACTTGGCCAGCAGCAACGCGGTATCAGCAGGACCCAGCTCGCCGAAACGCTCCACGGCACTTGCCAAGGCGGATTCCTCGTCCACCGCGGAGACCTGGATGGCGAAGTCGATGCCGGCGTCGGTGAGCACCTTGGCCCGGCCCGGTGAGGCCGAGGCCAGCACCAGCAAAGGAAGGTCCTCGGGGTTCTCGATCTCCCCGCGGGGATCGGTGGCTGGGCTAATGGTGCTGGCGCTGTGCTTGGGGTGTTGGCTCATGCATCAACCGTATCCCGGGTGGAGGGCGGGAAAGGGCCATCGGAGCCGTGGTCCTCACGGGTGCCCCGTGCCTCGGAAAGCGCGGCGATCTTTGAGCCCTCCACATCGACGTCCGGAAGGATGCGATCCAGCCAGCGCGGGATGTACCACGCACGGTGTCCCAGCAGGTGCATGATGGCCGGGGTCAACGTCATGCGCACGATGAACGCGTCAAAGAGCACACCGATGGCCAGCGAGAACCCGATCGCGCGGATCATCGTCAGGTGGGAGAACACGAACCCGGCGAACACGCTGGTCATGATCAACGCGGCGGCGGTGACCACCGGGGCGGCGTGGGCGAAGCCGGAGCGCACGGCGGCACGCGCCGGTTGCCCGTGGACAAAGGACTCGCGCATCCCGGCGACCAGGAACACCTGGTAGTCCATGGCCAGCCCGAAGAGGATCCCGGTGAGCAGGATCGGCAGGAAACTCATGATCGGCCCGGGCACGTTCACGTCGAACACGCTGCCCAGCCAGCCGAACTGGTAGACCGCGACGGTTGCACCGAATGCCGCCGCCAGCGAGAGCAGGAAGCCCACGGTGGCCAGCAGCGGAACCACCACCGAGCGGAACACCAGCAGCAGCAGGATCAGCGAGAGGCCCACCACGATCCCGATGTAGGGCGGCAGCGCCTCCGCGAGCTTCTCCGAGACATCCACCTGTGCGGCGACCTGTCCGGTGACCGCGATATGCGCGCCGGTCTCTTGCTCGATGCTCCCGGCAGCGTCGCGGAGCCGGTGCACCAACTCCTCGGTCTCGGCGCTGGCCGGGCCCTCGGCGGGGATCACCTGGATGGCGCCCAGGTTCCTCTCGTCGTTGACCTGCACGGGGATCGCGGCCACCACGCCGGGCATGGAGCGCAGCTGATCGGCGACATCAAGGTTCGCTTCATCGGCGCCGCGCGCATCAAGGTCCGGCGGCAAGTCAGCGAGCACCAGCAGCGGGCCATTGAAGCCGGCGCCGAATGCGTCGCTCATCTGCTCATATGCCTTGTAGGCACCCGAATCCACCGGTTCGGCGCTTCCGTCGGGCAACGCGGTGCGCAATTGCGTGGCCGGAAGGGCCACGATGGCGAGCACGGCGATTCCGGCGATGGTCGCGATCCACGGGTGGCGGGTGACTTTCGCGCCCCAACCGCGATTTCCCGCATCGTTGCGCGGTGCCTGCGACCCGCTCCCGCCGGTCCCGGCACGGGCCCATGCCCGCTTGGAGATCAGTTTGGTTCCGATGAACCCCAGCAGCGCGGGGGTGAGCGTGATGGCGATGAGCACCGCCATCATCACGGTGAATGCGGCCGAGAGACCAAGCACGCTCAGGAACGGCAGGCCGGGAACGGCCAGCGCGGAAAGCGCGATGACCACGGTGAGTCCGGCGAAGACCACGGCGTTGCCGCTGGTCCCGGTGGCCCGGGCGATGGATTCACCCACCGGAACCCCGTCGAGCAGTTGGCGGCGGTGCCGGTGGACGATGAACAGCGAATAGTCGATTCCCACCGCCAATCCCAGCATCAGCGCCAGGGCGGGGGTGATCGATGCCATTTCGATCACCGAGGACAGGGCGAGGGTTCCGCCCACGCCGGCCCCCACGCCGAGCACGGCCATCAGCAGCGGGAGGCCCGCGGCGACGAGGGTGCCAAGCATGATCAGCAGCACCGCCGCGGCAACCGCCAGTCCGATGATCTCGGCGGCACCGAAGATCGAGGAAAGGTCCTGGAGGATCTCCTTGGAGAAGAGGACCTCCACCCCGGCAGCCTCGGGTCCCACGGCGATGGCTTGGATGTCCGCCCGCTGCTCGCTGGTCAGCGAGTCGGTTTGGCCCACGAACGTCACATGGGCGACCGCGGTGGAACCATCGGCGGAGACAAAGCGCATGCCGGTGGACGCACCGGCCTGTCGTTTGGCGAATTCCAGGTCCGATTGTCCGGCGGCCAGGTCCTTGGCGCCCTGTTCAAGCTTCCTGGCGGCATCGGGCAGCCCCGCGGCCTGCTCGTCGAGGGTCTTTTGCCCGGCGTCCAGTGCGGCCTGGTTCTTATCGACTTCCTGCTGGCCGGCTGCCAGCTTGGCGGCGTTTTCCTCCAGCTCGGCGCGGCCTGCACGCAGCTGCGCTTCACCGGCGGAGATCTTGGAGGCGGCGGCCTCGAGCTTGGCGCGGTTGGTGGCCAGTTCCTTGGCGCCGGCATCAAGCTGTTTCTTGGCAGCGGGCAGCTTGGCTGCTGCCGCGTCCAGTTCGGCCTTCTGCGTGTCCAGGGTTTTTTGGCCGGCGGCAAGCTTCTTGGCCCCGGACTCCAGCTCGGCCTTGGCCGAGTCCAGTGC
>JAUNVO010000235.1:0-1570 GCA_030540695.1 Micrococcaceae bacterium | reverse complement strand
CCCTGTTCGGCCTGCGCGATGCCGGCGTCGATCTTTTTGAGTCCCGCGTTGGCCTGTTTCAATCCGTCGGTGGCATCCTTCTTGGCCTGGGCCAGCTGCTTTTCGACGGTGGCGCGGCTTTCGCCGCCCAGTATCTTCTTCATGCCGGCCTTGTGCTCGGCACGGCCGGCAGCAATCTTCTTGGCGTTGGCATCGAGCTTGGCCTGGCCCGCAGCCAGTGCCTTGCGCCCGTCGGCGACCTGCTTGGCGCCGTCCCGGTATTTGCTGTTGCCCGCGTCCCATTGGCTTTGGGCCGCTGCGAGCCGGCCCTGCCCGCTCTTGAGCGTTGCCGCCCCGGCTGCAAGCTCTTTGGCGGAGGCATCGAGCGTGGCCCTCCCGGCATCGAGCTGGGCCTGGCCGTCGGCGAGTTCGGTCTTGGCCGCCTCCAGTTGACGGCGGCCCGCATCGATCTCGGCCTGTGCCTTCTTGATCTCCTCCTTGCCCTCGGGGAGCTTCTTCTTGCCTTCCTCGAGGTCCTTGGCCGCCTTGTCCAGTGTTGCCTGCCCCTCGGCGAGTTGCGCCTCGGCCTCATCGAGCTGGTCCTGCACCTCGAAGGGCTTGGCGACCTCGGTGACCTCCGACTGCCCGGCCAGATCATCCAGCGAGGATTCCACGGCTTCACGTTGCGCGGTGCTGAGTTCCTTGCCGTCCTGGGTGCGGAAGACAATGGAACCGGTGCCTCCGGCAAGCTCTGGCATCTCCACCTTCATTCGGTCCAGCGTGCGTTGGGTCTCGGTTCCGGGGATGGAGAAGGTGTTGGTGAGCTTGCCCATGAAGGCTCCGGCACTGAGCCCGATGACCAGGAGCGCGACGGTCCAGATGCCCAACACCATCCAGCGACGGCGGTAGGCCAGGGCGCCCAAGCGGTAAAGGAATGAAGCCATGGTTAGTCCTGGGCCTTTCGGTGGTGCGCGGCGCGTTGCTGCAGGGAGGGGAAACCGTCGCGCACTTGGGCGATGGCCTCGGCGAGGGTGGCACGTAGCACCTTGGTGCGGCGCGGATCGACCGGATCCGGCTCGCCGGCAAGTTCGCGGGACCACTGGGCGAAAGCGGCCTTGCCCGCCCCGACGACGCAATGGGCAAAGACCGAGGCCGCCAGCGGGGTTCCGTGCTGGGTTCGCTCCGTGATGATCTCGGTGAGCGCACCGGCACAGTCGTTCCACGCCTCAAGTTGCATCCTGGCCATCTGCGGGTGCTCATCCACCAGCAGGTAAAGGCTCGCGATTGGTTCCAGGAGGGCGGGGTCGACGAGGGATTCCACGGCGCCCACCGCGGCCGAAAGCAGGTCGAGTTCCGGATCCATTTCATCGAGCACCGCGACGGCGTTCTCGAGCAGGAGCTTGGTCGGCTCGTTCAGCGCGGCTTCGATGGAGGGAAAGTAGTTGAAGAAGGTGCGGCGCGAGACGCCTGCGGCATCGGCAATGGATTCGGCGGTCAGGGTGTCGTACCCCGTGGCCTGAAGTTGCTCGAACGCGGCGTGCACGATGGCCTGGCGTGTGGCGGCCTTGTTGATTTCGCGTCGCGTGGGCGA
>JAUNVO010000234.1 GCA_030540695.1 Micrococcaceae bacterium | reverse complement strand
TAGAGCGACTCTCTCCTAAAGAGTAGGCCATCGGTTCAATTCCGGTCAGGGGCACCAGCCAATGCACGACCTGCCTTGAGGCAGGTCGTGCGGCGCTTAAGGACCGACATGAACGACGGATATATCCAATGATTGAATCTACTCCGATGACTTCAAAGCGACTGGGCCACTACGCAAGATCCTGACTGGTCGGCAAAAGGACGTTTCCCGGACCGGGACACCGGGGGTGAACCCTCCCCAACGCACGTACGATTGCGAAGCAGCATCCGGCGAGGACGCACTGGATCAACTCGCTGAAAAGTGTGCTTGGGTGGATGCCGTCGACCGGTGAAACCGTGGGATAACTCCCATTACATCCCACGGCACCGGTCGACGGCGATAAGAGCCGGGCCCCCAGCAACCGACCTGCCGTTCCCCCACGCGCTGGATTTGCGGACAAAGAAAACTCTCACGCAAACAACGGTGGGCAGCTCAGATGCAACCAACTCTTAACGGTCATCTAAATCCATTGGACATAGATTGTCAACTGAGTTACCTGCGGTCGGCCAATGGGTCATCGGAAGCGACTTCCAACGACCCATTGGCGCAATAAGTGACCGTTTAGCGCAACAACAATGCTGCCGCTTTGGGAGAGAGGCTTGCATCCATGATGGCGCAAGCCCCGCCAATGGCTCCCACTTCATGGCCCAACGTGGAGGAACGAACCTCGATGGCGTGGACGTTTTTGGAGTTGAAGCGCTCGTTGATGATTGCACGCACCTCATCAAGGCACCACTCCCCGACCTCCGACCACAGCGGTCCCGCCATGATCACCAGGCCGATGTCGAGGGTGTTGCACAATTGGCCGGTCACCTGGCCCACGTGGCCCATGCATTCACGAATCAGCTGAATGGCGTTTTCGTTCCCCGATTTCGCCATCGTCACGATTTCGCTCATGCCCGATGCGCGTTCCTCGGCGGTGCCTTCATCGGGAACCGTCAGGTTCAGGCCCAGTGCGCGAGCATTTTGTGCGATCAAGTTGAAGGACAAGGATGCATGCAGGCAGTCGTTGCGCAGGCAAATGGTGCATTCCTGGGCCACGACCCCCGTCGAGTAGTGACCGATCTCGCCGGCGTTGTTGCTGATGCCGCGGTGGACTTCTCCGTTCAGGACCATGCCGGCCCCGATTCCGGCACCGACGTACATCGTGAGGAAATTATCGCGTTCGGCGTCGTTGCTCTTCCACTGTTCGGCGATGGCGGCGGCAATCGTGTCCTTCTCGAGCACGACGTCGAGCTTGAGCAGGCGCTGCAGCGGCTCAAGTATCTCCACGTCCTTCCAGCCATCGAGCAACGGCGGATCGATCATGACCCCCCGCACGGGATCCAGCGGTCCGGGGACCACCACGCCTACGCCGAGGACGTGCGTACGTGGAACACCGGATTCCGAAATGATCTCATCCACGGTCTGAACCATGGCCTCGATGGTCTTCTGCGGAACCTCGACGGCGGGTATGTCCACACGGCGAGAATGCAGGGTTTCACCGCGCAGGTTCAACATCACCACGGTGATGACACCGGGATCGAGGTGGATGCCCACGGCGACCATGCGGTTGGCTTCAAGTTCCAGGACGGTGCGCGGCTTGCCCGGGCCCGAAACGATCGTCCGGTCCTCACGGACCAGGCCCTCATCCAGCAGCCGGCGCACAACGTTTGAAATCGTTTGTGGGGAGAGGCCCGTGGAGCCGGCAAGCTCTACGCGGCTGACCCCATCAACCGCACGGCGAATCGATTCAAAGATGACCGCCTGATTAAAATCCCCGAGTCGGCCTAAGTTGGTGCCCCGCTGCATCAATTCTCCATTTGTAGATCTGCATTTGATCCCCCACTGGCCTTGCCTGGCGCGCTGGCCTTTCGGCTCATGCGCTTCAGTCGAACATAACGTCCTGGCCGGATCGGCTCCGGCTTCCATTGCTAAACGGAAATCACGCACTGAGACCTATCCACCAAGCACGTTATCACTCCCACCTGTGTGTTTAATGGTTGTTAAGCTCAAGTTATGCCAAAGATTCTTACGATCGCAGCCCTTCAACTGCTCGACCCTTCCAAACGCATTCTTTTGGTGCGTAAAAGCGGAACACAAATGTTCATGCAGCCAGGCGGAAAACTCGAGCCAGGTGAAAGTCCGCTGACAGCGGTGTTGCGTGAGGTCCACGAGGAGCTGGGGTTGGTCTTCGGCCCCGATGACGTCATGTCCATGGGAAACTGGATCGGCCCCGCAGCCAACGAAGCGGATACCGATATACATGCCCACCTCTTCGCTGCCCAGACCAACCGCACTCCCGTGGTCCAGGCGGAAATCGAGGAAATGCTCTGGATCGATCCCGTGACGGCGCTGCGGCGCACCGACATTGCACCACTGCTCAGGGAGAAGGTCCTCCCGGGATTGCTAGATTCCTAGTTCCGTGGGATCACTGTGCGAATTGTGTGTCGTGTAGCTCCGCGTAGCGGCCACGGGCTGCCAGAAGCTCAGTGTGGTTGCCGCGTTCGGCGATCCGTCCGTCCTCGATGACCAGTATCAAGTCCGCCGACCGGATGGTGGAGAGCCTATGGGCGATCACCAGGGCCGTCCTGTCGGCCAGGGCATCGGCCAAGGCGGCCTGCACTGCCGCCTCGTTGGAGGAGTCAAGTGCAGCCGTCGCCTCGTCGAGGATGACTACCTGGGGGGCTGCCAACAGTAACCGGGCAATGGTCATGCGCTGGCGTTCACCGCCGGAGAGCCGGTACCCGCGCTCCCCCACCACGGTGTCCAGCCCCTCGGGCAGTCCGGCAATCGTCGCTTCCAGCCGCGCCCGTCGCAGGGCCTGCCAGATTTCCTCGTCACTGGCCCCGGGCTTGGCCAAGCGGAGGTTGGATCCGATGGTTTCGTGGAACAGGTGCCCGTCCTGGGTGACCATGGAGACCGTCGAGCGCAATGAGTCAAGCCGAAGCGCACGGATGTCGGTTCCGGCCAACTCCACGGAGCCCGAATCCACATCGTAGAGGCGTGCCAAGAGTGAAGCAATGGTGGATTTACCTGCCCCCGATGAACCCACCAGCGCCACGGTGGACCCGGCGGGGATCTCGAAATCGATCCCGTGAAGCACCGTTTCCCCGCCCCTGGCGTCAAGCACGGAGACATCCTCAAGAGAGGCCAGGGAGACCTTTTCGGCACTGGGGTAGGCAAAGGAAACGTTGGAGAACTTCACCGCGACCGGGCCCGGCTCCAGCGTCCGGGCATCCGGCGCGTCGGTGATCAGCGGTTCGAGGTCGAGGATTTCAAAGACCCTGTCGAAGCTGACCAGTGCACTGGTTATTTCCACCCGCGCGTTGGCCAGGGACGTCAGTGGAACGTAAAGCTTGGTCAGGAGCATCGCCAGGACCACGACGTCGCCGGCGGCCATTTGCCCACGTATGGCGTAGACCCCGCCCAGCCCGTAAACCAAGGCCAGTGCCAAGGCGGCAACGAGGGTGAGCATCGCGACGAAGAAGAACTGGCGCATCGCCATCTTCACCCCGATGTCCCTCACGCGTCCGGCACGCAAGGCGAATTGTGCAGATTCGTCGGCAGGACGGCCAAAGAGCTTGATCAAGGTGGCGCCGGGGGCCGAGAAGCGTTCGGTCATTTGGCTGCCCATGGAGGCGTTGAGGTCCGCGGACTCCTTGCGCAGCAGGGCGATGGACCTGCTGAAGTAGCGCGCAGGAAGAAGGAAGACCGGCAACAGCACCAGGGCAAGGGCGGTGACCTGCCACGAGGTGGTGAACATGACGCCCGCGGTCAGCACCAAGGCAACAGTGTTGGACACCAGCCCGGACAAGGTGCCGGCGAACGCTGACTGGGCGCCGATCACGTCGTTGTTCAACCTGCTGACCAGTGCCCCGGTACGTGTGCGGGTGAAGAAGGCAACGGGCATCTTTTGCACGTGGTCAAAGACCGCTGTGCGCAAATCAAAGATGATGCCCTCGCCCAGACGCGAGGAATACCAGCGCACCACCAGCGACACCACGGACTCTGCGACGGCTACCGCTGCGATGATCAAGGCCAGGTTCACCACGACCTGGATTCCGCCCTTGTCCACAATGGCATCGATCACGCGCCCGGCCAGCACCGGCGTGATCACCGCAAGTACCGCTGCCACCACCGAAAAGAGGACGAAGACCAGCAGGCGGTTCTTGTAGCTTGTAGCAAAGGCCAGCACCCGTCGAGGGGTCGTTTCCGCGTATGCCTTGGACTTCTCGGGACCCGACATTCGCCACAGCGAATGCCAGGCCGCGTTTTCCATGCTCATGAGTTGCTCTCGCCATCCAGCCAGGTAGTTGTGCGGTGCCGACGGAGGGTTCCCCGGACACAGAGACTATCGATCTTAGTCCGCCACGGGCAGCTAGTGCCCCGACACAGGCATAACCCCGGCTGGGCGCGGGTTCTTCCCGGACAGCAAAACGGGAGGCCTTCCCGAAACAAGAAACCCGGGAGACCCCCCGCAATACAACAGGTTGGCTAGCTGTTCAGCGTCGGCCCCGGGGCCAATTCATGCGGCACGAAGCGCACCATCATGGCCTTAAACCCGGGGGTGTTCGATTCCCGGGCCACCAGGTCCCGGTGAACCAGGGCATTCGCCTCGGGGAAGTACGCGGCGGCACAACCCTTGGCCGTCGGGTAGGAGACCAACCGGAAACGGTTCGCCCGGCG
>JAUNVO010000007.1:26989-35448 GCA_030540695.1 Micrococcaceae bacterium | reverse complement strand
CCACTCGCTAAAGTTCTCATAAAGCAATATTCATATTCCACATCATGGAAACTGACCTTTAGGAGCCGATGATGGCCTACACCGTGAACTGTTCAATCCTCTTCAGCGAATTGCCCGTGCTTGAGCGCGCAGCAGCAGCCAAGGCCGCTGGCTTTGATGGCGTCGAGTTCTGGTGGCCCTTTGGCGTGGCAGTCCCCAGCGAGAATGAAGTAGACGCATTCGTCGCTTCGATCAAAGATGCCGGGGTCAAGCTCGACGGACTGAACTTCTTCGCGGGCGACATGCCGGCCGGAGATCGCGGACTCGTCTCCTGGAAGGGCCGCTGCTCGGAATTCAAGGACAACATCGCCGTGGTTGCCGCGATCGGCGAAGCCACCGGATGCAAGTCCTTCAATGCTCTCTACGGCAACCGCCAGGAAGAGCACACCGCGCAGGAGCAGGACGAGTTGGCACTCAAGAACCTGCTCGCAGCCACCGAAGGCGTCGCCTCGATCGGTGGCACGGTGCTCATCGAGCCGGTTTCCGGAACCCCGGCCTACCCGCTGAAGACCGCCGCCGACGCACTGGCGGTCGTCAACAAGGTCAAGGCGGCAGGCGGCCAGAACATCGCCCTGCTCGCCGATTTCTACCACATGTCGGTCAATGGCGATGACGTTGCCGCGGTGATTGAACAGCATGCAGCGGAGTTCGGCCATATCCAGATCGCCGATGCCCCGGGCCGCCGCGCACCGGGCACCGGAAACCTGCCGCTGGGCGAGTGGATCACCCGCTCCCGCGAACTCGGCTACACGGGCAGCATCGCCCTGGAGTACAAGCAGGAACGCGAAACCGCGTTCGACTGGTTGATCCGCGAAAACGTCTAAGCCTTTCCTCCCCGCAACGACCCCCACATTCTTCAGGAGCTGAACATGTCGAACAACCAGAACATCGCTTTCATCGGTCTCGGGATCATGGGCCTTCCCATGGCCATCAACCTGACCAAGGCCGGATTCAAGGTCACGGGCTACAACCGCAGCCCGGAAAGCGTCCAGAAGCTCGTCGCCGCCGGCGGCACGGGGGCCGCAAACATTGCAGAGGCCGTCGCCGGCGCCGACGTTATCATCACCATGGTCCCGGACTCCGTCGACGTCGAAGGCGTTGTCACCGGGGAAGCAGGTGTCTTCGCACACGCCAAGGAAGGCGCACTCTGGATCGATTTCTCCTCGATCCGCCCGGACGTTGCGGCGCAGCTTGCCGGCGAAGCCCGTGCCAAGGGCATCCGCCCGCTTGACGCCCCGGTCTCCGGTGGCGAAGCCGGTGCCATCGGTGGGGTCCTCTCCATCATGGTCGGCGGCGAGGCAAGCGACTTTGCCGACGCCGAGGCAGTGTTCAACGGCGTGGGCAAGACCATCGTCCACGTGGGACCCTCCGGTTCGGGGCAGACCGTCAAGGCAGCCAACCAGCTCATCGTTGCCGCCAACATCCAGGCCCTGAGCGAAGCGGTGGTCTTCCTCGAGGCCTACGGCGTTGACACCGACGCGGCGCTGACAGTCCTCGGTGGCGGACTGGCCGGCTCCAAGGTCCTTGACCAGAAGGGCCAGAAGATCCTTGACCGCTCCTTCGAGCCCGGTTTCCGCCTGGCCCTGCACCACAAGGACATGGGCATCGTGACCTCCGCGGCCCGCGAAGCCGGCGTCATCCTGCCGCTGGGCGCATTGGTTGCCCAGCTGGTTGCTTCGACCGTCGCGAGCGGCGACGGCGCACTTGACCACTCGGGCCTGTTCCGCGGCGTCGAGCGCCTCTCGGGCAAGTCAGAGGTTGCGGCACTCTCCGCCTCCTAATGTTTCGGTGCTCCCCCGCATGGGGGAGCATCGGCCAAACCCGGTCGCCGGCATTCGTTCCCTGATGCGTGTCGGCGCCCGCACTACTTTTTGAACCCGTGATTCACCCAATTTTCCCGGACGTGCGCCCGCTTCAGATGGCGCCGTCACCGGATAGCAAGCTTAAGGAAGAGCACTCATGACCAAGATGCGCGCTGTAGACGCTATTGCCCTGATCCTGGAAAAGGAAGGCGCCACCGAGGCGTTCGGCCTTCCCGGTGCCGCGATCAACCCGCTGTACTCGGCCATGAAGGCCCACGGCGGAATCCGCCACACGCTGGCCCGCCACGTGGAAGGCGCAAGCCACATGGCCGATGGCTACTCGCGTGCCACCGGCAAGATCGGGCTGTGCCTGGGCACCTCCGGTCCCGCCGGCACCGATATGATCACCGGCCTGTACGCCGCGATCGCCGACTCGATCCCGATGCTCTGCATCACCGGACAGGCGCCGACCGACAAGCTGCACAAGGAAGACTTCCAGGCCGTGGACATCGAGTCCATCGCCAAGCCGGTCACCAAGTACGCCGTGACCATCCTGGAGCCGGGCCTGGTTCCGGGCACCTTCGCCAAGGCCTTCCAGATCATGCGCTCGGCACGTCCGGGCCCGGTCCTGCTTGACCTGCCGATCAACGTGCAGATGGCAGAGATCGAATTCGACATCGACGCCTACGAGCCGCTGAAGGCCGACAAGCCGGCAGCAACCCGTGGCCAGATCGACAAGGTCCTGGACATGCTTGTCGCGGCCGAACGCCCGATGATCATTGCCGGCGGCGGCGTCATCAACGCCAACGCCTCCGAGCAGCTCGTCGAGCTGGCCGAACTGCTGAACATCCCGGTCACCCCGACCCTGATGGGCTGGGGCGCGATCCCCGATGACCACCGCCTGCAGTCGGGCATGGTGGGCCTGCAGACCCACACCCGCTACGGCAACGTCTCCTTCCTGGCCTCGGACTTCGTCCTGGGCCTGGGCAACCGCTGGGCCAACCGCCACACCGGAGGCCTGGACACCTACCGCAAGGGACGCAAGTTCGTCCACATCGACATCGAAGGCACGCAGATCGGCCGCGTCTTCTCCCCGGATCTGGGCATCATTTCCGACGCCGCAGCGGCCATCGACCTGTTGCTTGAGGTCGCCCGCGAACGCAAGGCCGCCGGAAGCCTGCCGGACTACTCGGCTTGGGCCGATGAGTGCACCGAGCGCAAGTCCACGCTGCACCGCAAGACCAACTTCGAGAACATCCCGATCAAGCCGCAGCGCGTCTACCAGGAGATGAACAACTTCTTCGGCCGGGACACCACCTACGTCTCGACCATCGGTCTCTCGCAGATCGCCGGCGCGCAGATGCTGCACGTCTACGGCCCGCGCCAGTGGATCAACGCCGGCCAGGCCGGACCGTTGGGCTGGACCGGACCGGCAGCGCTCGGTGTTGCCCGCGCACTGCCAGGCAAGTCCGTCGTTGCCCTCTCGGGTGACTACGACTTCCAGTTCATGATCGAGGAATTGGCCGTTGGTGCGCAGTTCAAGCTGCCCTACATCCACGTCGTGGTCAACAACTCCTACCTGGGCCTGATCCGTCAGTCGCAGCGTCCGTTCGAGATGGACTTCCACGTGTCGCTGGGCTTCGAGAACATCAACTCCCCGGAGACCAACGGCTACGGCGTCGACCACCTCAAGGTCGCAGAGGGCCTGGGGTGCAAGGCCGTGCGCGTGACCGACCCCTCCAAGCTCGCCGATGGCTTCGCCGAGGCGAAGGCGCTGATGGAAGAGCACCAGGTGCCGGTGGTCGTCGAGGTCATCCTCGAGCGCATCACCAACATCGCCATGGGTGCCGAACTTGACGCAGTCAACGAGTTCGAGGACCTGGCCGAAGCTGCCGAGGACGCACCCAGCGCCGTGGCACCGATGGGCACCAAGGCCGGTCTTCCGGTCGGTGCCAACGTCTAAGAAAGAAAAACCAACACCATGCTGGTAGTCATCGCCTCCGATAAATTCAAGGGATCGCTCACCGGGGCCCAGGTCGCCGAAGCCATCGAGGCCGGCCTGCGCCGCGAGCTTCCCGAGCTGCGCACCCGCGTTGTCCCCGTCGCCGACGGCGGCGAGGGCACGCTGAGCGCCGCACTTGACGCGGGCTTCAGCGCCCGCGAACTGAGCGTCAACGGACCCACCGGGGAACCGGTGACCGGTGCGATCGGTCTGCGCGATCAGATCGCCGTCGTCGAATTGGCGACGGCCTCGGGACTTGACCTGCTTCCGGGCGGGGTCAAGGACGCGCTGGGGGCTACCAGCTTTGGTACCGGAGAACTCATTGGTGCTGCATTCGACGCCGGGGCGCGGGAAATCGTCCTCGGCGTCGGGGGTAGTGCATGCACCGATGGAGGAGCAGGAATGCTCCAAGCACTCGGAGCCCGGCTGCTTGATGCAGCGGGAAACGAGTTGCCACGTGGCGGCGGGGCCCTGGAATTGCTCGATAGCGTGGATTTGAACGGGCTTGATCCGCGCATCGCCAAGAGCACCGTGGTCCTCGCCGCCGACGTGGACAATCCACTGACCGGCGCCAACGGCGCCGCAGCGGTCTTTGGCCCGCAAAAGGGCGCAAGGCCCGAGGACGTCACCCGCCTCGACGCCGCATTGGTGAACTTCGCCCGCGTGCTCGGTATGGCCCTGGACGTGCAGGAAGTCGCGGCCCATGCCGCCGCCCCCGGTGCCGGTGCCGCCGGCGGCGTGGGATTCGCCGCCCTGGCCGTGCTGGGCGCCACCCGGCGCCGCGGGATCGACGTGGTGCTTGAACTCACCGGATTGGAAGACGCCCTTGAGGGTGCCACCGCCGTGATCACCGGCGAAGGCAGCCTCGACAGCCAGTCGCTGGAAGGCAAGACACCGATCGGTGTCGCCGAAATGGCGGCCAAGCACCAGATTCCCGTGTTCGCGATCTGTGGACGCACACTGCTTGGTTCCGCGGAACTTTCCGCCGCGGGTTTCGCCGGAGTGCGTACACTGGCGGAACTGGAACCCGATGTGCATCGTTCCATGAACAACGCAGCAGCGCTGGTGGCCGATGCGGCAGCGAGCATCGCGCGCACCCTTCAGCCAGCAAGGGTTTAGCCCAAGGCACCCCCTGTGGCTAAATAGGCATACGGATAGTCAACAACGTAAGGAACGCACAACCCATGAGCAACATCGAGTCCACCGAGGCAACGACGCCAGGGGCACAGATCACTCAGTCCAACGCCAACGATTACGACTTGGTGATCCGCGGCGCGCGCATCATGACCTCGGCCGGCACCGTGGCCCGTGAGATCGGCGTCCGCGACGGCAAGATCGTTGCCATCGAACCGTTGGGCAACGCCCTGTCCGCCACCGAGGTCATCGAGCTCACCGACGAAGAGGTGCTGATCCCGGGGCTGGTGGACACCCACGTGCACGTGAACGAGCCCGGCCGCACCGAGTGGGAGGGCTTCGAGTCCGCCACCAAGGCAGCGGCAGCCGGCGGCGTGACCACCATCGTTGACATGCCGTTGAACTCGATCCCCCCGACGGTGAACCTCGAGGCCCTCGAGCTCAAGCAGGAAGCCGCACGCCGCAAGGCATACGTTGACATCGGTTTCTGGGGCGGCGCCATCCCGGGCAACAAGCCCGACCTGCGCAAGCTGCACGACGCCGGGGTCTTCGGATTCAAGTGCTTCCTGCTGCACTCCGGCGTCGAGGAGTTCCCGTACCTGGAGCCGGACGAGATGGAAGAGGACATGACCGAGCTGGTCTCCTTCGACTCGCTCATGCTGGTCCATGCCGAGGACTCGCGCGCCATCGACCGCGCACCGAACGCCGAAGGCGACCAATACGGCCGGTTCCTGGCCTCACGCCCCCGTGGCGCCGAGAACGTCGCGGTGGCCGAGGTCATCGAGCGCGCCCGCTGGACCGGTGTGCGCGCCCACATCCTGCACCTTTCCTCCTCCGACGCCCTGGCCATGATCGCCTCGGCCAAGCGCGACGGCGTGAAGCTGACCGTGGAAACCTGCCCGCACTACCTCACCCTGCTGGCCGAGGAGATCCCCAACGGCGCCACCGCGTTCAAGTGCTGCCCGCCGATCCGCGAGGCATCGAACCGCGAACTGCTCTGGAAGGGCCTGGAGGACGGGGTCATCGACTCCATCGTCTCGGACCACTCGCCGTCGACGCTGGATTTGAAGGACATCGAGAACGGAGACTTCGGCGTGGCCTGGGGCGGAGTCGCGTCGCTGCAGCTGGGACTGCCGCTGATCTGGACCGAGGCCAAGCGCCGCGGCATCTCCCTTGAGCGCGTCCTGGGCTGGATGGCCAAGCGCCCGGCGGAAATCGCCGGACTGCACCACAAGGGCGAAATCGCGTTGGGCAACGACGCCGACTTCACCTTCTTCGGTCCCGAGGACAGCTTTGTGGTCGACGTGAAGCGATTGCACCACAAGAACCCGATTTCCCCCTACCAGGGCAAGGCACTGGCAGGCACCGTCCGCCGTACCTTTGTTCGCGGTGTCGAGGTCGACTTCAAGACCCCGCACGGCAACCTGATTCGTCGCGGCGAGGCCTAAACCACCGCCGCACCAGCTTCCGGGCCGCCTTGGCGCCGTGCTTTTCCCCAACGCTCTCTTTGGTCAGTGATCACGTTGGTTGAAAACACAGGCTGCCACGGCGGCCCGGTTTTTTAATGTCCGGCACGCCGGCCATGGGGTGATCCACGTGTTTGATCATAAGCTGGTGCCAAGCGCGGTTTCGCGCCGAGAAGGAATCGCGCGCCCTGCGGGGGGATGAGCGCGAACCGGGACAGGCGGGGCAGCGGGCATGGCGTGGAAACGGGTCAACGTCCTGGGCGCCGGGCTGACCGGTGTGCTGACCGCCTCGATCCTGGTCGCGCGGTCCGTGCGCGACACCGGCGGCTTCGAAGAATTCCGCATGGTCGACATCGTCTTATTGACCGCTTTCAGCTTCGCGGTGCTCGCCGCGGTGGGTTGCGCGCTGGGCACGAGGTTTCTGCGGCTCCCGTCCCGTTGGACGTACCTCATCGTCCTGGTTCTGGCCTGGGCGCTGGCGCCTCCGGTGGCAGCCTGGATCAACATGGGCGGCCCGAGTGCCGAGGCTTTTGAACCGGCACTTGAGTACTGGGGTTGGGCAGCCCTTCCCGCGGCGGCCTACGCACTCTCCATCGGGATGCTGGGATTCTTCGGTCCGCAGCGCCCGCCCGATGCCGCGCCAACCCCGTAGCGCCGGCCCGTGCATGTCCCGGGAACCGGTCCACGGGGATGCACGGGTCAGGACTAGGTGGGCGTGGATTCGGTGGTGCCGGCAGGTAGCTGGCGCCAGGCGTGCTTGATCCGTCCGGCGCGCCAGTAGCTGGAGACCTTGATCCGGCGTTGGTCCAGGTCCCAATGGGTCAGCAGGCGGCGGATGTCCTGGGTCGCCGAGCGTTCCCCCAACGCCAGGATCTCCACCTGTCCATGTACCGCCGGCAGTTCCCGCAGCGCATTGGCCAGCACCGTGGAAGTGGCCGACGGCTCCTGGCCGCGGTGGATCCAAGACAGGCCCATGCGCGGTGGAAGCTCGATCTCCTGGTGGTCCTGCGCGCCATCGACCTCGAGAAAGACCTTGCCCAGGGAATTGCGCGGGAGCATTTCCAGCGCCGCGCAGATCGCCGGAATCGCCGATTCATCCCCGACGTAGAGGTGCTGTTCGGCGCTGGCGTCGGGACGGAAACTGCCCTTGGGCCTGGAGAGCACCATGGGGTCCCCGGGTTTTGCCCCCGCTGCCCAGGCGGAGGCCACCCCGTTGATCTGGTGGACGAAGAAGTCGATGGATATCTCCCGGGCCGCCGAGTCGTACCGGCGGATCGTGTAGGAGCGGGAAACCGGAAGGTCTTCGCGTGCCAGCAGCGCGCGAAGCGAGCGCATCTCATAGGGCGGGACCAGGCCCAGAGCGGGGTTGGCGAAGTGCAACTTGACGTGTTGGTCGGCGGCGCCGTTGGATTCGAAGTCTGCAAACTCCTCGCCACCGGCAACGATCCGCACCATGGAGCGGCTGAGCCATTCGGTGCGCAAAACCTCGAGCACGATCTGGGAACCGGAGGGGCGGGTGCGCGATGGCTTTTCGATGCCCGGCGGCGGACCGGGGAACGTAGCCGCGATGACGGAGCTTGCCGGCGGGAGGGGCGAAGCGACCGTGGGTGCGGGCGCAGGTGCGGGCATGCGGGCCGCCGCCTTGCGCAGGGCCTTGGTGGCGGCGGCGTATGCCGCCCGACCGCCCGCCTTTTCCGCATCTTTCAGGGTTGCCTCGCGAAGCGCGTTGGAGAGCTTCACGCCGCCATGCCGGGCCGCGCGTTTGAGCTTCTTCTTCGCGGCCTTTCGCCCGGCCCTGCGGCCCGATTCCACGGCGGCCTCGAACACCTCGGCGTGTTCCCTGGCCAGCGCCAGGGCCTTCCCATCGGGATCGGCGTATTTCCCGGTCGGTGACATCTGGACTCCCCCTTCGGGCGTGCGGTTTGTTGCGACAGGCCCCTTGCCCTTGAGTCTGGCCTGATCGGGGCACAGTTACAAGCACCGGTCACCACAGCCGCCAACCACGGCACTCTCGCG
>JAUNVO010000007.1:18597-26979 GCA_030540695.1 Micrococcaceae bacterium | reverse complement strand
CCACGGCTCGGGCAACGGGCCATGGAGGCCGGACCCCGGAAGCCATACGCCGCGAGTGCTCGATGGCTGCCGTACACCCGAGACCCGCGTTCCGGAAAAGGGCACGGGGGTGTGGGCGCCGGCCGGGGCCTGGGGAAACCGGGGTTCCTTCCGGCCCAGCGGCTCCGGCCGGCAAAAAGGTAGCGGGAGCGCGCTCGCGGCAGGTGGATCAGACTGGGGGGGGCGTCTTTAGCCACGGGCACCGACGGACGCGCTCCCACCTTTCATTATGGACGTTCCCGCCGGATATGCGCGTCAAGGGGCCGCTGCACATGAATCCATGTGGTTAACCCGATAGAAATGTGGGGGGATCGTCCCTTTAATCGCTTCGTCGTCGGCGGAAACGAGAGTGGCCCCGCCGACGACGCGGCATGCGTCGAAGGCGGGGCCACCCGGCGGGTCGCTCTCAGAGGGGTGATTCGTTCAGCTTCGCCATCAGGTCGGTGAAGCGGCGGACCTCGTCGAGGTCCCAGTCGGCAAGCCGGTCGTGGAGCACGCGGCGGGCCCGGGAGACCGTGGCGTCAAAGCGGTCGCGCGCCTGCCCGGTCATCGAGACCAGCATGGCGCGGCCGTCGCTGGGGTCGATGCTCCGCTCCACAAGCCCGAACTGCTCGAGCTGCTTGATCGTCCGGCTCATCAGGGCCTTGTCCACTTCCATTTCCTCGGCCACGCAGCCCTGTTGCCGTGGGCCATCGCGCCAGATGATCGCCAGCACCTTGTAACCCATGGGGGATAGGCACGGGTCGATGGCCGCGGCTCGTGCCCGCAGGCTGTTGCGGGCGTTGACGAACATCGTCGCGAACTGTCCCTCAACCTCGTCGATCAGCCCGCCAAGTGCCGGATTTTCGCTGACCGCGGCGGGGCGGAGGGCAAACGGATCAGCCATGGCGCCCATCTCAGTGACGCACCGAGTTGTTCGCGGCTTCCGGTCGCGGCGTTGCCGCGATGGCCGCCTCGCTGACCTCGGCCAGGTTCATCTCGACCGCCGCGGGTTCCACGGACTCGGCCTGGGCGGCGGCGTTGGTCTGTTCGCGTTGGTGGCGGGTCTGGGTGCCCAGCTCGAGGTTCGGCAGGAAGGCGACGGCCAGGATGGTCAGGATGCTCAATGGGGCCGCGACCATGAAGACGTAGGCGACGGCGTCGCCGTAGGAGGACTCGATGATCGCGCGGACCGAATCCGGCAGTCCGTGCACCGCGGGGATGCTGCCCGAGGCAAGCGCCGCGGCAAGGTCCTTGCCCTGGTCCCCCAGGGCGGTGATGGCGCTGCGCAGCTCGCCGGACTTGGAGCCAAGGGTTTCGGCGACCTTGGTGGCCATCAGTGCGCCAAGGACCGAGACGCCCATGGTTCCGCCCAGCGAGCGGAAGAACGCGATGCCCGAGGAAGCAACCCCGATCTCGGCTGGCGTGACGGCGTTCTGCACGATCAGCACCAGGTTTTGCATGACCATGCCCAGGCCGGCGCCGAGGATGAACATGTAGGTGGAGACCAGCACGAAGTTGGTGTCGTAGTGGATGGTGCCCAGCAGGTAGAGCCCGGCCAGCTGAAGCACCGAACCGGCGACCATGATGCTCTTCCACTTGCCGAAGCGGGAGATCAGGGCGCCGCCGATGGTGGAAAGGACCAGCAGGCCGGCCATCATCGGAATGGTCATGAGTCCGGATTCGGTGGCGTTGGCCCCGCGGGCCAGTTGCATGTACTGGGCCAGGAACACCGAGGTGCCGAACATCGATACGCCAACGGAGATCGAGGCGATGACCGCAAGGGTGAAGGTGCGGTTCTTGAACATCGACAGCGGGATGATCGGTTCGGAGACCTTGAACTCCACGATCACGAAGGCTGCAAGGATCGCCAGGGCGCCACCGGCCATCCACGCAGTGGTGGCCGAGGCCCACTCGAACTGGTTCCCGGCAAGGGAGACCCAGATCAGCAGCAGCGAGACCCCGGCGGAAAGCAGCACGATGCCGGCGTAGTCGATGGAGACCTTGCGCTTGGTCTGGGCCGGCAGGTGCAGGGTCTTCTGGATCAGGAAGATGGCCAAGGCGGCGAAAGGCAGGGCGATGAAGAAGTTCCAGCGCCAGTTGATGGTGTCGGTGATGAACCCGCCGATCAGCGGTCCGCCCACGGTGCCCAGGGCCATGACGGCACCGAAGAGTCCCATGTACTTGCCGCGTTCACGCGGGGAAATGATGTCTGCCATGACGATCTGGGTCAGCGAGGTCAGGCCGCCGGCGCCGAGGCCCTGGAAGACGCGCATGGTGATGAGCATCGTGGTGTCCTGCGAGAATCCGGCGATGGCCGAGGCGACGACGAAGATCAGCAGGGAGAGCTGCAACAGCAGCTTGCGGTTGGAGATGTCCGCCAGCTTGCCCCAGATGGGTGTCGAAACGGTGGTGGCCAGCAAGGTGGCGGTGACCACCCAGGTGTACGAGGACTGGCTGCCGTCGAGGTCGGAGATGATGACCGGCAGCGACGTGGAGACAACGGTGCCGGCGAGGATGGAGACGAACATGCCCATGAGCAGGCCGGTCAGTGATTGCATCACCTGCCGATGGGTCATGCCCGACTCGGAGAGGTCGGGTTGCACCTTGGTGGTGGTGGGTGTCTGGGACAAAAGCGGACTCCAAAGAAGGATATAAGTGGTTGATTGATATCAACTATATGGAATTGGTTGTGCTTGCGCAACTATTTATCGTGTGATCCTCAACTACTTCCCGGGGTTCGCTCGCGCAAGCCGGCGCACGGAGGTGCCGACAATCCCTCCCCTGTCGTGGGGTGCAGCGACATTCGGTGGGCTACGCGGCGGTGTCGCTTTGCCATTTTTGTTCGCCCGGCTGGTTTGACACCGTTTCGTTCGCGGTGGGAGCATCGCAGAGTGAACCTGTCAGACAGCCGGACAACCGGAGCGTTGCCGATCGTGAGAATGAGTGCCGCCGAGGCGGTCTTTTCCTCGCTGCGCAGGGTGATCGAGTCCGGGGAGCTGCCCGTGGGTGCCAAGCTCGGCTCCGAGGCGGTGCTCTCGGCCCAATATGCCGTCAGCCGTTCGGTCATCCGCGAGGCACTACGTTCCTGCGCGGCGCTTGGACTTACACAGACCCGAAGTGGCAAGGGCACCTTCGTTCTCTCCGCCCGCACCAGCAGCGACCTGGTCCTTGGCTCCTTTTCGGCCCGCAGCCTGATGGAAGCGCGCCCGCACATCGAGGTTCCCGCCGCCCAACTCGCCGCAACCCGCGCCAGCGCCGGCCAACGCAAGGAACTAACCGACATCGTCGAGGCCATGGAAACCGAAGACGACCACGAAGCGTGGGTCGGGCTCGACGCGGCATTCCACGCGGGCATTGCCCGGGCGAGCCGCAACGAGGTCTTTGAACAGGTGGTCAACGACATCCGCGAAGCAATGGTCAACCAGTCCGAGACCATCAACTTGATCACCGGCCGCCAAAACCCCTCACAGGCCGAGCATCGCGCGATCCTTGCGGCCATCGAGGCCGGCGACGGCGCCGCGGCGGGCCGTGCCATGGCCCGGCATCTTGAAGCCGTCGACGAAGCACTGACCTTGATCCTTGGAGCCGAAAAAGCATGAACCCGCAGAACTTTCCCGCACACGCCCCGCTCGCCGTGCAAACGCGCGGGGAAATGGTCGAAAGCGTCCACTTCGGTTCCCTCGTGGCCCTGGGCCCGGATGGCGAAACCGTCTTGGAGCGTGGGGATCCCGCAGGCCTGGTTTACCCGCGTTCGGCGCTGAAGCCGCTCTTCGCCGTGGCGCTGGTGCGTGCCGGGCTGGATCTGCCGGCCGACCAGCTCGCGCTGGCCTCCGCCAGCCACTCCGGGTCCGCCGCACACCAGGACCTGGCCGCAAGGATCCTCGCCGAAGCGGGGCTTGAACCTTCGGCGTTGCGCAACTCCACCGACCTTCCCTATGGGCCCAGCGAGCGTGAGTCTTGGATCCGGGCGGGCAACAAGGCATCCCGGCTGGCCCAGAACTGCTCGGGGAAGCATGCGGCCATGCTTGCCGCGTGCATGCTCAATGACTGGCCACTGGAAACCTATCTGCAACACGAGCACCCGTTACCCACGCTGATCCGCGAGGTCGTCACCGAGCTGACCGGAGAGCCGATCACCGCAACCAGCACCGACGGATGCGGCACGGAGGTCTTTGCGCTTTCCCTTCTCGGCATGGCCAAGTCCTTCCGCACATTGGTCACCGCCCCGACAGGCAGTGCCGAACACCGGGTCGCCGCGGCCATGCGCGCCCATCCGGAGCTGGTCGCCGGCTCCGGTCGCGATGTCACCGGGCTGATGCGTGCGGTACCCGGGTTGCTGGCCAAAGACGGGTTCGAAGGGATACAGCTCATGGCGCTGTCCAACGGGTCCGCCGTGGCGCTTAAGGTTTCCGATGGCGCGGACAGGGCGCGCATGCCTTCGGCCGTACCGGCACTGCTGGCCTTGGGCGTGGACGCGGGGAGCGTGCGGGAGTTCGACAACCTCCCGGTCCTTGGCGGCGGGCATCCGGTGGGGGCACTGTCCGGGATCCCGGTGGGATAAAAGCACGCACCCCCACCTCAGACCACCACCGGTGCGGCACCTGGCCGCGCCCCGCAATCCCTTTTGAAGCACACATTCCCCGAGGAGAACCATGTCCGAATCCATCGCCACCCTGCTGGTCCCGGCACCTTCATTGGTACGCAGCGAACACGACCTGATTGGCGATCGTGATATACCCGTTGACGCATATTGGGGCGTACACACCCTGCGGGCGGTGGAGAATTTCCCGATCACCGGCCAGCTGCTGTCCTCCAATACGCACCTGGTGGTGGCGTTGGCAATGGTCAAGCAGGCCGCGGCCCGCGCCAACCGCGAACTCGGCCTGCTTGATGCCCCCCGTGCCTCGGCGATCAGCGCCGCCTGCCAGGAGATCATCGGCGGCAGGTTCCACGACCAGTTCATCGTCGACGTGATCCAGGGCGGGGCGGGGACCTCCTCGAACATGAACGCCAACGAGGTCATTGCCAACAGGGCGCTGGAGCTCATGGGCCATGCCAAGGGCGAGTACCAGTTCCTGCACCCCAACGACCACGTGAACCTCAGCCAGTCGACCAACGACGTGTATCCCACGGCGGTCCGTGTCGCCACGATTTTCGCAGCCACCTCGCTGGTCGGTGCGATGGAGCACCTCGGAAGGGCATTTGCGGCCAAGGCAGTGGAGTTCCGCACCGTGGTCAAGATGGGCCGCACGCAGTTGCAGGACGCCGTGCCGATGACGCTGGGCCAGGAATTCAACTCCTACGCCGTCACCCTGGGGGAGGACCGTGCCCGGCTGGCAGAGTCCTCGCTGCTCATCCATGAAATCAACCTCGGGGCCACGGCCATCGGCACGGGTCTCAACGCACCGGCCGGGTACGCCTCGCTGGCCTGCAGCCACCTGGCGCAGATCTCCGGGCTGCCGCTGGTCACGGCCTTCGACCTGATCGAGGCCACCTCGGACGTCGGGGCCTTCGTGCACCTCTCCGGCGTGCTCAAGCGCGTGGCCGTCAAGCTCTCAAAGATCTGCAACGACCTGCGACTTCTTTCTTCCGGCCCACGTGCCGGCCTGGGCGAGATCAACCTTCCGGCGGTGCAGTCGGGGTCCTCGATCATGCCGGGCAAGGTCAACCCGGTGATCCCCGAGGTCGTGAACCAGGTTGCCTACGAGGTCATCGGCAACGACGTCACCGTCACGATGGCCGCCGAAAGCGGGCAGCTGCAACTCAACGCCTTCGAGCCGATCATCGCGCACAGCCTCACCAAATCGATGCGCCACCTGCAGGCGGCCTGCATCACCCTGGCGGACAAGTGCATCGTCGGGATCACCGCCCACGAGGACAAGCTGCGCCGCCAGGTGGAGGACTCCATCGGGCTGGTCACCGCGCTGACGCTGCAGCTGGGCTACGCGGCCTCGACGCAGATCGCCATGGAAGCGCTCGCCACCGGGCGCGGGGTGGCTGAACTGGTCCTCGAGCACGGGTTGCTGAATTCCGAACAGCTCAACGAGTTGTTGCGTCCCGAGCGCCTGGCCAACCTCGGCGAGTAAGTCCCAGGCACCGGTGCCGGCCGGCATCGTTGGCCCATCGGATGGAAACCGGTACCGCAATTCACCGGTTCCGTGCCGGGAATCCGGGGCACCCGTGTGCTGGCGGTATGGCCCGTCACCACGCGATGTCCCACTCCATCGGGCGGCCGGCTACCTGCTCCCACGGTGCTCCCGGTACCCGGTCCGGCCCCGGAACCCCAGGAGAGCCCCGGGGAGCAAAGCGGGTGCCGGATCCCGCCGTTGCTTTCATGGCTGGCTCTGCTAATCTCACAGCATGAGGTACCCACGGCGCGCCGACTCCATCTCCCTCACCCATTTCACCACCGATCGCCACGGGTGTGCACCCGAGGACATGCGGCCTCGTGGATGCTCGTCGTGAGCACCATGCAGGGTGTTGGGTGGGAAGCCACGGCGCGGGCGAAGGAACGTGGGGAAGCCGCGGAGCTGGGATCATGGCGCTATACGGTTCAGCTGGAGCGTGAAGAGGACCGCAAAAGCTTGGTGAACAACGTCGTTGGTGTGGTCATCGGGCTGATCGTGGCGACCGCCAGCATCGCGTTCCTGCTCAGGGCACGCCCCGAGGCTCTGGGAATCGTGCTTGGCGGCGTGGCCCTGAGCGTCTTGGGCCTGGGGTTCCTGGGCATCTGCGCCTATCGGCTGTTGTTCGCCCGCCGCCAGGGTTTCGGCGGGATCCTGCTGGGGCATGTCTTCGCCGAGGGGCTGGTCCTTGAGCGCACCGGCGGGTCATGCCATGTGGTTCCGCGGGCCCCGGGCGCGCTGCGCTACGTTTCATGGGACGATGAGGCCGATGAGCGGACGCGCGAGCAGCTGTGGATCACGCTGCCCGACGGCACGTTGCGGGGAATCGAAACCTGGAATTCCGAGGAATGCCGGGAACTGGCCCATCTGGCCGCGCATTTCGGGTTGCCCGCGGAACCAGAGCCGATCGCCCCTGTTCATTCCGCGGACATCCCGGAACTGCTGTAGCTACGCGCCGAGCTGCTCGCGCAAGCGGGAAACGTGGCCGTCTGCTGCAACGTTGTATTCGGCGTGGGTGATACGGCCTTCGCCATCAACCACAACGGTGCTGCGCAGCGTGCCGTTGAACTTCTTGCCGTTGAATTCCTTCTCGCCGAACGAGCCGTAGGCGGTGGCCACGGCGAAGTCCGGATCCGAGAGAAGCGGGAAGTTCAGCGATTCGGCCTCGGTGAAGGACACCAGTGCCTCGCCCTCGTCGGGGGAGATCCCCACGACCTCATAACCGGCGGAGCGCAACGAGTTCAGGTTGTCGCGGAAGTCGCAGGCCTCGGTGGTGCAGCCGGGGGTTGCGGCCTTGGGGTAGAAGTACACCACGACGTTTTTGCCGGCATAGTCGCCCAGCGAAACCTGCTTGCCCCGGGCATCTGCCAAGGTGAACTGCGGTGCTTGCTCGCCAACGGCCAGCGGTGTTGAAAGGTCAGACACAAGAGACTCCATTCTTTTCCACATACTGATAATTCTTTTTCATCTTATGGGTTGTGAGGTGGATCAACAAGAGGGTGAAGGCGGACCAAGACCCCGGATGAGCCCACCGGCCCACCGACCCCTACCCGCTGCCTGCCGCGAGGGGCATGGTTCCCAGAGGGGCCAATTCGACTCTGACCGGGAGCCAAGTCGGATGGCTGAGGCCCTTTTGGTGGGACAGCGTTTACGCGACGGCTACATGGTTTTCTTTGATCAAGGTCAGCGGGAGCGGTTCGGCGTCATGCCGTCCAGGAATACGTGCGGCATTCTTGGGTTTAGGTAGCTTTCCGGTCCCTTGCTTCGGCCATGGTGCCGATGTTTTCTCCGGGTAGGCTGTTGCCGTCCCCGCCTCGTTGAGGATGGGGTTGGTGCGCACCGGAACCGCCGGCAGCCTCCTCCATCGGGATTCTCCGGCTCTCCGGCCTGTTCGGAGGACCCGGAATTTTCCCGGTCCCGTCCTCGCTGGGCCACCAACGCAAGCTTCACATCGCGCCGTTCGCCGGCGCTGCCGGGACGTCGATGCCGCACCCGCCACGGAGGGCGCCCCGCCGCCGGGCCATGCCTCGGGCGGGTAGCCGGGATATGGCCGGGAGCACCGTTTTTGCGTCCCGGCATCCAGGGATTGCCCGCGTGGGGCGTGATGAGGGAGCCTCGATATCCTGCGCGCCGGCGCGGAACCAGCGTTCCTTCAAGTGCGCAGCCCCAATGTCCGTCGACACGGAACGCTGCGTCGCGTCAAGACCGTGCGTGGGTGAGGAACCCAACGCCGGCG
>JAUNVO010000007.1:0-18497 GCA_030540695.1 Micrococcaceae bacterium | reverse complement strand
ACGGAACGCTGCGTCGCGTCAAGACCGTGCGTGGGTGAGGAACCCAACGCCGGCGAAGGGCCACCGGCCAAGGCCCGGCGACATAGGATGTGACCCATGCCTGCACCCGTGAAAGCCCCCCGACTGCCCACCTTCAAGGACCCCGCAATCACCGGTTCAGGGGACCTGACCGGGCTGGATGCCGACGGGCGCGCCGAAGGGCTGCTGTTTGAATCAGATGACGCCGACGGGGTCGACCTGGAGGACGCGGTCTTCACCGAATGCGTCTTCCGCTCCGTGTCCCTGCAGGGGGCGCCGATGGCCAGGGTGACATTCGGGAACTGCAAGATCGAGGAAGTCAACGCGCCGGTGCTTGAAGCCCCGGACTCCGGCTGGTGGAACACCTCGGTGGTGGGCGGGAGGATCGGTTCCGCCGAGCTCTTTGGCTCCACCTTCCGCTCGGTGAAGTTCGAACGCGCCAAGCTCGGCTACCTCAACCTGCGCCGCGCGAAAATCAAGGACGTGGAATTCCGCGACGTGCATATCGAGGAACTCGACGTCGGAGGGGCAAACCTGGAACGGGTCAGCTTTATCGATTGCACCATCGACACGCTGGCCATCAACGGCGCCAAGCTCAAGGACGTGGACCTGCGCGGGGCACGACTGCGGGCATTCTCGGGCATCTCCGCACTCAAGGGTGCGACGGTGAGCTACGAGCAGCTCATGGACCTGGCCCCGATCATGGCCAACGAGTTGGGCTTGCGCGTCGAATAGCGCCGCACGGGCGCCCAGACCCGGGAGATAAGGTGGAAAGCATGCACCAACAGCCCGGACCGTACCCCTATGCCGCGTTTCCCAGGAGACGGCAGCCCGTCTTTGACACGGGGCCCACCAAGCCCGGTGACTGGGTGGTGCTCGGGATCTACCTGGCGCTCTTCGTCTTCGGCGCCGCCGGTCTGCTGGTCATGATCCCGGGGTTCGTCGAGTCCTTCCGGGACATCGAGTCCGCGCAGTTCGGCGTGAACCTGATCATTTACGTGGTGGTGTTCACCGGCGCGATGATCATGGCCTTCGAGGCTCTGCGCAGCTCATTCGCAACTTTCAAGTACCATCCGTGGGCCAAGGCGTTGATGGTGCCCGGGGCCTGGCTGGGTACCTTGATCATCAGCGCGATCGTGCTGACCTCCATGGGCAACCCCGTCAAGAGCGAAAACCAGCTGGCCATCGAGGGCATGACCACCTCGGTGCCCTTCCCCATGATGTTCGTCGTCGCGGTGCTCATGGGCCCGCTCGTGGAAGAGTACATCTTCCGCCACCTGCTCATCGGCAAGCTCAGCGCCAAGCTCAATATCTGGGTCTGCGTGCTGATATCGGTGGTGTTGTTCACCTCGCTGCACTTCATCGGCGCAGGATCATTCGACCTGACCTCGGCGATCCCCTACACGACACTCGGGGTGATGATGTCGGTGGCCTACGTGCTCACCGGCAAGTCGCTGGCCTACTCCTTCATCCTTCACGCCTTCAACAATGCGGTGGCCCTGTCCCTGGCGTACACGCTGCTGCCGTTGATCTCGCAGTGATGCCCAGCGACAACGATCGGGGAACGCCGGCACCCTGGGGAGGCCATGTCCACGGAAGCCCCGGCTACCGCCGGATGATCCTGGCGCTCTTTGCCGCCGGGGTGGCGACGTTCTCCCAGCTGTACTCGGTGCAGGGCGTGCTGCCGGAGCTCTCCCGCAGCCTCTCGATCAGCGAGGCCGATGCGGCGCTGGCCGTCTCCGCGGCCACTCTTGGCCTGGCCACCTCGGTGCTCTTCTGGTCGTTGCTGGCGGACCGCATGGGACGGCTGCGGGCCATGCGGATCGCGGTGGTTGCCGCCGTGGTGCTGGGCCTTGCGGTTCCGTTCTCCCCGGATTTCGAGATCCTGCTGGTGTTGCGCTTCATCGAGGGCCTGGCGCTGGGCGGGATTCCGGCCGTCGCACTGGCCTACCTCTCCGAGGAGGTCTCCGCGCTTCATTCGGCGGTTGCCGCCGGCACCTATATTTCCGGAACCACGTTGGGCGGGCTTGCCGGGAGGCTGGTGGCCGGTCCGTTGAGCGAGTTCTTTTCCTGGCGCGTGGGAACCCTGGTGGTCTCGCTGATGGCGGCCGTCGCCGCCTCGGTGTTCATTGCCGTGGCACCGGCGCCACGGGGCTTCACCCCGGTGCCCTGGCGCAGCCCCCACCGGATTCCCCTGTGGAAAAAGCTGTGGATGAACCTGGCCAAGGGCCAGCTGCTGGTGCTCTATGCACAAGGTTTCCTGCTGATGGGCGGGTTCGTGGCCGTCTACAACTACCTCGGCTTCAGGCTCGAGGCCCCGCCGTTCATGATTCCGGCGTCCCTCGCCTCGTTGGTGTTCATCGCGTATCTCTCGGGGACGTGGTCCTCACGCAAGTCGGGATCGATGGTGGCGCGTTTCGGGCGCTTGCCGGTGCTGCTGGGTTCCATCGGATTGATGGGTGCCGGGCTAGCGGTGACCCTCGCCGACTTTGTGGCCGCGATCATGGCCGGGCTGCTGGTGTTCACCGCCGGGTTCTTCGCCGCCCATTCGGTGGCCAGCGGATGGATCCCGATACTGGGCGTCGGAGGCAGGGCCCAGGCCGCCAGCCTGTACAACCTGGCCTACTACTCTGGGTCCTCCGTCTTTGGCTGGGCCATCGGCTTGGCGTTCAAGGCGGGAAACTGGCCGGGGCTGGTGCTCTCGGTGGCTTGCCTGCTGGTGGTCGCCGCACTGCTGGCACTGGCGGGGTTGCGCCAGCGCCGGTAGGCGGAATTTTCCTCAGAGCAGGTTCAGCAGGTGCTTCTTGTAGGTCTCGAAGGCCGAGATGCCCAGCGCGGTGATCCCGACGTAGGTTGCCGGGGAGCGCCCCTCGATGAGCTTTTCCTGCCGGATGTATCCGGCTTCCTCGAGCTTGCGCAGGTGCGTGGAGAGGTTTCCCGCCGTCATCGACAGGATCGTGCGCAGCTTGGGAAAGGCCACCGAGTCCTTCGGGCCCAGGGTGTTCAGTGCGGACATGACCCGAAGCCTGGCATCGGCGTGGATCAGGGGATCGAGTTCGGCCATGGCTAGGCCATCGCCGGTGCCGGGGCGCGGCGGCCGCGCACCGGGGTGAGGATGCCGGCTGCGATGAAGAGCGCCGGGCCGCCGATGGCGAAGATCGCGATGAAGGCCGTGGCTCCGGCCATGAGTCCGGCAACGTTCAGCACGGTGAAGCAGATCCCGAGGGTGAACATGGCGCGGTCCTGGAAAACCGCGGCACCGACCATGTACATCAGCGAGACGACCAGGATGGCCACCGCGTTGATAAGCCAGCCGGTGGTGATCCGGTCGCCCGCGGGCAGCAGGTTGGCCAGGGCGATGCTGAAGAACGCCACGGTGGCGAAGCCGCCCATCCAGCTCAGCCCGTAGGCCATGGACGCGAACTTGGAGTCCCCGCGGATTTCGGATCCCGAGCGGATGCCGACGACTGCGGTGTAGGCGATGGCGGCCAAGAGGATGATGCCGCCGATGACCAGTGCGGTGCCGTAGGCCAGCGGAAGCCAGCCATGCGCGGCGCCGTGCAGCAGCCCGTATCCCAGAAGGTATGCGGCTGCCCAGACGAAATAGATGGCCACCACGTTGGGTTCGATGGAGGCGCGGGTGGTTGCCGCGGTGCGGTTGATGGCCTTGAGGGCGGCGCGTGGGTCAAGCGGTGCCGCGGGTGTGCTTGCTGGGTTCGATTCCATGGCGGTTCCCGCCCTTGGGGTCGTGGTCGATGGGGCTGTAGCAAGTATGCGAAAGGGAGTTCCACACCGTTGCCCCCGGTAGTCTGGTGGAGTGAAAGAAGCAGCAAGAAACCAAGTCGCGGCCCCCGGGCCATCGCGTGGACTGGGCCGAAGCATCCTGGCTCTCGCCGTTCCCGCGCTTGGTGCGCTCATTGCCGAACCGCTGTTCCTGCTGGCGGATTCGGCCATCATCGGGCACCTAGGCATCAACGAACTGGCCGGTGCCGGACTGGGAACCACCGTCCTGCAGACCGTCGTCGGGCTGATGGTGTTCCTGGCCTACTCCACGACCCCGACCGTCGCCCGGGCCATCGGCGCCGGAAACATGGGCAGGGCCATGGCGGCCGGGCGTGACGGGATCTGGCTTGCCGTGGGGCTGGGCGTGGTGCTGGCGCTCGCCGGCTTCTTCGGTGCGCCAAGGCTTGCCGGTGCCATGGGGGCGCAGGGCGAGGTCCTTGGGTTCGCCGTGGACTACATCAAGTATTCAACCTTCGGGATACCCGCCATGCTGCTGGTCCTGGCTGCCACCGGTGTGCTGCGCGGGATGCAGGACACCAAGACCCCGCTGTACGTGGCCGGTTACGGTTTTGCCGCCAACATCGTGCTGAACTTCATTCTGGTCTACCCGCTGGGGATGTCGGTGGCCGGTGCGGCATTGGGTACCTCGATTGCGCAGTGGGGGATGGCCGTGATCTACCTGTGGATGCTCATTCCGCGGATCCGCAAGGCCGGGCTGTCGCTGGCCCCGGATGCCCGCGGTGTCCTGGGCACCGGCCGTGTCGGATCCTGGCTGATGCTGCGCACGCTCTCCCTGCGCCTCGCGCTGCTGGCCACCGTCTGGGTCGCCACCGGGGCAGGGGCGCTCACCCTGGCGGCCCACCAACTGGTCTTCACCATCTTCACGTTCATGGCCTTCGCCCTGGACGCCCTGGCCATCGCCGCCCAGGCGTTGATCGGCAAGGAGCTCGGTGCGGGTAACGCCGCCCGGACCAACCTGCTGACCCGGACGATGTGCCGCTGGGGCGTGTACTTCGGGCTGGTGACCGGTGCGGTCCTCGCCATCGTCGCGCCCTTCGTCGGCGCACTGTTCAGCACCGACGATGCGGTGCGCCACGCCACCATGGTCGGTGTATGGGTGCTGGCTGCCGCGCAACCCGTGTGCGGATTGGTGTTCGTGCTTGACGGGGTGCTGATCGGGGCCGGGGATGCGCGCTACCTGGCGATCGCCGGCGTGGTCAACCTGCTGGCCTACCTGCCCATGCTCTATTCCGTCACGCTTTTCAGGCACACCGGCAGCTCGGCGATCCTGTGGATCTGGGTGGCCTTTGGCCTGGGGTTCATGCTGGCACGAGCCGCGACGCTCTCCTGGCGGGTGCGCAATGACCAATGGATGCGACTGGGCGCCTGATCCGGGCGGGGACCGCTGGTTCGTTCCTCAGGCCCACAGGCTTCCCGGATCCGTGAACTGTTGGGCCATCGCCGCGCGGATTGAGCGCAAGTGCACCCGCATGGCGTTTGCCGCGGCACGGGCATCGGAGGCGGATATCGCCGCATAGATGGCCTCGTGTTCGGCGAGTTCGGTGGGTATGCCCATGTAGTGCTGGAGCCCGGGCAGCACGTGGTGGGCACGGGCCGTCTCATCGAAGCAGTGCCGCAGCGATTCGGCAAGGCGCGTGTTGCGTGAGGCGTCCGCGATGGCCTGGTGGAAGTCCTGTGCCAGGTTCATCGCGGCCAGGGGGTCCGTGGAGGAGACCTCTGCCTGGGCATCGAGCAGCTGCCGCAGACTCGCGGTGAGGTGCTGGGGAAGGAACCCGGCGGCGGCTGCTGCGGCATGTGGTTCGAGCAGCATGCGCAGGTCAAGGGTTTCTTGGACGTCGTTGAGCCCCATGGTGCGCACCAAGTAGCCCTTCTTCGGAAGCACCGTGAGCAAACCCTGACTGGTGAGCAAGCGGAGCGCTTCGCGCACCGGGGTCTTGGAAACCGAGTATTCCTGGGCCAGGCGGTGTTCAACCACGATGCTTCCCGGGGCCAGGACGCCGGTGAGTATGGCGGAGCGAAGCTCAAGGGCCAGGCGATCGGTAAGCGAAGGACTCATTAAGGACCCTTGGGCTAGTGGGTGATGCGCGCGTCACATGGGGCAGTGGTGCAAGCGCGCTCTTGTGAAAGATACTACCTCCCTGTTAGAAATATATTTCAGAGATTTTTCAATTGAGTTTAGAGGGATGGGTGCTTTGATGGCTTCGAATCCAGGGCTGCGCGCCAGGGAACAGCCAAGCGAGCGTGAACGGCTGACGCCTGCCGGTCGCCGCGCGGTCTTCGCCGCCGTGCTGGGAACCATTATTGAGTGGTACGACTACGCGCTGTACGGCGCAGCGACCGGTCTGGTCATTGCCCCGTTGTTCTTCTCCGAGTCGGTGTCCTCCTCGGCATCGATGATGGCCTTCGCGACCTTCGCGGTGGGCTTCGTGGCCCGGCCGCTGGGCGGTGTCATCGTGGGCCACATCGGGGACAGGTACGGACGTCGCCCGGCGATGATGCTGACCATTGTGCTGATGGGAATCGCCACCGTCGGCGTGGGGCTGCTGCCCACCAGCGCCGCCATTGGTGCTGCGGCACCGCTGCTGCTCATCGTGCTGCGCTTGCTCCAGGGTTTCGGCGCCGGCGCCGAACTTGCCGGAGCCATGACCCTGGTTGCGGAGTTTGCTCCGCCCAAGCGCCGTGGTTTCTACACCTCGTTGGTTCTTTCCACCCCGCCGGCAGGCATCGCACTGGCGACCTTCGCCTTTTTCGCAGTCTCCTCGCTGGGGACCGAGGTGCTGCTGGGCTGGGCCTGGCGCATCCCGTTCCTGGTCTCCGCGGTGCTGTTCGTGCTGGCACTGTACATCCGCAACCGGCTCGAGGAGACCCCCGAGTACTCGCGGGCCATCGAAAAGGCGGCACGGGAACGAAGCAAGACGCGCTTGCCGCTGCGTGAGGTGCTGGCGCGTGACTGGCGCCAGGTACTCATCGGGTTCTTCTCCATCACCGGGCACAACGCCATGAACTACATCCTTGCCGTGTATGCGCTGAGCCTGATGACCTCGCCGCTGGTCGGCCTGGCCAAGGCCGACGCACTGCTCGCCGTCACCCTGGGCTCACTGGTCTCGGTGGGGCTGACACCCGTGGCAGGGATGCTCTCGGACAGGTTCGGGGCGCCAAAGGTGCTGCTCTTCGGGTCCGTCATGGGTGCGATGCTGGCATATCCGATCTTCGCACTGCTCAGCGCGGGAAGCTTCGCGGCGGCGTTTGCCGCGATAGCCCTTGGCTACGGCCTGGTCATCCCCGCCACCAGCGGCGCCCAGGGTGCTTTCCTGACCAACCTCTTCCCTCCCCAGCGCCGGCTCAGCGGAATCGGGGTGGCCCGGGAGACCAATGGTGCGATCATCGCCGGCCTCAGCCCACTGGTTGCAGCTGCGTTGGTCAACGCCGCGGACGGGGAAACCTACCTGGCTGCCGGCTACCTCTTGGCATGTTGCCTGGCCTCGGCACTTGCCGTGCTGGTCTCGATGCGGTTACCGTCCAACAACTAGACGCAGCAACCCCCGCCCCCTGGACCCCAAATACCCAATCGCAGAAAGCAGGAACCCCGCCGTGAAGCGTCGACTGCCACAAATTTCCGAACTCCGCTCCCTGATGAAGTTCGAAACCCCCACCTTGGACCGCCGTGCCGCCCGACTGGCCAAGGCCGCCGACGTCTGGGACCTGCGGGCCATCGCCAAGCGGCGCACCCCCACCGCGGCCTTCGATTACGTGGACGGGGCCGCGCTCCGGGAACTGACCTACACCCGCTCCCGTGAGGTGTTCGATTCGATCGAGTTCATCCCGAGCATCTTGCACGGCACCGCGGAGGCGGATCTTTCCACGGTGGTTGCCGGGGAGCGCTCCGCACTTCCCTTCGGCATCGCGCCGACCGGGTTCACCCGCTTCATGCATGCCGAGGGGGAGACCGGGGCGGTGCGCGCCGCCGCCCGGGCGGGGATCCCCTTTTCGCTCTCGACGATGGGCACCCGTTCCTTGGAGGAAGTGGCGCAAGCCGCCCCGGAATCCCGGCGCTGGTTCCAGCTCTACCTCTGGAAGGACCGCGAGAAGTCGCGACAGCTCCTGCAGCGCGCCCGGGCCGCCGGATACGACACCTTGTTGGTCACCGTGGACACCCCGGTCGCAGGCCAACGGCTGCGCGATGCGCGCAACGGCATGGTCATCCCGCCTAAGCTGAACCTCAAGACCGTGCTCGATGCCTCCTACCGCCCCGAATGGTGGTTCAACTTCCTGAGCACCGACTCGTTGAAGTTCGCCTCGTTGTCCACCTCCAGCAGCGACCTCCCCACGCTGATCAACTCGATGTTCGATCCGACGCTCTCCTTTGCCGACCTGGAGTGGATCCGCTCCATCTGGGACGGAAAGCTCTTCGTCAAGGGTGTCCTCACGGCCGATGATGCGCGCAGGTCGTTGGAGGCGGGGGCCGACGGGCTCATCGTCTCGAACCACGGTGGTCGCCAGCTGGACCGGGCACCGGTGTCCCTCGAGGCCCTGGCGGAGGTTCGCGCGGAAGTCGGGCCGGACATCGAGGTCATCCTGGACTCGGGGATCATGTCCGGCGCGGACATCGTTGCCTCGTTGTGTGCCGGTGCAGATTTCGTACTTATCGGACGTGCCTACCTCTATGGCCTGATGGCCGGAGGGGAGAAGGGCGTGGAGAGGGTCATCGAGCTGCTCGCCGAGGAAGTCCGCGTCACCATGCAACTGATGGGTGCGGCAAACATTGCCGAGCTTGGCCCGAAGCTGATTCGTCGCCGGAACCGGTCCGAATAATGCCCAGTCGGTGGTGGCCGGTAGACTTGTGGGCGTGCCTGCAGTAAAAGTCCCCGCAACCATTGCCGCCGAAGTCGCAACCCCCGTGATGGGGCGCGCCGCGACCGCCGCCGGTTTCGCGCTCCTGTCCATCTTCTGGCCCGGTGCCACCAACCAGGTGCTGGCCTATTCGCTGGCCGCCTTCATGGTGATCAGTGCCAAGTTCCTCTGGGACTACGCTTGCGCCCCCAGCGCCCCTAAGCAGGTGCGGGGGCTCTACGCGGTAGCCGCCGTGGGCATGATCCTCGCCGGGCTGGTGATGGCGTTCCGTCCCGAGACCGTGGTCATCGGTATTGCCGCAGCCGCTGCCTGGATCATCGCCGGAGCACTTGAAATCGTGGTCTACATCCGTCACCGCGCCGGCTTCGCCCCATTCAAGGACCAACTCGTCACCGGGTTCGTTTCGCTGGGAGCCGGGGCGGCGCTGCTATTGGGCCTGGACATGGACGCACACGCATTGCTGGGCCTGGCAGGTGGAGGGGCGATTATCCTCGCGGTGTTCGAACTGATATCGGCCTTCGGCCTGCGCCATGCGGCCAAGGAGCCCGAGACCGGGCTTTGGAGCTAGAATAGATGCTGAACCAAAAAACCGTAGGAGGGCCTTTCGTGGGCAACACCCCAGCCGAGCAGAACAAGTCTTGGCAGCAGAGCATCAAGGCACCCTTGACGTTCTCCTTGGTCATGGCCATCGTCGCAGGCGTCATTGCCACCATCTCGGGAACCGGCGGGTCCGATAACCCGTTGCGAATCGACATCGGGCTCGTCGCCTTCGGCGTCGCGTTCGTTGCCTGTCTGCTGGTCATCTCCGTGATGACGATGGCAAGCAAGGAAAACCCCGAGGAAATGGGAACCGGATCGGGCATCAATCGCTCATCCGAAAATCCCGATGAAACGCCCGGGAAGAAGAAGTAGGACCAACCGCTCTTGACCGATGCCGCCCAGGAAACACCGGGCGGCATTGTCGTTTAAGGCAGCCCGCGGTGCCCGCTAATAAGTCCAGCGCCCGGAACGGCGTCCGACCGCAACACCCAACTCGGCAGACGGTGTTGCTGTTTGTTCCGGTGATCAAGCGGGAGACGCGAAAATAAATATTCAGGCACCGTACAAGGCGTAAAGAGTGGGTGGAGGCCTGGTCAGTGGCGCGACGGCCAAGCCCCGGGTGCCGGGCGACCCGCGATAGCGGTGGATCACCCTCGGGGGACGTGCCGCTGCACCGGCCGTGTAGCTATGGCCGCGGCTTAGAGCGCTGGCTCGACGTCGTCGTGTCCACCCCAACGGAGCAGGAAGTCTTCGTCGCTGAGCTCCTCCAGGTCGGATCGCACCATTGACACCAAGGACTCGGCCTCTCCGATGGTGCCGGCGTTGATGCGCAGCACCTCGGCATCGTTGTCGATCCGGTGAACGACAACAGAGGCGCCCACCGCGTCGGCGCCGTCTCCGCCGAAGAACCCATTGACCAAAGCCGCAGCCCAGCGAGCGGCAGCACGTACCGGGCTGTCATCGGACTGTTCCATGTCCACTTCGTAATCGCTCGCGGCATGTGGCTGCGGAACTTCTTCGCTGTTCACGGGTACTCCTTCGATCGTGCGGCCGAACGCGCTTTCGGCCTTGGGTACAGTCTATGTTCACACGACGGCATTTTGTCCGGACTTCCGCTGCCGGTACGCGCGCACGTGGTCGCGATTGGCACAGTTTCCGGTGTCGCAGTAGCGCTTGGACCGATTTCTGGAGAGGTCCAGCAGCACGGCGCCGCATTCGGCGGATGCGCACACCCGCAAACGTGCGAGTTCGCCCGAGCGCAATACATCGACCAGTGCCATGGCTGCCTCCACCGCCATGCGTTCACTCAGGGGTGCTTCTGGCGTGGTGGCGTGGATGTGGTAATCCCATTGGTCGTGCTTGACCAGCTGAGGCAGTGCCCGGGCGTTGCGCAGGATGTTGTTCACCGCATGAACGGCCTGTTCCTCGGCAGAGACCCAGATGCCGTGCAATTGGGTCCGCAGCTGACGTACCGAACGAAGCTCCGCGTCGTTGTGCGTGCGCGAACCGGTGAAGCCCTGTTCCATGACCAGGTGGTTCAAATCGGCACGGGTGAGCAGCCCGTCGACGCTCGGGGTTGCGGTGTTGATGAGCGCCACGATGGTGCCCAGGGCTGCTTCTGTGTCAGGGGCAAAGATCATTGTGACTCCTGTGGAGGTTCATGGATTGACGTACGAAGTCGACCGGTCCTAATGTCATGAGCATACATAGTTATACTCCTGACAGTCGACTGGGTTCCAACGGCCTTTCGCACGTCGGACACAACTCGACCCAAGGAGGTTTTCGCCGTGCCCAGAGAAGAGATCCACATTCAGGTGGCCGATCTTGCCAAGGCGCCGGGCGCTGCGGCACGGCCTCGGCCATTGGTGGGCGGCGTCGGGATCGCCCTGTTTTCCTCAGCCGTTTTCGGGCTTTCGGGTTCGTTTGCCAAGGCGCTGCTCGAAGTGGGGTGGAGCCCGGCAACCGCGGTGACCCTGCGAATGGCCGGTGCCGCCCTGGTTCTTTTGGTTCCAACACTTATGGTCATGCGCGGGAAATGGCCACTGGTGGCAACGAACTGGAAGTCCATCATGCTGTTTGGGCTTTTCGGCGTCGGAGCCTGCCAGTTCTTTTACTTCCTTGCCGTCGAGCGCCTCGACGTCGGGGTGGCTCTGCTGCTGGAATACCTTGCCCCGGTCCTCATCGTGCTTTTCCTCTGGGCGAAATTCCGCACACGCCCCAAGTTCATGACCATCGGCGGGACGATGCTTTCGCTGGCCGGGCTGGTGCTGGTCCTGGATCTCGCCGGGGACACCCGGGTGGATCCGATCGGCGTGTTGTGGGGCCTGGGTGCGGCCGTGGGGCTGGTGGTCTACTTCTTCGTCAGCGCCCGGGCCGATGGCGCATTGCCTCCGATTGCCCTGGCCACCGGCGGGTTGCTCGTGGGCTCGGGAACCATGGGGTTGCTTGCGCTTCTGGGGTTGCTGGAAATGAAGATGACGTTCGTCCCGGTGAAGCTGGCCCAGTGGGAAACCCATTGGTGGGTGGCGTTGGCCGGATTGATCATCTTTTCCACCGTGCTCTCCTACGTTTCGGGGATCATGGCGGCCCGTGCCCTGGGCTCGAAATTGGCCTCGTTCATCTCGCTGACCGAGGTGCTCTTCGCGGTGCTCTGGGCGTGGTTGCTGCTGGGTGAACTGCCGGCAGGAATCCAGCTGCTTGGAGGCGTATTGATCGTCGGAGGGGTGTTGCTGGTCCGTGCCGACGAAATGCGCGCCCTGTAGTCCGGAGGTCGGTGCCCCCACCGCCGGGGGAGCGCAGGTGCGAGTCGATGATTCAGGACCTGACTTTTCCGAAACTGCGCAAGCGCAGTGAATTGGCCACCACGAGCACCGAGCTGGCCGCCATGGCCGCACCGGCGATCATGGGATTGAGTAGTCCGAGCGCGGCGATCGGGATGCCGGCGGTGTTGTAGAGGAAGGCCCAGAAAAGGTTCATCTTGATGGTTCCCAGGGTCTTGCGGGAGAGCTCGATGGACTGGGCAACCTGGGCGAGGTCATTGCCCATGATGGTCAGGTCCGCTGCCTCGATGGCGACATCGGTTCCCGAGCCCATGGCGATGCCCAAGTCCGCTTGCGCCAACGCGGGCGCGTCGTTGACGCCGTCACCGACCATGGCGACCACACGGCCTTCCCCCTGCAGCTTGCGCACCGCCTGCGCCTTCGCCTCCGGAAGCACGTCCGCGAAGACGTCGTCGGCCTCGATTCCCACGGCGGCCGCGACCTGTGCCGCGACCGAAGCGTTGTCGCCGGTGAGCAGCACCGGGCGCAGACCCAGTTCCTTGAGTCGGGCGATCGCGGCCGCGGAGGTGGGCTTGACGGTGTCCGAAAGGTTGATCAACCCTGCAAAGGCGCCATCGACACCGATCATGATCGACGTGGCGCCTTGCTGCTGGGCCTCTGCCAGCATGCGGTGGTGCTCTTGGGTGAGCGCTACGTCGTTCTCGCGCATCCAGCTCACCCGGCCCGCGACCACCGTTTGCGTCCCGACCCGGGCCTTGACCCCGCCGCCGGGTGCGGAGGTGAAGTCGCTGGCCTCGGACAACGCCGCATCGGCGCGTGCCGCCCCCACAATGGCATGGGCGATGGGGTGCTCGGATCCCGATTCCGCGGCGCCCGCCAAGGCAAGAACCGTGGCGGTGTCGAAGCCGGATGCGGGGGAGGTCGAGGTGACTGCAAGGTTGCCTTCGGTGACCGTCCCGGTCTTGTCCAGTAGGACGGTGTCGATCTTGCGTGTGTCCTCCAGGACCTGCGGGCCGCGGATCAGGATACCCAGTTGGGCGCCCCGGCCCGTACCCACCAGCAGCCCGATGGGCGTGGCCAGGCCCAGCGCACACGGGCAGGCGATGACAAGCACGGCAACGGAAGCGGCAAACGCCGCGTTCAAATCCCCGCTGATCACCAACCAGAGGACGAAGGTGAGCACGGCGATGCCCAGGACGATCGGCACGAAGACCGCGGAAATCCGGTCGGCAAGTCTGGCGATGGGGGCCTTGCCGGTTTGCGCGTCTGAAACCAGCCGACCCATCTGCGCAAGTGTGGTGTCCGAACCCACCCGGGTGGCGCGGACCCGGAGCCTGCCGGAGGTGTTGATGGTCGCGCCGATGACGGTGTCATCCGGTCCGACCTCCACGGGCACGGACTCACCGGTGACCAGCGCAGTGTCCACCGCCGAGTGGCCGTCGATCACGAACCCGTCGGTGGCGATTTTTTCCCCGGGACGCACCACGAATTCGTCCCCTGGCACCAGCTCCGCGGCGGCGATCTTGGTCTCGACGCCGTCGCGCAGCACGGTGGCTTCCTTGGCTCCCAGGTCAAGCAAGGTCGACAGGGCGTCTCCGGCCCTTGCCTTGGCCCGCGTCTCCAGGAAGCGTCCCAGCAGCAAGAAGGTCGCGACGACGCCGGCGGTCTCGAAGTACAGCTTGTGCTCACTCATCGCCATTCCCGTGTGGGCGGTCATCATCGGGTCGACGAGCAGCTGCCACAGCGAGAAGAAGTATGCGGCCAGTACGCCGATGGACACCAGTGTGTCCATCGTGGAGGCGAAATGCCGTGCATTGATGGCCGCTGCGCGGTGGAAGGGCCACGCCGACCAAAAGACCACGGGAGTGGACAGGGCCAGGGCAACCCAGCCCCAGTGCGGGAACTGGGCAAACGGGATCATCGAGATGACGAACAGCGGAACCGTGAAGATGGCGGCACCGATAAACCGTCGTTTCAGGTCAGCGCTCTCGTTGTGCTTCGTGCCTGCCGCTTCGGTGGGCGCATGCGACCGGCCATCGACGGGTGCCTTCTTGTGCTCGACATCCGTCTCCCGCGATGGAGGCTGCGCGTTGTCCGAGCCCATGGTGGCAGTCTCCGGTACGGATGCCCGTGCGCGGACCGCGGCCCTGACCTTCGCCTGGTAACCGGCGGCGGCGACGATCGCAATGAGTTGGTCGTCGCTGACCGAGTCCGGGACCGTGACGCGTGCTGTTTCCAGCGGCAAGTTCACCAGTGCCTCGACGCCCTCGATCTTCCCGAGCTTGCGTTCAACCCGGCTTACGCACGAGGCGCAGGTCATGCCCTGTATGTCCAGGTTCACGATGCGTTGGTTGGTGGGAAAACTGGTGTCGTTGCTCATGGTTCCGTTCCTTGGAGAGAGGACCGTGGGTCGTGATCCTCGGTTTGTGCCGTCCGTCAGCGATCGATGGCGCCGGATGGGGGCTCAGGCGAGGCTGTAGCCGGCTTCATCCACGGCCTGCGCGAGCAAGGCCTGATCGAGCGGTCCGCTGCTGGTGATGTTGGCGGTGGAGGCTCCGCCGACGGAGAGGATGACTTCGACATCGGTGACGCCGTTGATCTCCCGCAGTTCCTCGGTGACTGAGGCGACACAGTGGCCGCAGGTCATGCCCTTGATCTTGAGGGTGGTGTGCGTTTGGGCTTTTGTGTCCGGTGGTGGACCCATGGTGATGGTGAGTCCGGAATCCTCGTTGCTTCCGCAGCCGCATCCGCCGCATCCGCAACTTTCTGAATCGCTCATGATTTCTCCTTCGGGGTGTTCGTGTTGGTTGCCGGATGCGCACTAACGCAGCAATCGGCCAATCGCGGTGGTGACCTCGGCTATCTTGTCATCGACGTGGGATCTGTCGCCTGATTCGATGGATTGGGCCGCGGCGTTGACCACGCAATGGGAGATATGCTCCTCGACCAATGCGAGGCTGACCTTGTGCAGCGCTGCGTTGATGGCCGAGATCTGGGTCAGGATGTCAATGCAGTACTTCTCCTCGCCGACCATCCGGCCGACCCCGCGGACCTGTCCTTCAATGCGGCTTAGCCTCCTGAGCAGGGCATCCTTGTCGGCAGTGTACCCGTGGTCAACATGGACATCGGTGGGCATTGCAGTGTTCTCCATGCCTCCCATAATACCCCTATGGGGTATCTCGTCAAATACCCCGTAGGGGTATGCGATTTGTGTTGGCTTGATAGTTTTGGACCATGCAAATCAGCGAGAGCCAGCCCTTCGTCCCTGTCATTCTGGGCGGTGACATCGGCGCCTATTCGTTGGCGCGGGAGTTTCACGAGCTCTATGGCGTACGTTCGGTCGTCGTACCCTCCGTCATGACCGGTATCACCGAACATTCACGCATCTTGGTGCCGCGACCATTTTCCCAACAGGACGAGCCGGCTGCATTTGCCGCATTCGTCTCTGGACTCGGCCGTGAATTCGGCGATGTGAATGGAACCAGGCGACCGCTGCTGCTCCTGGGGGCGGCCGACCAACATATCCGATTCATTGCAACGCACGCCAGTGAGCTCTCCGAATGGTTCGCCATCCCTTATGTCGGGAATGCGGAGCTGGACCGGGCTACGGAAAAAGACGGTTTCTATCAGCTCTGCCGAGACCTTGGGGTGAGCTACCCGGCGACGGTGGTCCATGACTGTGCAGGCGATGCCCCGAACGCCTTGGCTCTGGAGTCCGAGCTTGTTGACGAAGGGGTTCCGTTCCCCGCAATCGTGAAGCCCTCCGACGGAGTCGCTTGGGGGGCTCTGGAATTTGCGGGTAAGCGGAAAGTCCATACCGTTGCTTCGATCCAGGAACTGACGGAGCTCATCGAAAAGGCCTCTGCTGCCGGCTACAGCAGTACCTTGGTCATCCAGGACCTGATCCCCGGTGGCGACAGCGGGATGCACCTTGCCACGTTCTTCAGCGACCAGAGCAAACGGGTCCGTTTCGTCTCGTGCGGCCGGGTGATCGTCGAGGAGCACGCACCCGGAGCGGTGGGTAATTCCGCGGCCATCGTCACGCAGGCCAACGACATCGCCGTCCAGGAAGGCACGCGTTTGCTCGAGGAGCTCGGGTGGACCGGGTTTTCCATGTTTGACATGAAGCTTGACCCGCGGGACGGGGCATACAAGTTCTTTGAGCTGAACCCGCGCTTGGGGCGCAACCATTTCTACATCACCGCGGCCGGGCACAACGTCGCGCGCTTCTACGTCGAGGAATACCTGCGTGGCGGACTGAGCGGTGGACCCGATCTGGTCGTGGCCACCGAACGCCACCTTTACAACATCCTGCCCCTGCGGCTTTTGCGCCGGTATGTGCCTGCCGAGATGAAGAGCGGGGTCGAGGAGCTCATCGCGTCCAAACGGTATAGCCATCCGCTGTACTACAGCAAGGAAACCAACCCCCGGCGATGGATTTACATCCTGATCAGTACCGTTAACCACTACCGCAAGTTCAAACGCCACCACCCCGCAGCCTAGAGTTCCCAGCCCGGCCCGGCGTAGAGTGAACCAACATCAGGCTGAGCGGTCTAAAGGAGGCAACAATGAGTGACAACAAGTTGTACACGGATGCAGGGCGTGCATCGTACCTGGCTCCGGCCTGCGAACGTTGCGGGCAACGTCGGCACATCATTTGGGAAGACAAGGGCGAGGAAGAAGCACATTGGTTGCCCAGGGACGCCGGCTGCACCAACGAGGCCTGCACCGCCTGAGAGCCAAGGCTAGCCACTAAGCGGCTCAAGGAGGTGTGTTGCCGGGAACGAGCTGGCAACACACCTTCTTGCACCTTCAGGCCTTTGGTGTGACCAGCCTATGTATTTCGGCGGTCCCCAAGTGTTGCCCGAAGCGGCCCTTGTGTCCGCGGCTCTGCCAGATCTATAGGCACGGAGCGGATTTCAGATTATCCAGGGAGCCCGCACGCGTCGGACAGAGGCGACTGGGGAAATCCCGGTGCCCGTAACGATTCCTGCGGCCGCCGGTACCCCCGTCGGGCAACCACGTCGGGGGTTCTTTCGGCCGTGAATCTCGCCTAAGCTGGTGCACATATCGTGAAGGGGGTCACTTGAGGCATTATTGCTATGCCACAACAATGGTTCTCCGCCCCGTGGAAGGTAAAAGATGCCTCTGATGACTCCGGCCTCGATGGCACTGCAGCGCCGTGCCCTGGAGGCCCATGAGACGTTGGAAGCAGGCGCCGTCGAAAAGGTGGCGTGGCAGCTTCGTGACGTGGTTCGCGACTCGTGGCTTCGTTCGCTGAAGTACAAGGACGCGGTCACAACCAATGCGCACACGGTGCTCAGCGATGAAGCCCTGCGGGATCTGCGCAGTGCGTCCCCATTGCGCCTTGTCCTGCCGGTTTTTGATCGCCTGATCCTGGAACCGACCAGGGACACCAAGCTGATTCTTGCCATTGGCGATCCTGCCGGGCGTCTGCTTTGGGTTAAGGGTGACAGCCAAGTCCTGCGCGACGCCGAATCGATGGCGTTTGTACCCGGTGCCGACTGGTCCGAACGCACGGTGGGAACTTCGGCACCTGGAACCGCATTGGTGACCGGCGGGGGAGTGCAGGTCGCTGGTGCGGAGCACTTTGATCCCATCGCCCACCGTTGGAGTTGCACGGCGGTTCCCATCCATTCCCCCGATACCGGCGAGCTGTTGGGGGTCGTGGATATCACCGGTGGCGCCGATGCCGTGGCGGCACATTCCTTGGCGCTGCTGAAGGCGGCCGTTGCTGCCGCCGAATCGGAGCTGCGCTGGCACGGGCAACACGTCGATCCGCCGCGCAAAAGCTTCGTTGTTTCCGCATCACCGAACCCCAGGGCAATGCCGAAGGCCGAGGCCACTTTGCACCTGACCGCTGGATCGGGTGCCGAACTGCGCCGTGGCGAAATAAGCATTGAGCTAAGCACAAGGCATGCAGAGCTGCTGGCATTGCTGAGCTGGCACCCGCGCGGGCTCAGTGGCGAAGAGCTGGTCGAGTTGCTGCACGTCAACCCGGATGCAGCCGACGTCGGGACACTGCGTGCCGAATTGGTGCGGCTTCGCAGGGTATTGGCGGACTTTGACGAATCACTGGTTCCGCTTTCACGCCCCTACCGCTTGGCGAATCTGCCACCGTGCGACGCCCGTGAAGTTCTCAGATCGATCGAGCGGGGTGACCTTGACTCGGCTCTGGAAAACTACGAAGGCCCTGTGCTGCCACGCTCGCTGGCCCCGGGAATCGAAGAGATCCGTGTGGAGGTATTTGCTGCACTGCGCCAAGCGATGCTGCAAGATGGGAGCGATGCGCAGCTGATCCGCTTCCTGGATTTGCCCGAAGCAGAAGACGACGAAGAAGTCCTGTCCACCACATTGCAGGTGCTGCCGGCCCGCTCCCCGCACCGTGCCCTCGTGGTGGCGGCGTTGGAACGGATCGAGTCGAACGGCTAGTCGGTGATCAGTGGTGGGGTGTATCCAGCGGTGCGCAACTCCGGATGCCAA
>JAUNVO010000233.1 GCA_030540695.1 Micrococcaceae bacterium | reverse complement strand
TCGGATTTGTAGAGGAGCAGCATTGTTCCGGGCAGGGGAACCTCAACGGCCGGAAAAGTTGCGTACTGCGTTCCGTCGCTGGCATACGTCAGCATTTCACCTTGAGTGATGGTGATGAGTGCCACTCCACTTTTTCCGTCAATAACCGTTTTCGTGACGGTCGGCCGTAAATCGACTCCAGTTATCCACGAACCTGCCACCTTATTGCCATCAGCAGTATCAATAAACTCTTCAAAGCAGGCGTTGCAAGCAGGATCCGTGAACGCGCGAAGAGGTTTCGAATTGTTTGTTTCGATCGTGTACTCAACAAGCTCATAATAGAATTTTACGAATGCTTTTAAGCCGTTCTCCGACTTCTCCTTCGCCGCATCGGGCATCTTCGGCACCGGCCAGTTCTTGGCGGGTCCCTTGGAACTGGCGGGAACGGGCTTGGGGGTCGGTTTTACGCTGGGGGTGGGAGGCGGTGTTGGCGGTGAACTGGACAGTGTCGTTGTCGGGCCCAGCGGCGAACTGCTGGTTACGGTCGGGTCTGGATTAGACGTACATCCTGCTGCTACCAGCATGAGTGTGCTGGCGCAGAGGATACCGATGACGCTCTTGAGCTTCGCAAACATGCCAAGGTCCCACGATTCGGTCGGAGTCAATTAGCAGACATACTAACCCCCTTACCGCGTCATTGGGAGGGGTTTTCCACAGGCATGTGGAACATACTCAAGGGTTGCCGCGATCGTTTGGTTCCCCTGGGGAACTACCCCGGCCTTGGGAGTAGCGCTAGCCAGAGACATCCTGCTGAGCTGACGTGGGCCGGAAGGCCCTTCGGGTCGACTTGACCGGTAGGAAGCAAGAAAATGGGACGCTTTTCGGAAACAATCCCGGATCCAGGCTGAGAGACGGAACGCAAAAGCCACATACAATCCCGGGAATCCGGGGCTGTATGTGGCTTTGTACGCTGACAACGCTGGACGCGGCCGCGACCCTATCGGGCAGCTTCCAACTTGCAGAGGTTGATCAGTCGCTAAGGTTCTCCAGCACGGTGGCGGTGGGTATCCGTTTGGACATCACAGCGAGCGACTGCGGGTTCTCGTCCACACAGACAAAGCGACGGCCCAGCTTCGCGGCTACGGCTCCGGTGGTGCCGGAGCCTGCGAAGAAGTCCAGCACCCAGTCACCTTCGCGAGAGCTTGCGTTGATGATTCGTCGCAGGATGCCCTCGGGCTTCTGCGTCGGGTAGCCGGTCTTCTCCTTGCCTGTTGGCGAGACGATCGTGTGCCACCAGACGTCAGTGGGAAGCTTTCCCCGTTCACGCTTCTCTGCTGTCACGAGCCCGGGAGCCATGTAAGGCTCACGGTCTACCTCCGCATTGTCGAAGTGGTAGGTCTTGGGGTTCTTGACGTAGACCAAGATGTTGTCATGCTTGGCTGGCCAGCGGGACTTGGCACGTGCCCCGTAATCGTAGGCCCAGATGATCTCATTCAGGAACGACTCGCGGCCAAAGATGGCATCGAGCATGACCTTGGCGTAGTGAACCTCGCGATAATCCAGGTGCACGTAGAGGGTTCCGTCGTCGGCCAACAGTCGCCAGGCCTCGCGCAAGCGCGGTTCCAGGAACGACCAGTAGTCATCGAAGGCGTCGTCGTAGCTGTGCAGGTCCCCACGCAGGGTCGAATAGCTGCGGCCTTGGAAGCCGATCCGGTCGCCCTCGCCCTCGGCGGCGCGGACCGAGGTCATGACCTGCCGCTTCTGCGTCCGCCCGGTGTTGAACGGCGGATCGACGTAGATCAGGGTGAAGGAACCATCGGGCAACGTCGGCAGGAACGTCGCGTTTTCTGCGTGGACGATCAAGTTGGGTCCGGTGGGATCCCAAACGGTGGGCGTGGAAGCCACAGCGGGCCCATCGGTCTCCGGTGAAGGATCGGCAATGGGCCCGTCAGGAATGCTGGTCAACGTCATCTAGTTGCTTGGCGTCAATCTACTCGGCGTCGTTGCGGTTCACGACTTCGCCGTCACGGCGGCGGGTGCGGCTGCGATTGCGGCTACGCGCCGGGCGATCGGCGGCCGGTGCGGTGCTCTGGCCGGCTTCCGGGGCCTCTGCGGTTTCGCGGTGGCGTTCGCCTTCGCGTGCCGGGCGGTCCGAACGGCCACGGGAATGACCGTGGCGTCCGCCGCGATCACCGCTGTTGCCGCCTCGGTCCGAACGTTCGCCACGTCGGTTGCCCTCGGTGGGACGTGTGGAGCGCGAGGTGTTCTTCGTGCCCGTCTCGCCCAGGTCCTCGAGCTTCGCGCCGGCAAGGCCCTCGAGCGTGCGCGCACGGCGCGGCAGGCGGCCCTTGGTGCCCGCCGGGATGTTCAAATCCGCAAAGAGGTGCGGTGAGGAAGAGTAGGTTTCCACCGGTTCGGTGACGTTCAGGCCCAGCGCCTTGTTGATCAACCCCCAGCGCGGGACATCGTCCCAGTCCACGAAGGTCACGGCGGTGCCCTTGTTTCCGGCGCGGCCGGTGCGGCCCACACGGTGCAAGTAGGTCTTCTCGTCTTCCGGGCACTGCAGGTTGATTACGTGGGTGACGTCATCGACGTCGATGCCGCGCGCCGCCACATCGGTGGCGACGAGCACGTCAACCTTGTTGTTCCGGAAGGCACGCAGTGCCTGTTCGCGGGCACCCTGGCCCAGATCGCCGTGCATGGCTCCGGCAGCGAAGCCGCGGTCGATGAGTTCGTCGGTCAGCTTGGCCGCCGAGCGCTTGGTCTTGGTGAAGATGATCGTCCGGCCACGGCCCTCCGACTGGAGGATGCGGGCGACGACCTCGTCCTTGTCCAGCTGGTGGGCACGGTAGATGACCTGGCGGATGTCCTTCTTGGTGATCGAGTCATCATCCGGGTCCGCGGCGCGGATATGCGTCGGCTTGGTCATGTAGCGACGGGCCATGGCAATGACCGGGCCGGGCATGGTGGCCGAGAAAAGCATCGTCTGGCGCACCTCCGGGGTGGCTGCCAGCAGCGTCTCGACGTCGGGAAGGAAGCCGAGGTCCAGCATCTCGTCTGCCTCGTCGAGGATCACGATGCGCACGTTCTTCAGGTTCAGGTGGCGCTGGCGGTGAAGGTCGATCAGGCGCCCGGGGGTGCCCACGACGATCTCCACGCCCTGCTGCAGCTGTTCGATCTGCGGTTCGTAGGCCCGTCCACCGTAGATCGTGGCGATGCGGGCATTGCGCTTGGTGGCGGCCTTGCCGATGTCGGTGGCGACCTGGTTGGCCAGCTCACGCGTCGGTGCGATGATCAGTGCCTGCGGTGCACCGGGGACCGGAAGCTTGTCGTAGCCCGGATCGGTGGGGCCGACGACGCGCTGCAGGGCGGGGATGCCGAACCCGAAGGTCTTGCCGGTGCCGGTCTTGGCCTGGCCAATGATGTCGTGCCCGGCCAGTGCGACCGGAAGGGTCATCGACTGGATGGGGAAGGGGTGGGTGATGCCCGCGGCGGTCAGCGATTCGACGATGTCGGCGCGGACCCCGAAGTCCGAGAAGGACAGCTGGGGGATTTCGTGCGGGGTTTGATCGGTGGACAGGGTTTCTTCGATGTCCACGGCCTCAGACGCCGAATCGGCGGTGAGGAGTTTTTCTGTATTCAACACAGGGGGTCTCATTCGTTTAGGCACGCAGGCACGGGGTGCTCGACGACCGTCCCCGGTTAAACCGGGGGGATGGGGTCGGAGGTCCACCACGTTCGGGGTGCTTCCAGCGGAGCCGATCGCAGGCATAGCTCGCGGTCAAGTGGTTCTGACCACGTGGGGCGCGGAAGTCGCTGGGTGATCCCGCTTGAATTCTTTTCAAGGTATGCGACCGGGCATCCTTATACCCTTCAAGCATATCGTGCACCCGGACAAAACCATGTATTTCCGGCTGTGGTGCCTCGTGGTGGGCGATCCCCGGCGATCTGCGGGCCCGCAGGGGCCAGTCAGGAATCCAGGATGCGGAAGCGCACCTTGCGGGTGTCCAGATCGGCGTCGACCAGCTCCACCTCGACGCGCGAGCCCGGCGGCACGGAGCCTTCATAGCGGGCTGTGACCGCGGGGGAGTCCAGCTGCAGGATCCCGCCGGACTTGCCGTTGCCGTTTTCCTCCGTGGATCCGGTCAGGGTCACGGCGCTGAAGCGCTCGCCCAAACGGTGGGCCAGGGAAGCGGCCTCGACGGTGTCGATCGCGGCACGCTCGATCTTGTTCACGACGCGGTTCGAATCGTTCATCAACTCGGGCAACGACGGGAGCACCTCACGCACTGCGGCGGGGACCTCCTGGCCTGTAGACGCGTAGGAGCAGACCAACAGGGCAAAACGGTCAACAAGCCGGCGCAAGGGGGCGGTGGTGTGCGCGTAGGGTGCGGCGATGGCGGCCTGGGCAGTCTCCTCCGGAAGTTCCCCGTCGAACGCACTGTAGGTGGCACCGCGAAAGAGGCTTGTCGCCTGGTGCATGAGCGCAAGTTGCCGTGGGTCCGCCAGATCCAGGGAGCGCAGGAATTCACCGTAGGGCTGCTCCGGCGCCCATGTTGCGCCCAGGGTCTGCGCCTGGAGGCGAAAGACGTCGATGTCCTTCTGGGCCGGCGCGGGCATGGTGCGCAGCAGCCCGACCTTGGCCTTGAGCATGATCTCGGCGGCGGCCATGCCCGTCATCAGGGAGATCTGTGCGTTCCAGTCCTCGACCGGCAGCGGGGCGTCGGAGACCAGCTGGTAGGTCCCCTCGATGCATTCGACATCCTGGGACGGGATGCGCAGGCTGGCC
>JAUNVO010000232.1 GCA_030540695.1 Micrococcaceae bacterium | reverse complement strand
ACGAGCCATGCATCTCACATTCAGCCTCGTCTGCACCGTTGTCTGCCCTGCAGGGGGAAGAGCCAAGGGGAATACGGATTTTGGGTGATTTATGCGTGCAAACAAGGAAACTTCACTTGGCACGGCACCGAGAAACCATGAGTATTTCCACTGCCTGCACACAGCAAACCCGTGCGTGCCCATCCCCGACGGAAAGCCCGCGGGAGATACCAAGGGCAACCCGGTTTCCCCGGACGGCTCCGCCGAAGGTGATTGGGCAAAAATCTTTCACCGTTGGACGCGCCATGCCGCGCAAATCTTGGGGTCATTTTCGGACCCCTGGGCCATCCGAGCGCTGTCCGAAGAAAACGGATCGAACGGCGATGTGCGCCCACCGGCCGTTAATAGAGAAAAGAACCCCGGAGCACCGGGGTTCTTTCTGTGTGGTGGTTCTTAGCAGACTCGAACTGCTGACCTCTCGCGTGTGAAGCGAGCGCTCTAACCAACTGAGCTAAAGAACCGTATTGCCTCTCCCAAGAGAGTACCAAGCAAGATTAGCCGAGCACCACGGCACTCGCCAAATCGGCGCCTGTGACACCGCAAGCCTCCGCCACCAGCTGGGACCGGCGCTCCTCCTCGCGTGCAGACGCTGCCGGAAGAACCCGGAATGCCCAAAATCTGTCCGCGCTCGCCACCATCGAAAAGCTACGGCACTGCCTCGGCGCCGGTTTCGGCACCTAAAGCCCCGGACGCGGTTTCACCTCCGAACACGACGCGCTCCGGGGCTGCTCCCGGCACTGCCGTCTGCCGGACCGGAATCTTTCCATTTTCCGGGCGGTCCCCCGCCGCATATCCGCGTCATCAATCATTAAGTCCAACTTAATGATACTGACATGATTTACTATCTTCCTCTAATGCTTTCCAGCACAATACGATGGGAATCACGGGCCAGGGTTCGTCAGTGCCCCAAGAAAGGCGAGGTTCAAATGACCGATGATCTCCTTAGCCCCAGCGCGTCGATATCCTCCGGACGCACCCCGTTCCCGAGCCGGTTCGGCGAAACGCCGGCAGACTCGAACGCTCCGCAAACCACCCATCATCAAGGTAAGGGATATTTACCATGTCCATGACATCGCTGCTCAGTCCACTGGCAACACGGCTCGCATCGCGCACCAGCCAGCTGACGGGGTCGGTAATTGATAATTCCACCTCGTTGCTGGCCAGCCAGACCCACGATATTGTGCGTTTTGCCATGGGCGCACCGAACGCGGAATTGATCCCTGAAAAGGATTTCACCCGCCTTTCGGGAATGCCGGCCAACGGCCGTTACGACTACGCCGCAACCGAAGGGGTCCCTGAGCTCGTTGACCAGCTGGTGAAATACCACGCCCGTCACGGGCAAGACATCGATCCGGCCCGCGTATTGATCACCACCGGCGGCATGCAAGGCCTGGATATCGCTTTCAAGCTTCTGGTGGATCCCGGTGACGTTGTCATCGTCGAATCCCCCACCTACACCAACGGGATCGGTACGGCCTTAAGCTATCAGGCCCAAGTGGTTGAGGCACCGGTGGATGATAATGGCTTGATCGTCGAACAGCTGCGACAGCTGGTGGAGCAGACCGGGCAGACGCCGAAGGCCATCTACACGATCCCGAACTTCCAAAATCCCTCGGGCCGAACGCTTTCCGAAGCCCGACGCCGGCTGCTGCTGGAGCTGGCTGAGGAATGGGATGCATTCATCATCGACGACGACCCCTACGGAGCTTTGCGCTTCGACGGACACGGTGTGCCCGGTTTCCTGGACCTGAGCCCGGCCAACCCCCGGGTGGTGCAGGTCCGGACCTTCTCCAAGATCTTGGCACCCGGGTTGCGTGTTGGATGGATGAACCTTGATCCGGTGTTGCGCCAACTGGCCATCAACGCCAAGCAGTCAATGGACACCTGCACCAACGGACCAATGCAGCAGCTCATTGCCGATTACCTGGCCGAGGGAAATCTCGACAAGCACCTGGAAGGGTTGCGCGCGGTCTACCGCGAGCGCAAGCATGCCATGCGCGCTGCCCTGTCCTCGGAATTTGGCGACGACGTCACCGCCACGGATCCAGAGGGCGGATTCTTCCTCTGGCTCACCTTGCGCGGCAAATATGCGTCGGTCAACACGGAAGCCCTGTTTCCCACGGCGCTGAAGCACGGTGTGGCCTATATCCCAGGACCCGCGTTTTCCAACTCCGGGACCTTCACTAACGCATTGCGCCTGTGTTTCGCGACTTCGACTCCCGACCGGATCGCGACCGGAGTCCAGCGGTTGCGGTCGGCACTGGAGGAGCAGATAGCGCCCGGAGGCAATCCTTGATCGCCCACACCTCCTCGGACCCGTCGATGATGCCGCACGTTGCCGGAGAGCAGCACCCCACGCGTGAAGAGCGCGTGCTGAACCGGATCCACCGCCCTGACTTGGTGGACCTGACCACAAGGCTTGTGGCGGCGGCTAGCGAAAACCCCGGCGGCACCGAGCATGCAACGGTCCAGGAACTGGAAAAAGCACTTAGGTCCATCGGCGCCGAGGTGCACCTGAGCGAGGTTGCCCCCGGCAGGCCCAACCTTGTGGCGCACCTCGGGGACACCTCAGATACGCCTGGCATCCTCTTTCTGGGTCACAGCGATGTGGTTCCCGCCGGTCCGGGGTGGGCGCACGATCCGTTCGCTCCGTATCAGGAGGGCGATCTGCTCTACGGCCGGGGCTCCACCGACATGAAGGGCGGACTGGCGGCCGTGGTCACTGCCATGGCGGCAGTCCATGCCGAAGCACCGGAGACCTCCATGACACTGGTCTGCACGGTGGATGAGGAAGCGGACGCCCTTGGCATCGAGCACTACATCATGCAGCCTCCACAGCGACGGTACGCGGCGTGTGTGGTGGCAGAGCCCACCGATCTGGTGACCATCGTCGGGTGCCGTGGCGCAGCAAACCTGGAAATCACCGTCACCGGGGCCAGCGCACACGCCGGCCGGCCGGCGGATGGCGCCAGTGCCATCCTGGGCGCAGGAGAACTGATCAAGGCCGTCGAGACGGATTCCGCCCGCTTGGCGACGGACCCGCACCCCGTACTGGGAGCCGCAACCTGGAACATCGGCACGATTTCCGGAGGTCATGGAACTTCCATCGTCCCGGACACCTGCCACCTCGCGATGGACCGAAGGCTCCTGCCGGGCGAAGAGCCGGAGCGGATCCTGGACCGGCTACTCACCGAGGTTCGCGCCTCGGCACGGGACGCCCGACGCGCCGAAACGGGCCTGATCGTTTTTGAAGGCCAAGTGACAATGCAGATGCCCGGGTTCCTCACCGACCCTGATTCCGATTTCCCCTCGCTCGTGACCCGTACGTTGCGGGATTTGGACGTACAGCGGGGAACCGGGATCTGGACGGCTTCCTGCGAGGGCGGGTTCATTGCCGAGCACCACGGCGTCCCCACCGTTGTGCTCGGCCCCGGGGATATCAACGGACAGGCCCACCAACCCAACGAGAACGTCTCAATCAACGACCTGCACGCGGCCGCCCGTGCGTACGCACTGATTGCGCTGCGGGCCTCGGCGGCCGCACGAGTCGGCTCCCCTGGTGTAGGCACGCCGGGCGGGAAGCTTGGATAAATGCCAACGGGTCCTGTTGCCAACGCCCACAATGGCTTCAATGCGGCGGGCAGCCGATGACTCCCCATATGCCCGGTCCGGCTTCAATGCCGGTGGTGGCTGAAACCCCGCGGACAGCGACAGGGCGATGCGCCCCCGATGGTGGCCACAACTTGCGGGCCACGCGGTGGCAGGCCATGGTTGGCCCTACGGACATGGAGCAAAGACGCTGGATACAACGAACTTGAAGGAGAACTTGCACATGAAGACTCGGCAACGCGTGGCACTGGTCACGGGAGCGACCTCTGGAATCGGCTCGGAAATTGCCCGCCGTTTGGTCAAAGACGGAATGTTCGTCATTCTCACGGGGCGTTCGGCCGAACGTGGCCAACGCATGGCCAACGAACTTGGCGAAAGCTCTCATTTCGTGCAGGCGGACCTCACCGCATCGGACGGCCCGCAGGAATTGGTGGACGCAACGTTGGAGGTGGCAGGCCGGCTCGATGTCTTGGTGAACAACGCGGCCATCGACCACACCGGTCCAATGCTTGATGTCCCCGCCGAGGAGATCCGCGAAACTTTCGAGACCAACACGATCGCCACCATCCGCTGCCTCCAGGCAGCCGGACGGGTCATGCGCGGACAGGATTCCGGCGGGGCCATCATCAATGTCACGTCACGGTTGGCGAGCATCGGGGTACCGACCATGGGGATCTACAGCGCCAGCAAGGGCGCGATCCTTGCCTTGACCAAAGCCGCCGCGGTCGAGCTGGCCCCACACAACATCCGGGTCAACGCCGTCGCCCCGGGAATGACCCGCACCCCGTTGTTTGAGGAGTGGCTGGCCTCGCAGGAGGATCCGGCGGCCACCGAGAAGGACGTATCGGCAGCCATCCCCCTGGGCAGGGTGGCCCTGCCCGCGGACGTCGCCGAGGCCGTGGCCTATTTCGCCAGTGGGACCAATACCTACGTCACGGGTGTTTCACTGCCTGTCGACGGTGGCTACCTCGCAACATAGTTTCGGTCAGACCGGAGCAAGGCCCCATGTTCCGACCCTCGCTGCCAATGACCGTACCTCCAACCCACTCCCCCTTCGCCGCCGTTGTGGGCTCGGCACACCTCGTCGGGCTGACGTTGCCCGGTGTTTTCGCGCCGAGAAGCCTGTCGACGGTGGCGGAGGTTGGCACGGAGGGGAATCCGCCGCAACCCGTAAGTTAAGCTAATGGTCCTGGGTGGCATCCCCCCGGGGGACTTGGAGGT
>JAUNVO010000231.1 GCA_030540695.1 Micrococcaceae bacterium | reverse complement strand
CCGTTGGGCGGATCAGCGTTGGTGGCCAGCGGATACCTTGCGAAGGTGTCGAGAACGTTCTCGTCATTGCCGCAATCCGGGCGGCCCATCGCCGCAAAGCTTCCAAATAGCCATCCGGCCGCGTGATGGTTACTTTGGCAGCCGAGATTTCGTGCATTCGCTACGCCCATCATCGACGGGGATTGCCGGTGGCGGAACGTGCATCAGCACTGTTCCTGAGGTCCTCTGCTTCGATGAGCTCCAATTCGCGGAACGGCGCTCCCGCCTGCCGTTCCATCGGGGTGCCTCGTCATCCAAGGATACCGGCGGTATTGAAAGGACATTTGACCTGCAAAGGCACTACCCTTCCGGTTGGTTCCAAAGTTGCGGGATGTGGATGATGCGACTTCCTTGCTTTGGTCGGGTACACAGGGAAGGACCGGTGAGGCGGCAGCTCTGGTAGCGAGCGGCGAGGTTTTCGGAACATCACGGGCCACAACACCTAAAATCCTCGGTTGCCCGGGTGCGCTTGTGCCTGGGCGGGCCCCGGACGCCCCGGGGCAAGGCGGCGGAGACTTTTGCAAGTGTCCCTCCGCCTCTATGGCAAGCAGGTTTGTCGATCTATCCTGAGGGCATGGACAAACTACCTGTTGAATACGCGCAATATCTTGAAGGCAAGGACGAGCTCCACGTGGAAACGATCATGCCGATCTTCCGCGAGTCCATCGTCGAGGGACTCTACGGTGTACACATCCGCGGGCTCGGTGGCCACTCGGAGCAGGCATACGTGGATGAGACGGTGCCCTTCGGCACGATCAAGATCACTTCGGTCTGACGTCGCTCTGCCCCACTTGGCCCGAACCCCGGCATGGTTGGCCTCGAGGGATGGTCTGCGCATGCAGGATGGTCATATGGACAAACCGGTACGTGGACGAAGCAAGGGGAGGCCGCACCTGATGAAACCGTCGATCCCCGTCGTGGAAAAACTGGGTCGGCATTGCTGGCGGCTGGTCAACCATGGTTTCTCCATGAACACGGGCTTGGCCGTGGGGCAGGAACGAGCAGCCGTGATCGATACCGGTTCGGGCCCTCGCGAGGCAGCCGGTCTTTATGCTGCCATCCGGGGCATCACCGGGCTGCCGCTGGTGGTCATCAACACCCACGCCCATGGGGACCATGTTTTCGGAAACGGCTATTTTGCGGCGCACGGCGTAGAGGAGTTCTACGCCAGCGCGGAGGCAATTGAGCACCTGCGCGTCCACGGCCATGCAGAGCGCGAACTGGTGCGCTTCCTGGAACCAGAAATGGCATCGGGCCAGGGGGACTTCACGAACATCGTTCTACCGCAGGAAATCGTCGCGGGGGCAGGCACCACCCTTGATCTCGGAAACCTCAGCGTGGAGGTCTTTGGCCTGGGGACGGGCCACACCCCGGGAGACCGGCTCGTGCGCAGTGGCCCGGTCTTGTTCACCGGTGACCTGGTCGAAGAAGGTGGGCCACCGAACTTCGAGGACGCGGACCCCTACCGCTGGGTGGAGTTGTTGGGAAGGCTTGAACAGGAATGCACCGAGGACGACGTGGTGGTGCCGGGCCACGGGAAGGTGGTCGACAGGGATTTCATCTGCTATCAACATCGTGAAATGCGTGCGGCGATCGCCTGCGGACAGCGATTCGTGGACTCCTGGCCACGCGGGAGCTTCGATGCGACGGCGGACCAATTGGGGCAGCTTCCCTACGGGGCCGAACAATCGGCCATCTTCCTGCAAAGGCTGCGCCAAGGCATGCCGTAGCCGGTTGCGTAGGATGAAAACATGAGTGAGCAACCTTTCAGCCTGCGCACGATGGCTGTGAAGGTGTACTCGCCATCCCTGCTCTACGGCTTGGGGCTGGGCGCCGTGACCCCGATCATCGCCCTGTCCGCGCTGGGCAGGGGAGCCTCCGTGGCGACCGCCGCTCTCGTGGTCACCTTGGTCGGTGTCGGTTCACTGATCTCCAATGTTCCCGCTGCCGTACTGACCACGAGGTTCGGCGAACGCATCGCGATGGTGGCAGCTGCCGGGTGGGCAGCGTTGGGCATGGTGCTGGGAATCATCCCCTCGAACCTCGCCCTGTTTTCCGTGGGTGTCACCATGTTGGGCATGGCCGGGGCCGTTTTCAACCTGGCCAGACAGACGTACCTGGCGGAGGCGGTCCCGCTTGAATTCCGGGCCCGGGCGATGTCGACCCTCGGCGGGGTCATGCGCATCGGGGTCTTCATCGGACCCTTTGCCGCCACCTTGGCCATGAACTGGCTGGGCATCGCGGGAGCCTACTGGGTGGGCATGGTGGCGATGGCGGTATCGATGGTCGTGTGCCTTTGGATCCCGGACCTGACGACCAGGGCTCCCGTGGAAGCCGGCCAGAACCGTGCCGGGGGCTCGATGTGGAGCATTGCCAAGGACCAGTGGAGGATCCTGCTCGGGATCGGGTTGGGTATCGTATGCATTTCGGCTGTCCGCTCCACCCGCCAGGTCGTTCTCCCGTTGTGGGGCGAAAACATCGGGCTGGACGCGGCAACGATTTCGCTGATCTATGGGTTCTCGGGCGCCATCGACATGCTCATCTTCTATCCCGCGGGCAAGGTGATGGATACCCGGGGGCGGGTGTGGGTGGCGGTGCCGTGCATGGCGGTGATGTCCGTGGCCTTGTTCCTGTTGCCCCTGACCCACGGGTTCGCCACGATGCTGGCGGTGGCGATGCTGCTGGGATTCGGCAACGGCATCGGTTCGGGCATCGTGATGACCCTGGGCGCCGACTATTCGCCGGTGGCGGGACGCCCCAAGTTCCTGGGGTTGTGGAGGCTGCTTTCGGATACCGGGGCGATGGCTGGGCCGGTGTTGCTTGCGACCCTTGTCGCGGTGGCGACGTTGGGCACCGGGGTGTGGCTGATCAGCATGATCTCACTGCTGGGGGCAGGGATCTTTGGCTACTTCATTCCCCGGACCAACCGCCGTCGAATGGGCGCCCCGTAACGGGAAAACAATTCGTGGACGACCAGTCCGGTTGCCATGGCCATGCCAACGACCAGGACCAGCCCCACGGCCAGGAACACCAGCAGGGGTCCCTTCTGCAGGGTGCCGATCGCCGGGTGCGGCATCACGGCCGCGAGTGCCAGGGCCGCGGCCGCAGCCAGGGCCCCGGTTGCCGCCAGGAACCGCAGGAGCGTCTGCGACAGCGGATTGGGGCGGAATGCCGCCGGGGCCCGGTCCGGGTCGTTGCCGTGTGCATGTCGCAGGAACAAGCCGGCCAGCACGCTCCACCATGCCACGACCAGGTAGGCGCCAATCACGTCGCTGGGGCGGTGCCAGCCGAGCACGAGCGTCGAGGCGCCGGCGATGGCGGCGTACAGCCAGCCCAGCAGGGCCATGGGGGGCCGTTTGTCCATGGGTGCGACGATGAAGATCGCTGCCATGGCGGCTGCGGCGAAGGTCGTATGCCCCGAGGGGAACGAATTCATCGAGGCCCCCGAAATGTTCAGGTCGGGTCGATCAAGCACGACATGCTTGAACAGCTGGGTGGACCCGGTGGCACCGAGCAGGAGCGCTCCGGCCACCGCCGGTTGGAGCACATCGCGCCGGCGAAGCACGGCAATGAGGATGAATATGCCGGCCAGCAATGCCGAGGCAACTGGCATGTAGTCCAGAAAGGCCAGGGCGGGACCACGGGCCTTGTCCGCCTTCAGGAACGTTTCCCCGCCCAGCAGGGCCGCCTCGTCGATCCACTGCCCGAGCTTGGAGTGGATGAAGAACCTGTAGCAGGCCCAGAAGATGGCGGCCAAGAGCACCAGTGCCACATACCAGGGCACGATGGACCGGCCCGGGGAGTGGCTTGACGATTGCTTGGAGGAAAAGCTCATTGACAATAGGATTCCACACAATGCCGATGAGATGCCGTGAACGTGGGCCTTCTCCCACTTCCTGGGCGCCGCGCAGCAGGGGGTCGGGAGCCACACCTTGAGGCCAGGGGTGGCAGAACCATCCATGGATAAATCTATTTTTCAGGAGGATGCTTGGGCCATGTTGGACCTCGAAGTCGTTGAAGATCCCCGCGCTGCGGCGGCAGCACTGGACCCCATGCGCCAGCGCCTGCTCGGTGAGCTCCGCGAGCCCGCCTCGGCAAGCATGTTGGCAAACAGGCTCGAGATCCGGCGTCAGAAAATCACCCACCACCTTAACCAGCTGGCCGAGCTTGGACTCGTGAACGAAGTGGAGCTGCGGCACAGGGGAATCATGACCGAGAGACTCATGCAGGCAACTGCGGCCTCCTACGTGATTTCGCCCAGGAGCATCGCAGCACTAACCCCGGCGCCCAGGGCCTTGAAGGGCGAATTCTCCGCGACCTGGCTGCTCGCCGTGGCCGCACGCACCATCCGGGAAGTAGGCTCCCTGATCCTTGGTGCGCGCATTGCCGGCAAATCGTTCGGCACCTTTTCCATCGATGTAGATCGGGTATTCACCAATGCCCGTAACCGTGCGGGATTCAGCCGTGACCTCGGAGTCGCCGATGCCGAGCTCACAGCAAAATACCACGACAGGAACTCCACGTCCGGCCGCGACCATCGCCTGGTCATCGCCAGGCACCCAACCCTGAAGGAAGATACGCCATGAGCAAGGCCTTTGAGATTGTCGAAGAAGTGCACATTAACGGCACCCCGGAACGCATTTGGGAGGCCGTCACCGCGGGCACGGCCGCCTGGATGTTCCCCATCGACCAGTGGCCTGCCGTGCGTGTCGTTGATGAGTATCCCACCCACCTGGTGACTCGCACGGACGGGGCCGAGGGATGGTTCAACCAGGTCGAACACGTGCTTGCCCCGCAGGGCACCGGGACTGCAATGCGTTATGTCCACTCCGGGATATT
>JAUNVO010000230.1:1817-4885 GCA_030540695.1 Micrococcaceae bacterium | reverse complement strand
GGGCGCCAAGGACGGGCTTGCATTGCTCAACGGCACCTCGTTCTCCGCCGCGCAGGCCGCACTGGCTCTTTACGATGCGCAGAACCTATTGGAGACCGCACAGATCACGGCAGCTATGACCATCGAGGCGTTGATGGGCTTTGGCGATGCATTCATTGACGAACTGCACCAGGCTCGCGGCCAACAGGGCCAGATCGACGTCGCGGCCCGCATCCGGGAACTGCTGGCTGGCTCGACCCTCATTGATGGAAACGCCCAAACGGATCCGGTCCGCCAGCCTCCGCAGGACGCGTACTCACTGCGCTGCGTCCCGCAGGTCTTCGGCCCGATCAAGGACACCCTCACCTTCGCCGCCGGAATTTTGGAAAACGAGATCAATGCGGCGACCGATAACCCGCTGATCTTTCCCTCGTTGCCCGACACCCGATCGCTAAAGGCCGTATCGGGTGGAAATTTCCACGCTGAATATGTGGCTTTCGCCGCTGACTTCATCTCCATAGTGGTGACAGAGATCGGCTCTATCACTGAGCGCCGGCTCTTTCGACTTGACGACGGCACATTGAATCGAGGTTTGCCGGACATGCTCGTTGACTCCGAACAGACGGGTATGGATTGCGGCTACATGCTGCCGCAATACCTGGCAGCTGCCTTGGTCTCGGACTGCAAGACGCTAGCCCACCCTGACTCGGTGGACTCTATTCCGACGTGCGCAAACCAAGAAGACCACGTTTCAATGGCCAACAACGCCGGACGGCACGCGCGCCAGATCGTGGAGAACATCGAATCGGTGGTCGGTATCGAACTGCTTATGGCATCCCAAGCCCTTGAACTACGGCTCGGACTCGAAGCCACGGCAGATGCGCGCCTGAGCCCGGCCGCTGCTGCGGCCCTGGCGCTGGTCCGGGGAACCACCTCGGACGACGGACGACCGATCGACCATATCCGTGCCGACGTTGTCCTGTACCCCAGAGTGCGCAAGTCCGTTGACCTGGTCCATGACGGATCGGGCGTACGGGCAGTGAACCAGGTGCTCGCCAGCTAGACGGACAACCCCACCAGAGCAAGCCCGGACACCGGCGAAGGCCGGAGCCCTGGATTTTTGTACCCAAAAACACCCGTCAACGACGATGGGCACCCCACCAGCAATTCCACGAGCAGCAAGCAAAGGGAGTACGAATCATGAAGAAAACGAATCGCACCATCCGTTCCAGCGCACTTGGTGCCTTGGCCATCGCAGCCATGGTTGGTCTGAGCGCATGCGGCGGAGCAGCGGAAGCCGAGAAGCCCACGGACGGAAAGAACACCGCCGCGCTGTTCAATGAATTGCCGGAGAAGGTGCAGAAGTCGGGAACCATCAACGTGGCAAGCAATGTAGAGTATCCTCCCTTCGAGTCGTTCGACACCGACGGCAGCACCATCGTCGGTATCGACCGTGAAATCGCCGACGAGTTGGAAAAACAGCTCGGAGTTACGATGAAGTTCGACAACATCGCCTTTGACGCGATCATTCCGGGCTTGTCGTCGGCGCGTTACGACATGGCCATGTCAGCCATGTCGGATACCGTGGAACGCCAAAAGGCCGTGAACTTCCTGGATTACTTCTCGGCTGGCGGTGGCGTGATGACCTCTACTGCCAACGCGGAAAAGCTTAAGACCCTTGGAGACCTCTGTGGCACCCACGTGGGTATCGTCAAGGGCACCACCGAGGATGCCGATGCGGCCGAAGCCTCCAAGAAGTGCGAGGAAGAAGGTAAGCAGAGTATCGAGGTGACCATCTTTGCCGGCCAGAACCAGGCCGTACTGGCTCTGCAGTCCGACCGCGTGGACGCGTTTCTGGTGGATTCGACATCGGGTTCGGTGATTGCCGCGGAATCCAAGGGTGCGCTGGCCATGGGTGAGCGTTACCAGGATCTAGCCTTCGGCATTGTCTTCCCCAAGGAGCAAGAACAGCTGATGGGTGCCATCCAGAAGGCGCTGGAGGCCATCAAATCCGACGGATCCTATGACAAGATCTTGACCAAGTACGACATGGCTGACCACTCGATGGAGAGCTTCCCGGTCAACGGAGTCACGGAATGAGCGCGATGGCCTTGGGGAGGAACGAAGAACCCGAGTTGAGGGTTGTTCCGGCCCGCTACGCGGGCCGCTGGGTGGCGGCATTGCTCGTCGTGGGCATCCTGGGGATGCTTGTTTTCTCGATGTTCACCAATGAGCGCTTCCACTGGGACGTGGTGGGAGAGTTCCTCTTTGCCCCTCCAGTGCTTTCGGGACTAGGCAAGACCCTTATGCTCACGGCCGTATCGATGGGCATAGGAGTCCTGCTGGGGATCGTGGTGGCAGTCTGCCGGCTCTCGAGCAACCCGATCTTGTCCACCGCAGCCTGGGCATACTCGTGGTTTTTTCGCGGCACCCCGCTGATGGTCCAGCTGCTGTTCTGGTTCTTCTTGGCCGCGTTGGTGCCCACCATCGGGTTGGGTGTGCCGTTCGGGCCGAACCTGCTGGAAATTGACACGAACTCGATCATCTCCCCGTTCACTGCGGCGCTGCTGGGTCTGAGCCTGAACGAGGGCGCCTACATGGGGGAGATCGTGCGGTCGGGAATCCGGGCGATTTCAACTGGACAGACCGAGGCCGCCAAGGCGATCGGCATGTCCAGGATGCAGACCATGCGACGGGTCGTTTTGCCTCAAGCCATGCGCGTGATCATACCGCCGACCGGCAACGAAACCATCGGCATGCTCAAGTACACGTCATTGGTGATCGTGATCGGTTACTCCGAGCTGCTTACGAGCGTCTCCATCATCTACTCTCGCAACTTCCAGACCATTCCGTTGTTGCTGGTCGCTGCTATCTGGTATCTGGCGGTCACCGCTCTGCTTTCGATCGGACAGTTTTTTGTTGAGCGTCACTTCGAACGCGGCTTTACCCCGATAAAGGGCAAGAAGCCGCCAAAGCCGGGCACAACCGCCGCAGGAGCTACCCCTGCCGCATCTGCCACGGCCAAGGACACCGAACCGGAATTGGAGCCCATCAAATGAGTGAACCCATGCTGCGGGCACGCAACGTGC
>JAUNVO010000230.1:0-1807 GCA_030540695.1 Micrococcaceae bacterium | reverse complement strand
ATAAATCCTTCGGGCACCTGGAAGTCCTGAAGGGCATCACCCTTGAGGTGCAGACAGGACAGGTCGCCTGCCTGTTGGGGCCCTCAGGCTCCGGCAAATCTACATTCCTGCGCTGCATCAACCACCTGGAAAAGATCAATGATGGCGAACTATGGGTGAAGGGGGAACGGATCGGCTATCGCCGATCCGGCAACAGCCTGCACGAACTCAAGGAAAATGAGACCGCAAGACAGCGCGCGGCGGTCGGCATGGTATTCCAGCAGTTCAATTTGTTCCCGCATCGGACCGCATTGGAAAACGTGGTCGAGGGCCCGATCATCGTGCAGAAGATCTCCAAATCCAAGGCAATGCGCGAGGGAATGGAATTGCTGGACCGGGTTGGGCTGGCGGACAAATACAAGCACTACCCGGCTCAACTCTCTGGAGGCCAGCAGCAACGGGTGGCGATCGCCAGGGCCCTGGCCCTGAAACCGCAGCTGATGCTCTTCGACGAGCCGACCAGCGCATTGGACCCGGAACTCGTCGGAGAGGTACTCGATGTCATGACTTCGCTGGCGGCTTCAGGGATGACGATGATCGTGGTGACCCACGAAATGGGGTTCGCCAAGGAAGTCGGGGATGTCGTGCACTTCATGGCGGAGGGGCAACTGGTCGAATCCGGCAGCCCGAACCAGGTACTGGAAAATCCGCGAGAGGCACGCACTCAGGCCTTTCTCTCCAAGGTCCTGGCCTAACCATGAGACATATGCGCCGCAACAAGAACACGATGAATGGAGCAGATCAGTGAGCAGGCAGACCGGTACTTCAGCCGGCCCGGTTCCCCTGCCGGTTGTGATGACACTGCCGCAGTACTCGCGCGCATCCGGGTTAGGACTAGTAAAATGGGTCGGATCCTCCAACGAATCGTGCATTGCCCCGTCGCCTTCGGCTGTCGCTGCGATGACAGAGGCTGCCGCTGGCACCAACCGCTATCCGGGAATTGCCGGAGAGAAACTGGTGGCGGCCATTGCCGGCAGGCTGGGAATGGACGCCGGACAGATCGCGGTTGGTGCCGGTTCGCTGGCCCTGCTGGGCCATATTCTCAGCGCCTACGCTCCGCCAGGATCCAGCGTGGTCTACGCCTGGCGCAGCTATGAAGCATACCCAATTCTGGTCGCCTTGGCTGGAGCCAAGTCGGTCCCTGTGGCGCTCGATGACCGCCATCGTCACGACTTGGAAGCCATTGGTGCCGCCATCACCACCGATACAAGCGTGGTGTTGCTCTGTAACCCCAACAACCCGACAGGTACCGTGCTGGAAATATGGGAGATCGCAGAGTTCTTGGACAATTCCCCACACGACGTATTGGTGGTGCTGGACGAGGCGTACACGGAGTTCAGCTTTCCGGGCAACGACTCCACCGAGCTGTTGGCCAAGTACCCGAACTTGCTGATTCTGAGGACTTTTTCGAAGGCATACGGCTTGGCCGGAGCCCGAGCAGGCTATCTGCTCACTCACGCGGATATTGCCGAGAACATCAGAGCAGTGGCGCCTCCGTTCGGGCTCAGCTCCATGGCCCAAGCCGGCGCCGTTGCGGCCTGGGCCGATGTCGACTATCTGAGGGCCTCAGGCGCTGAGGTGGTGGCCGAACGAGACTATCTGGCTTCCGAGCTGGTTGCGCGAGGGTTGGAGTTTCTGCCTAGCGGTGGAAACTTCGTGTGGATTCCCTCCGGATCGCTGTCTTTGGAACTTGAAGCCGCGTGCGTGGCGCATGGCGTCTCCGTACGTGCTTTCCAAGGTTCCGGTGTGCGGGTAACGATCTCGGTGC
>JAUNVO010000229.1 GCA_030540695.1 Micrococcaceae bacterium | reverse complement strand
CGCGCGGGGGCGGGCCCCGCCGGCCCCCCCCCCACCCATCTTGCTTCCAAGGCGACGGCGTGTGGCCGCCCCGCGTTGGATCAGCCCTTGACGGATCCGCTCATCAAACCGCCGACAAAGTACTTGCCCAGCAGGATGTAAACGATCAGTGTCGGCACCGAGGCGATCAAGGCGCCGGCCATGGACGCGGCGTAGTCGGTGAGCTGCCCGCCGGCCAGGAAGCTCAGCGCGATGGTCACCGGCCCGTTGCGTCCCGAGGAGAAGAACGCGGCAAACAGGTAGTCGTTCCAGGCCGAGGTGAACTGCCAGATCAGCACGACGACGAAGCCGGGCGCGGAGATCGGGAAAATCACCGAGGCGTAGGTGCGCAGGATCCCTGCGCCGTCCATGCGAGCGGCCTCGATCAGTTCTGAAGGAACCGACTCGTAGTAGTTGCGGAAGATCAGCGTACAGATCGGCAACCCGTAGACGATGTGCAGCACCAGCAGCGAGGGGATGCCCTGGGGCACACCGAGGTTGCTCATCAGCTGGGTCAACGGGATCATGACTGCCTGGTACGGGATGAACATGCCAAAGAGGATCAGCGTGAACACGATGTTGGCACCGGGGAAACGCCATTTGGACAAGACATAGCCGTTGATCGAACCCAGCGTCGCGGAAATGAGGGCGGCGGGGATCACCAGGGCGAAAGTTCGTCCCAGTGCAGGGGCCAGCGTGGTCCACGCCTTGGCCCAGCCGTCGGTTTCCCAGGCGGTGGGCAGGAACCATGCGCGCGAGGGATCCGCGTCGGAGGGTCCCTTGAAACTCGTGATGAACAGGACGTAGGCGGGGATCAGCACGATCGCCACGAAGACGAGGAGGAGCGCGTACTTCAGCGTCCGGTTCATCCTCCGGCGCCCGGGGTTCGGTGCGTTGGCCGCGGCCGGTGCCTCGGGGGCACGGTCAAGTGTTGAGGTGGCCATTAGCGCTTCTCCGCTCTCGAGGTGTACATGAGGTAGGGGATCACTACCAGTGCCACGAGCACCAGCAGGATCATGCCAATGGCTGCGGCGTCGGCATAGTCGCTGCCGATGTACTTGACCCACATCATGGTCGCGGGGACCTGGACGTCATAGGTGTTGGCATCGGGAACGATCGCGCGGATGAGGTCGAAGAGCTTCAGCGACATGTGGCCGATGATGATCACGGCCGAGAGCATCACGGGGTTCAGCTGCGGGAAGATCACGTGGCGGTAGAGCTTCCATTCGCTGCAGCCGTCAATGCGGGCCGCCTCGCGCAGTTCCTCGGGGATACCGCGGAAGCCTGCCAGGAACAGTGCCATCACGTAGCCCGAGAGCTGCCAGATGGCGGGTACCGCGATCGCTGCAATGCCCCAGGTCGGGTTGGACCACCAGTCGTTTTGCAGGGCGCCCAGGCCGATGGAGTCCAGCAGGCGGTTCAGGCCGGTGGCGCGTTCGCCGCCGGGCTGGTCGGTCTGCAGGCTCGAGAGCAGCCAGCGCCAGACGACGCCGGAGGCGATGAAGGAGACAGACATCGGGAAGAGGTACACGGCGCGGAAGAATCCCTCGCCCTTGGCGGGCTTTTCCAGGATCCAGGCCCAGAGGAAGCCGATGACCAGCGTTCCGCCCAGGAAGACGACGGTCAGGATCAGCAGGTTCCACAGTGAGTGCTGGAAGTTGGAATCGGCCAGGAGATTGGTGTAGTTCTCGAAGCCAACGTATTTGTTGCTGGGCTTTGCCGTGTGCTGGTTGGTCAGGCTGACCCGGAAGTTCTCGATGATGAGCCAGTAGACGAACACGCCCACAAGGATGATGGTGGGAGCCAGGAGCAAAAGCCCCGGGCCCCAGTGTTTTACGCGCCTAAGCATGGGTTCCTCCCTGGAGAAATGGGCGCCGCATGAAGGTGGGGGCGGTTGTTGCCTGCTTGGCCACTACCGCCCCCACATCCATGGTCTTGGTGCTAGTTGGCGAACTTCTCAGCGGTCGCTGCAGCGGAGTCCTGGAGGCCGGCAACATCGCCGTCGCCACCGAACTTGCTCACCGCGGTGCTCAGGTCGTTGAGCCAGGCCACCGGCACGGCTGCACCGTGGGCCAGGGAAGAAACGATCTTGTCCTTGGAGAAGTCCTCGATGGCGCTCTTCTGGTACTCGGAGAAGTCATCGGTCTTGGCCGTGGTGTTTGCCGGGATCGATCCCTTGACCTTGTTGAAGGCAGCCTGGCCCTCGGCCGAACCAATGGTGGTCAGCCAAGCCTTGGCTCCGTCCGGGTTGGGTGCGCCAACCGGAAGGGTGAAGGAGTCGGCGAGGAAGTTGAATACCCCTGCGGTTCCCGGCATCGGGAAGTAGGAGTAGTCGGTGCCGGCTTTCTTGCCGTCCTGTGCGAACTTGGCCTCGGCCCAGTCACCCATGAGGTTGTAGGCCGCAGCCCCATCCTCGACCAGCTGCGTGGCCGGGGCCCAGTCGCTGAGCGAGTCGCGGTCGGAGTTGGTGTAGCTCAGTGCCTTCTTGTAGGACTCGATTGCCTTGGTGACATCCGCGCCCTTCCAGTCGGTTTTGCCGTCCCAGAGCCCGTTGTAGCCGTCAACCCCAAGGCTGGAGAGCAAGACATTTTCGAACAGCTGGACCTGGGTCCATGAACCGGCAACGGCCAGGGGTGTCTTGCCCTTGGCCTTGATCTTGTCCATGTCGGCGAACCAGGCATCAAGGTCTTCGGCCGGCTTTTCAGGATCCACGCCGGCGTCCTTGAGCACGTCGACGTTGGCCCACACCACGTTGGAGCGGTGGATGTTCGAGGGTACCGAGTAGATCTTTCCATCGACCGTCAGACGGTCAACCAGGTCCGTCGGGAACTGCGAGGTCAGGTCGTTGGCCTTGTAGAAGTCGGTGAGGTCCTCGAGCTGGTCCGCATCGATGTAGTCCTGCAGCTCCGCACCGGCGTGCGCCTGGAACGAGTCAGGCGGGTTGCCTGCCTTCAGCTGGGCTGCGAGCACGCTCTTGGCCTGTGAGCCGGCGCCGCCGGCGACGGCCAGGTTGTCGAACGTGAGGTTGGGGTAGTCGGTCTTGAAGACGTCAACGAGTGCGTCCAGGCCGGCCTTCTCCGAACCATCGGCCCACCAAGTGAACACGCCGACGGAGCCCGTGGCTTCGCTGGCAGGTGCCGCACTTTCGGCGGGGCTGTCGCTGGATCCGCCGCACGCCGTGAGCGTGAGTCCCAATGTCGCGGCCGCTGCGATCAACGTAAGGCTACGTCGCATGTCTGCTCCTAGATTTGTTTGCAAATGTGAGAAATTGTCGAAATGTGTTTCAGTGCCACCTAATGGTTACCTGTGTCACTGGTTTCAGTCAACTACTGAACACAATTGTCATCGATTTGTTGCTTCCAGCAGTTGAACGTTTGGGGTGGGTCTGTGCTGGCGAAGTATCAGTGCAGCGGCTCCAAGGGCCTCCGCGCGGTCACCGAGCATCGACATGTGAAGTGACGTGTTCTCTCCGACCAAGGGGATGGCGTGGCGGTTCAGGCCCCTGCGGATGGGCGCCAACAGGAGGTCGCCCAGTGGCGCCAGCGGACCGCCGATGACCATGGCTTCCGGATTTATCAGGTTGGCGACATTCGCAAGTGCATGCCCCACGGCGACCCCTGCGTCATCGATCACGCGCAGGGTGGCCGAATCCCCGGCGAGGGCGCGTTGGACGATGTCCTCCACGCTGATGGGCCGCCGTTCCGCCTGGCCAAGCAGCTCGGTCATCGTGGACGTCGAGGCGACGGTTTCCAGGCAGCCGCGATTTCCGCAGCGACAGATGGCGCCTTGGTCGAAAATGGTGGCATGCCCGATCTCGCCGGTGATCCCCAAATGGCCGTAATACGGGGCCCCGTTGAGGATCAAGCCTGATCCGATGCCGCTGCCGATCTTCAGGAAGCAGAGGTTTTCACAGGCCTGGTGTTCACCCCAGGTGATTTGGGCCAAGGCCCCGAGGTTCGCGTCGTTATCGATCAACACCGCAATGCCCAGGCCATCTCGCAATTGCCCGGCAACGTCGATTCCGACCCATTCCGGAAGAATGGCCCCGTGGATGACCTTGTTGGTCCGGTGGTCGATGGGCCCGGGAACCCCGACGCCGGCACCCAACAGCTGCTGCTGCTTGATGCCGGTGCGTTCGCAGGCCTCGGCAAGCATCTGCGCGGCGACGGCGATACTCTCTTCGGCGCGGTGTCCGGTGGGCAGGGCCCTGAAGCTCTCATCGAGCAGACGGAACCCGGGGTGGGCCAGCACCACCCGGACGTGGCTGCGGCCAAAGTCGATGCCTGCGGCCACCTCGGCGACATCCAAAAGCGTGACACCCAGTGCCCGGCGTCCGGAACTGGTCACCGGGGTGGTTTGCACTCGGTGACGGCCGGCCAACGACTTCACGATGTTGGAAATCGTTGCGCTGGACAGGCCGGTGGCTCGTGCCAGTTCGGCCTGCGTCAGGCTGCCTTGGGTGGCCAAAGCGTCAAGGACACGTCGTTCATTGAGCCTTCGCAGCGCGGACTGCGATCCGGGGTTGCCGCTATCGGCGGCGTTCGGTGTGGCGTCGGTCATGGTTGTAGCATTCAGCAAAGCCTTATTGTTGTCAATAAGTGAACACAACATTCCGCATAGATTTTCTAAGTTGAACACATGATGTTCGGCCGAACGCGGCCGAGGAACGCTTCAACCTGGAAACACGGTGCCCGGGCATGGCCATGGTCAGCGCGTCCAGCGGTAAGGCGTCGTGGTTGAAACCTTCAAGAGCCCGGAACGTTCGAGGATCGGGCGCGAGTATTCGGTGGAGTCGCTGTGTATCAGCGACTTGCCCATCCGCAGTGCCGAGCGCGCACGGGCCGCGGTCAGGGCGCGGTAGATCCCGCGTCCGCGCCATGCCTCGAGGACGGC
>JAUNVO010000228.1 GCA_030540695.1 Micrococcaceae bacterium | reverse complement strand
GATGAAGGCCTTCGCGGCCGTCTCGATTGCGCGGTCGGTTTGGTGCACATCGGCCAGCTCCACGTCTTGGATGGCGGTGCCCGTGGCGGGATTGATGACGGTGAAGGTACTCATGCAGGGCTCTCCTGTTGGTGTTCGTAACGATATTTCCTGGCGGCTTCAACGAATCCCTCAAACAGACGGGCATCATCGGGGTTTTCCTCGGGATGGAACTGCACACCCAGCATCCAGCCGGCGGCGGTGGGGCACTCGACAACTTCAATGGTTCCGTCCGCGGCCCGTGCCGTGACCACCAGCCCCTCTCCCAAGCGGTCCAACGACTGGTGGTGGTAGCACGGCGCTTCGGCCGTGGTGCCAAGCAATTCCCGGGCCAGGGTTCCCTTTTCCGTGGTGAATCCAACAGTCCCAAACACCCCCGGCGCTGGTTGGTAGTTGGACTCGGGCAGCACCTCGGGGACATGCTGGTTCAAGCTTCCACCCAGGGCGACGTTAAGGATCTGTGCGCCGCGGCATATCGCGAACAACGGAAGCCCCATCTCCAGTGCAGCGCTCGTCAACCGAAGATCGTGCGTGTCGCGTTCGGGCTGCGCAGCGGTCAAGGGATGCGCCGCGGCGCCGTAGTTCGCTGGGTCGACATCCACTCCCCCGACCACAATTAATCCGTCGAGGAGTTCCAGGACCGTGTCATCGGTTCCCACCGGTGGCAGGAGGATGGGTGTGCCACCAGCGCCGGCCACGCCGGTGACATACTTGCCCGGGACGATGGCCGCCTTAGAGTTCCACACGCCCCACGAGGCATCCTGCCAGTAGGTGGTCAGCCCAATCCGTGGCCGGTATGTTGGATCGGCGGCCATTAGTGGCGCTCGAATCCGCGGCGTACTTCCCAATCAGTGATCGCTGCATTGAATGCCTCGAGTTCCACGTCGGCGTAGTGGGTGTAGTGATCGACCACTTCCTGGCCAAAGACCTCCACGGCCACCGCGGAGTTGGCGAACAATTCACGGGCTTCGGCCATGGTGCGCGGCACGTGAAGCGCGTCGGACTCATAGGCGTTGCCCTCGATCTTCTCCGGCAGTTCCAGCTCATGCTTGATCCCGTAGAGTCCTCCGGCCAGCATCGCCGAGAGTGCCAGGTAGGGGTTCGCGTCGGCACCCGGCAGCCTGTTTTCCATGCGCGCTGAATGCCCCTTGCCCACGAGCCGGACCGAGCAGCTGCGGTTATCCATTCCCCAGGCAACTGCGGTCGGTGCAAAGGACCCCTTGGCAAAACGCTTGTAGGAGTTGATGTTCGGTGCGTAAAAGATCGTGAAGTCACGCATCGTGGCCAGCACGCCGGCAATGAAATGATCATAAAGCGCTGTGCGCTCACCCTTTTCCGCGTCCCAGAAGGCCAGACCGCCGTCCACCCCGCGCAGGGACATGTGGATGTGGCAGGAGGAACCGTCACGCTCGTTGGGCTTGGCCATGAAGGTGATCGACTCTCCCCGCTGGGCTGCCATCTGCTTGGCCGAGAGTTTATAGAAAGTGTGGTTGTCTGCGGTGGTCAGGACGTCGTCGTACCTGAAAGCGATCTCGTGCTGGCCGAGATTGCACTCGCCCTTCGCGGATTCAACGATCATCCCGGCTTCATACATGGCGTTGCGGATATCCCGCAGAAGGGGTTCCACGCGCATGGATCCCAAGATGGAGTAATCAACGTTGTAGAGGTTGGCAGGGGTCAGGTTCAGGTAGTGGCCCCTTTGCGCATCCTCATAGCTCGTGTTGTAGATCATGAATTCCAGTTCAGTGCCGGCTACGGCCTTGAACCCAAGCTGTGCCGCTTTCTCCTGCTGTGTACGCAGCAGGCTGCGCGGGGAGACTTCCACTCGGTCACCGGTGGTGTAGTTCAAATCGGTCTGGATCATCACCGTCTTGTCCAAGTACGGAACGTGGCGGATCGTATCCAGATCGAGGTCGAAGACCATATCGCCGTAGCCTTTGTCCCAGCTGGTCATGGCGTACCCCTCGACGGTGCGCATCTCGGTGTCGACCGCCAGGAGGTAGTTGCAGGCTTCGGAGCCGTCTTCAAGTGCGGAGTCAACAAAGAATCCTCCGTGAATGACTTTTCCTTGCAGCCTGCCCTGCATGTCGGTGAACGACAGAATGACGCTGTCGACTTCACCGGTGCGCACTGCTTCGCGCAACTGCTCGACGGTGAGCATCTTCTCGCTTCTGGGATGTGAATTCTTGGACATGGCTTCCTCTGCAATCGTGGGTTTCGTCATGGCTTTACTTCAGATCTGCTTCTTGGTTTTCCAGGAGGGCGAATTCCTCTTCGGGTGCGCTGGCTACCAAGCGGTGGCGGCTGTAGAACCAAAAGTAGCCGATCGCTGCAAGGAAGATGCTCGCGGTGATGCTCGCGGCCATGACATCGACCACGAAGGTGGCACCCAAGGCGACGACCGCGAGTACCAGGGCAATGCCTGTGGTGATGGCGCCTCCGGGGGTCCGGTACCCGCGGGGAAGGTCCGGTTCCTTGATGCGCAGCATGATGTGGCTCAGGTTCAGCAAGACGTAGGAGAGCGTGGCACCAAATACCGCAATATTGATCAGCAAGCCACCGTTGCCGGTGATGGTCGCCAAGAGGAAGCCGATGGTGCCGGGGACCAGCAATGCCACCCACGGCGTGTTCCGCGACGATGTCAGCGAGAGCACTTTCGGAAGATACCCGGCCCGCGAGAGGGCGAAGAGCTGCCGTGAGTAGGCGAAGACGATCGAGAAGAAGCTGGCCACCAGCCCAGCAAGCCCCGCGTAGTTGACAATGTCGGCAACCAAGGCATTTTCCCCATAGGCCGCTCGAAGAGCCTCGGGCAGTGGGGATTCGGAGGTGCTCATGGCTGCTGCACCAGCGGTCCCGGGCACCAGGATCAGCATCGTTGCCCCCGAGACGACCAAGAACAACACCGCCACAATGATTCCACGCGGCATGTCCTTCACCGGATCGGCGGTTTCCTCCGCAGCCAGCGGAACACCTTCGACGGCAAGGAAGAACCAGATGCCAAAGACCAGGGCGGCAAGCACGCCCGATACCCCGAAAGGCAGGAAGGCGCTGGAGCCCACGGAGCCATCGGGAATGATGTCAAACAGGTTGGCACTCTCAAAGTGGGGCACCAAGGCTACGGCCGTAATGACGAGGGCTACGACGGCGATGGCCGTGATGCCGAAAATCAGTTTGAGCGCTTCGCCGACACCCCACATGTGAATCCCAATGAAAACCACGTAGGTCACCAGGTATACGGGCCATGAGTTTGTCAGACCGAAAAGGCCCAGCGCTTCGATGTAGCCGCCAATGAACGTCGCGATGGCTGCCGGGGCGACTGCATACTCGATCAACACGGCCATTCCCGTTGCAAAGCCGCCCAGCGGGCCAAGTGCTCGTCGGGCGAAACCGTAACCGGCCCCTGCTGTGGGCAATGTGGACGAAAGTTCCGCGAGGCCAAAGACCATGCAGGTGTACATCAAGCCCATCAGGATGAAAGCGATGAGCAGGCCACCCCACCCGCCCACCGCAAGTCCGAGGTTCCAACCCGAAAAATCGCCCGAAACCACATAGGCGATGCCGAGGCCGGCCAGCAGCACCCAGCCGGCAGCACCGCGCTTGAGCTGGCGGTGCTTGAGGTAATCCTTGTCCACTTTGCCGTATTCGATACGGGATGTTCGTGCCATGAGTGCCTCGCTGCTCTTTGAAGGGTTTCAACTGCGATAAACAAACTTCAATGGAATGTTTTCAGTCCATTGAACTGAGTCAAGAGTGACCCCCGACACTCTTTCGTGTCAAGGTCTCGCAACAAACAATCCCCTCGGAAAGCAGTAAGCGTCGCAATCTTCAAAGAGTTCATGGCATGCTAAGACGATGGCAACGACAGACGATCCCCCCGCAGGGATTGACCCCAAATACCGGCTCCTGGGGATGGCGCGCAAAGGAAACGCCTTCGAGGAGACCGTAGGGCAGCTCCTTCGGGGCATCAAGATAGGGATCTTCGCGCCCGGAGAACGGTTGCCCGCCGAACGCGAACTCGCAGAGGTTCTGGGCGTCTCCCGCGCAACGCTGCGAGATGCGCTCGCTGAACTGCAAAAGGCACAATATATAACCATTGAAAGAGGTCGCTACGGCGGGGCTTTCGTGACCGACACCCCTCCGCTCCGAAGCGAGATCCTTAGCTGGCGAGACCACGAACTAGTGGAGGACGTACTGGCATTCCGCTCAGTGGTAGAGCCTGCCGCCGCCGCGATGGCCGCCGAATCCTCGCTCACGGCCGCTCAGCGAACAAGCTTGCTGGACGCTCTCAACGCTGTTTCAAACGCCTCCCCCGGCCAGTACCGGCCCCTGGACGCCCGCCTGCACATCAGCATCGCCGAGCTAACACCTTCGAGAAGGTTGGCTGCTGCCGTCGCCGAAGCCCGGGCGGCAACCAGCGACCTACTGGACCGCATCCCCTTCCTTGAGCGGAACATCGAGCATTCGGAAGAGCAACACCGCGCTATTGTCGAGGCGATTCTCGGCGGGAACCCGGCAAGCGCACGCACACTCATGGAAAAGCACCTTGCCGGGACAACGGCGCTACTGCGTGGCTTTCTCGCCACAGAGCGACAACACCGCAGCAGCTAAATCGCCAGTGGGCCCCGGCCACAGGCTTGCGGCATTCCGTCAAAAGCATCCAGACCCCCCTCGGCGAGCGTCTGCGCACCTGGTCCGCGGTCTCGAACGCTTGGGTGTCGAATGCTCCACCTTTCATCAATCAAATGATTGACAGTGCGCCATATCACGGTGTTTGCTGGACAACATGGGCCAATCAATTGATTGACTCATTGTCCGCACTCGTCATTGGAGACCATCGTGGACCTTGGCAAGGTGCAACAGGCGGCCGTGCTCTTGTTTGCCCGGCAGGGCTTCGCCGCCACCGGCATCCGCGAGCTCG
>JAUNVO010000006.1:34368-37093 GCA_030540695.1 Micrococcaceae bacterium | reverse complement strand
GGGGCCCGCGGCTAGGCCCCGCGGAATCCGCTGGCCAGGGATAGATCATGAGCACGCAGTCCGCCGAACCCGCCGAGTTCCGCGAATCCCCCGCCCGCTCCCGCTGGGCAACGACCGAACAACCGGTGACGCTGCGTGAAAAAATTCATCTGGGAGTCCTGACGGCACGCGGATGGGGACTGTTCTCCGCCGGGGCGATCGCCCTGCTCGGTGCCTTTCTGCTGGGAAGGCGCGAGTTGCTCGCCGTAGCCCTTTTCCTTCTGTTGGTCCCCCTCCTCGCCGCGTTCCTGCTGCGCTTCGGAAAGGCCGGGTTGAAGGTCAGCCGCACCTTCAACCCGCAGCAAGCGATCACCGATTCCGGGGTGCGCGTGCGCTTGCACGTCAAGCACGAGGGACGTGGTGCCGGAATCATGCAACTATCAGAGACGCTGCCGGAGGATTTTGGTGCCGGCCCCGGGTTCAGTTATCCCTCCGGCAGCTCGTCCCATGGCCAGGCGGACCCCGGGAGCTGGTATGAATACCGGCTGCGCCTGGCCACCCGAGGCATCTACTCCATCGGTCCGGTCCGGGCACGGGTCGCCGACCCCTTTGGCCTCGCGGCACGCCCCGCCACCCTTGATTCACCCAGTGCGTTGATAGCCCTGCCGCGAGCCAACGCGTTGGAGCCCACCGGAATCCCCGGCGAGCACGGATCGCACGGACAGGCCTCCTCCAACCGCCGGTTGACCCCGGACTCGTTCGAGGTGATGACCCGCGAATACAGGCCAGGTGACACGGTCAGGCGCATCCATTGGCCCGCTACGGCACGGAGAGGAGCGCTGATGGTGCGCCAAGAGGACTACCGCGCCACTCCCCGGGCCGTGCTAATGCTCGATCGTTCCCGCGCGGCCTTCCTGGGCCAAGGTGTGGGAGCCGATCCGGTGGTGTCGATTCCGCAGTTCACTTCCCCGGCCAAGGACTCGAGCAAACGCTTCGAATGGGGACTTCATGCGGCCTTGGACATCGGGGCGTTTCTTGCCGGCACCGGGTTCGGCATCGATTTGATCGATCACCGCGGGGACTCCATCAACCAGGTCTCCGCCTCGGGCACCGAGGACCCCCACGAACTCTTCGCCGGAGCGCATGCCTCCACACGCATGCAGCAATCCCTGGCTGCCTTGGGGCTCGAGGACGCCTCGGCCGTGCGTCGGGATCCCGCCAGCGCCACACTGGGGGCGGCGCTGAAGGAGAAGCTGCGTGAACGCGGCGACCGGTTGGTGCTGATCCTGGGCGACACCACCCGGGCCCAGGCCGATTCGTGGCTGGAAACCGTCGGGACACGCAGCAAGGTCACGGTCCTGTGCGTCGTCTCCCGATATGACAAGGACCATGGTGCCATCGCCCATTTCCGCCAGGCGGGTTGGTCAGCGGTTGCCGTGACCCCGCAGTCCTCGCTTGCGGAAGCCTGGGCGGATCTGGGGAAGCAATCATGAGCGCACCGACCCTGGCAAAACCTCGAGACCCGGAACCGGCACGTCCGGCACGCACCGCCAACATGCTGCCCCTAAAACCCGCAGGATTCGCCATGTTGGCCACCTTGGTGGCGGTGCTGGGCTCCGTGGCCTCATTGCATGGGGTCATCAGCGGCTGGGATTGGATGTTCCAGGCCAGCGTCGTGGTCGCCGGCATCGCGCTGTCCGCCAACCTGGTGCGGGTCTTTTCGGCACGCCGATACCTGGCTACCCTGGTCGGGGCAATCGCCGCGGTGTTGCTGTTGACCACAATATTTTTTCCAGCCACAGCATGGCTCGGAGTCTTCCCCACGACCTCGACATACCATGCGCTGTTGCGGGTCTGGGCGCTGGCCAACGACCAAATGGGTTCACAGGTCCCACCGGTTCAAACCACCGGGGTGATCATCTTCTCCGTGTGCATCTGGGCCGCTGCAGTGACACTGGCCGTGGACACCTTGGCCTTCGAACTGCGCGCTGCCGCCTTGGCGGGGCTCCCGTTGGCCATGATGCTGTCCATTGCCGCACTGTTCAAGGCACACGGCGCGGGACCCGCCACCCTCTCGATCACGGCGGTGGGCTACCTCTTGATCCTTGCCGCATCCCGCCTCCAATCCAATGGATTCCGCGGCCCCAAACGCCGCGCCCTTGAACTCGATTCGGCGGGGCAGGATCCGGGCGCCTCGCTGCCGGTCAATCGACGTGCCGGCGGGGCCCTGCTACAGGGCACGGTGCTGGTGGCCGGGGCGCTCGCCGCGCTGCTGCTGCTCCCCCTTGCCGTCCCGGGCTTCACCAAGGGCATGCTCCCGGAAGGCAAACGTCCCGCGTGGGGGCAATTGGCCACCAATATCGATCCCCTGATCGCCTTGGGCAACGACTTGCGCAGCCGGTCCCAAGGAACCGTACTGCGCTACTTCACCGATTCGAAGAGCCCCACCTATCTTCGAACCTCGGTCATCGGCGGGCTTGACTCGGCGCGTTGGGAACCGGATCCGGAAATTTTCCGTTTCCCCGTCACCGAGAACCTGGCGACGCTATCGTTTCCGACCGTCGTTGAGTCGGCTCCCCAGGTGTTCACCCGGGTGGTCACCGACAAGTACCGCGGTGTGTGGATGCCGCTGCCGGAAAATTCGATCTGGCTTAACGGGCTCGATGATTCCTGGCGCTGGAGCCCGGACACCGGCACGTTGCGCGCAGCGGAGGACGCAAAGCCGGCAGCCGAGGACTATGCCGTC
>JAUNVO010000006.1:29691-34358 GCA_030540695.1 Micrococcaceae bacterium | reverse complement strand
GAGCGTCAAGCCGGAGATCACGTCGGCCACGCTCAAGGATCTCTCCGCGAGGCTCCCGAGCGGTTACTTCACCCAAGTGGATGAGCAGTACCTGGCCCTGCCCGAGGACACTCCCGCCTCGCTGGCCCGGGCCACCGAGGATGCGGTGTCCACGGCGGGAGACGATCCCTATGAGCAGGCGGTCGCGATCCAGGACTACCTGCGCTCCACGATGTTCACGTATTCGGAAAAGACACCCGTTGAAGACGGATATGACGGTAGCGGCATGCAAGTCATCGATGCTTTTCTGAAGGAAAAGGCCGGTTACTGCGTGCACTTCGCCTCCACCATGGCACTGATGGCCCGTGAGCTGGAGATCCCCAGCAGGTTGGTGACCGGGTATGCCCCCGGGACTCCGACGGGAGTGGAGATCACCGGGCAGGAAGGATCCAAGCTGAAGGAATTCACGGTAAGTGCACGCAACGCCCACGCCTGGCCGGAACTCTATTTCCCGGCCGTTGGCTGGGTTGGATTCGAGCCGACGCCCGGACGTGGCGTCCCGCCGGCATATGCCCCCGCGCTGCCGGCTCCCACCGCCACCGCGCCGGAGGATCCTCGCTTGGATAACCCCCGCAGCACGTCCAAGGATTCCTCTGCTTCCGAGTCCCCCTCCAGCACCGCAGCCGTTGGACCCGGCTCCGGGTCCGATGCGGGCTCCCCGATGCCCGGTATGCTGTGTGTCTTGTTGGTGCTGCTGGTGGCCGGTGCCCTGCCATGGACCTTACGCCGCGTCCAACGCGCCACCAGGCTCAGACGCATGCGCGAAGTGACCGGCACGGAATGCGGTGCCGCCGCGGCGTGGGCCGAACTCATCGCACTGGGCATCGATAATTCTTGCCCCATGCGCCACAACGAATCGGCCGGCGATTACACACGCCGCTTGTCCAGGACCCATCCCCTGGCCAGCGAGCCGTTGCTGGTATTGGCCCGGGCCTATGAACGGATGCGATACTCCCCCAACCCGCAGAACACCGATCCCGAGGCCTTGGCAGCTGCCCTGGATGAGGTCAAGCAACACTTCAGCGAAAAATTCGGCCCCGGGGAGCGGTTGGGACGCGCCCTATGGCCACGTTCGCTCTTTGCCCCGCGTCCGTTGGCGCCGGTCGGCTACGTGCCTAGCGACTAGGTTCCCGTGGACTCCTTCGCCAAGTATTCCGCCAGCGCCTCGAACTGATCCCGCGGGGTGAATCCCGTCTCCCGGATCTTGGAGAGGTCCATCGTGCTGTTGGCGGGGCGCGGAGCCATTCCGCTGCGGCCCTTTTGGTATTCAACGGAGCTTGTTGGTGTCACCCGGTTCGCATCATGGCCCAGCAACGTGAAAACTTTCCTGGCAATAATTTCCCATGAAACCGGTTCCCCGTCGTTGCTCAGGTTATAGGTGCCATGGGGTGCCGGCGAATCGAGCAGGTGCAGGATTCCACGTGCCAGGTCCCCTGCGAAGCTCAGGCGCCCATGCTGGTCGCTGATGACCGTTGGGTCCACCCCATCGCTGGCCAGCCGGGCCATGGTGGCCACGAAGTTCTTTCCGTCTCCCACCACCCAGCTGGTGCGTACGAGAAAGTGTTTGGGAACCTGCGACACCACTGCGTCTCCGGCGGCCTTGGATTGTCCGTAGACCCCCAGGGGGCACACTGCATCCTCCTCCGTATAGATCGGCCGTTCGCCGTCGAAGACATAGTCGCTGGAGAGGTGGACGAGCGTCAGGTCATGGGCGGTGCAGATCGTGGCCAAATGGCCCAGTGCGGTGACGTTGGTTGCCCATGCTTCACGTCGGCCCCCAGCGGTTTCCGCCTCGTCCACCAAGGTGTAGGCAGCGGCATTGATGACTGCCCCATACCCGGAAAAGTCCACAGCAGCCAGTTGCAATGGATCAGTGATGTCCAGCTGGGACCGATCCACGAATTCGAATGTTCCGTCTGCCGGAGCGACAGCCGCCAATGCCCTGCCCAGTTGTCCCTGAGCACCTAACACCAGGGTCTTGCGGGGTCGGGCCGCTGTGACATCCTCGAGGCGGGGATGGGTTCTGTCCGCTTCGGATACCGTTGCGAGTTCCAGCGAGATGGGCCACGGGATCTTCGCAGTTGAATCGGCAAGGTTCAGGAAGGTGTATCCGGATCTGGCTTTCTCGGACCAGTGTTCCGTGACCAGGTAGCTGTATCCGGTGTCCGGTTCCAGGGTCTGGAAGCCATTTCCAACGCCTCTGGGCACGAAGACTGCCTGCCCGGGGCCCAACGTAGTGCTGTAGCTTCTACCGAAGCTATCCCCTGCGCGCAGGTCCACCCAGGCCCCGAAAACCGCCCCGCCGATGACTGCAACGTACTTATCCCAGGGTTCAGCATGGATGCCGCGCGTTGTTCCGGGTGTGCTGTTGAACGAAACGTTGTTCTGCACTGGACGGAAATCGGGAAGCCCCGCAGCCACCATCTTTGCGCGCTGCCAATTCTCCTTGAACCAGCCCCGCGAATCTTCGTGCACAGGAAGTTGCACCAGCAGCAAGCCGGGGATTGGGGTTTCGTGGACACTCAGTGCGTTCACTTCGCAGCCCCGCCGTTTGCCGGCACGGCGGTTCGGGAGGCCTGCGCCGCTTCCTGCTGGCGGTAGCGGCCCTCCGTTCCCGATTTGGCGCCTTCCCACCACCAAGCATTCTCGCGGTACCAGGAAATCGTGTCCCTCAATCCGGCTTCCATGTCCTGGCGCTCGGGTACCCAGCCAAGTTCCCCACGCAGGACGCTGGCGTCGATGGCATAGCGCAGGTCATGGCCCACGCGGTCGGTGACGGTGTCGAAAGCGTCCGTGGATTGGCCCATGAGGCCCAGGATCATTTCGAGGACCTCACGATTGTTCTTCTCCCCGTCAGCACCGATCAGGTAGGTCTTTCCCACGGCGCCCCTGCGCAGGATTTCCCACACGGCCGAGGAATGGTCATCGACGTGGATCCAGTCGCGCACATTATGTCCGGTCCCGTAAAGCTTCGGCCGCGTCCCTTGCAAGATGTTGGTGATCTGTCGCGGAATGAATTTCTCCACGTGTTGATAGGGGCCGTAGTTGTTCGAGCAGTTGCTGATGGTGGCACGGACCCCGAATGAACGCACCCAGGCACGGACCAGAAGGTCCGAGGCCGCCTTGGTTGCCGAGTACGGGCTGGAAGGATTGTAGGGAGTGGTGTCGGTGAACCTGTTTGGGTCATCGAGTTCCAGGTCTCCATAGACCTCGTCGGTGGAGATGTGGTGGAAACGGACATCGTGTCGGCGCACCGCTTCGAGCAGTGTGTAGGTTCCAACCACGTTGGTGTCCAGGAACGGCTTCGGGTCGTGCAGCGAATTATCGTTGTGCGACTCGGCGGCGAAGTGCACCACGGCGTCGGCTGCGGCCACCAGCTCGTCAACCAGTGGCGCGTCAACGACGTCCCCAATGACGACCTTTAGCCGGGATTGCGGGAGGTCCCTCAATGAGTCGAGGTTGCCGGCATAGGTCAGCGAGTCGAGAACGGTGATCTTCGTGTCGGAGTGCTGAATCAGATAGTGCACAAAATTTGCCCCAATGAATCCCGCACCCCCGGTTACCAGGATTCTTTTCATGGTCATAAGGCTATCCCCCCTCCCCAAGTCTGACTAGGTATGTCTAGGATGGTGCCATGAAGGGGATCATACTTGCCGGGGGCACAGGATCGCGTTTGCATCCAATCACACATGGGATCTCAAAACAGCTCGTACCTGTTTACGACAAGCCCATGATCTACTATCCGCTCAGCACTCTGATGCTGGCGGGCATCACCGAGGTACTGATCATCACCACGCCGGGGGACGCACACCAGTTCCGTGGGTTGTTGGGTGACGGATCGCAATTCGGAATCAGTATCGACTACGCCATCCAGCCTTCACCGGACGGATTGGCCCAGGCCTTCATCATTGGCCGGGAACATATCGGGGACGGCCCGGTGGCTCTGGTGCTGGGTGACAATATTTTCTATGGTCCGGGTTTTGGCTCGCAGCTTGCCGATTTCCATGCCGACGGCGGTGCTTCGATCTTTGGCTACTGGGTCAAGGATCCAGGGGCTTACGGTGTCGTGGAGTTCGATGGGGAGGGCAAGGCGGTGTCACTGGAGGAAAAGCCGGCAATACCACGCAGCAACTACGCCGTGCCCGGATTGTATTTCTATGACAACTCCGTGATCGGACGGGCCCGGGACCTCCAGCCCTCGGCACGTGGCGAATTGGAGATCACCGACATCAACCGCCAATACCTCGAAGAGGGGTCCTTGCGCGTGAACGTACTGGCCCGTGGCACGGCGTGGCTGGATACCGGAACCTTCGATTCGCTTAACGACGCCTCAAACTTCATCCGGACCATCGAGGCCCGCCAAGGCCTGAAGATCGGTGTTCCCGAGGAGGTCGCATGGCGCCGGGGCCTGATTGACGACGAAGCCATGGAGGCCTGCGCGGCGAAGCTGGGCAAGAGCGGCTACGGTGCGTACTTACGCACTTTGGTCGCCCAAAAGTTCGAGGACCCGTACCACTAAACGAAGCGGGGGCCATGGGCCCCGAACGAGAACAGCGGCGTGTGCTAGCCCCACAATGTATTTGGGGGGCAGGTCTCGGCGCGGGGGTGGTATGGTAGTGGGCGGGTGG
>JAUNVO010000006.1:12373-29681 GCA_030540695.1 Micrococcaceae bacterium | reverse complement strand
CCCGCGGCCGGGCGCTGGGGCCCGCGACCCACGCCCGGGGGGGGTGGTCCCCCCCCACCCTTGGGGGCCACCCCCCCCGCCGCTGTCTTGGTATGGAAGTGGCCGTCTGGCCAGCTACCTAGAGTGCCGCGTACGGGTCGGCGATGCCGATGTACTGCGTGGTGGTGTACTCGGCCAAGCCCTCTGCGCCACCTTCGCGGCCCAGTCCCGACTGCTTCACTCCGCCGAAGGGTGCTGCGGCGTTGGAGATCACACCGGCGTTGAACCCGACCAGGCCGAACTCGATCTGCTCCGCAACACGGAACAGGCGGTTGTGGTCGCGGGTGTAGATGTAGGAAGCCAGGCCGTATTCGCTGGCGTTGGCCAGCTCGATGGCGTGGGCCTCGTCGCGGAAGGTGGTGACCGGGGCGACGGGTCCGAAGATTTCCTCGCCCAGGATCGCTGCGTCGTTGGCGACGTTGGCCAGCACCGTCGGTGCGTAGAAGTAACCGGGGCCCTCGATGGGGGCGCCGCCGGTCACTGCGGTGGCACCCGCCTCGATGGCCGCGGCCACCAAGGAATGGACGTCGTCGCGGGCGCCGGAATCGATCAGCGGGCCGACGTTGGTTTCCGGATCGGTGCCGCGTCCGGTCTTCAGCGCGCCCATGGCAGCGGCAAACTTGGTGGTGAATTCCTCGGCTACGGACTCGTGGACCAGGAAGCGGTTGGCCGCCGTGCAGGCTTCGCCCATGTTGCGCATCTTTGCTGCCATGGCGCCCTCGACGGCCGCATCCAGATCGGCGTCCTCGAAAACGAGGAACGGTGCGTTGCCGCCGAGTTCCATGGAGGTGCGCAACACCTTGTCGGCGGCGTCCTTCATGAGCATCTTGCCCACGGCGGTGGAACCGGTGAAGGAAACCTTGCGCAACCGGTCATCCTGCATCAGCGGACCCGAGATCTTCGAGGCGCTGGCCGAGGAGACGACGTTGAGCACGCCTGCCGGAAGGCCGGCCTCGATCATGACGGCGGCGAAGAGCTGTGAGGTCAGCGGGGTGAGCTTGGCGGGCTTGAGCACCATGGTGCAGCCTGCGGCGATCGCCGGTGCCACCTTGCGGGTGGCCATGGCCAACGGGAAGTTCCACGGGGTGATCAGCAGGCACGGGCCAACCGGCTTGGTCTGCACCAGGATCTTGTTCTTGCCCTCGGGCGTGGTGAGGTAGCGGCCGTAGTCGCGCACCGTCTCCTCGGAGAACCAGCGAAGGAACTCGGCACCGTAGGTGACCTCGCCGCGGGCCTCGGGAAGGGGCTTGCCCATTTCCAGGCTCATCAGCAGCGCAAAGTCCTCCGCGCGGGCGGTGACCATTTCGAAGCCGCGGCGCAGGATCTCGGCACGTTCGCGCGGGGCGGTGCGTGCCCAGGATCCCTGGACGGCGTCGGCTGCATCCAGTGCGGCCATCGCGTCCTCGGACGTGGCGCTGGCAAGGGTTGCGAGCTTTTCTCCGGTTGCCGGGTCCAAGACGTCGAAGGTTCCGCCGTCGGAGGCATCGCGCCATTGGCCATTGATCAGCAGGCCGGTGGGGATGGAGGCAAGTAGTTCGGTTTCACGCGCGGGGGCAATGGTCATGTCGGCGGTCTCCCTTGATCGCTAAAAATGGGGGGCTTAGGGAAACGTCGTTCCCCTTCCCAAGCCACGCTAGTACCGCGGCGGAAGCCTGTAAATTTCTATCTGCACTATGACGCAGCCCCGGTGTTGTGCAGGTACCCCAAAGGGACCGTGGCGTTCGTGCTAGCCGCGTGCTTCAAGCACGGCCGCGTAGAGTTCGCGCTTGGAGACCCGTTCGGTCTCGGCCACCGCAGCCACCGCTTCCTTCAGCCTCAGTCCCTCGAAGACAAGCTTCTGGACCTGGCCCACATGGTCGGTGGCGCGTGCCGGTTCCCCTTCCGGGGCCCCGGCGACGACGACGGCGATTTCACCGCGGACCTCGCCTTCGGCCCAGAGCAACAGCTCGTCGAGGCTTCCGCGGATCACCTCTTCGTACATCTTGGTCAGCTCCCTGGCGATGGCGCCTTGGCGTTCGGGGCCAAAGACATCACGCAGCGCACGGACCATCGCGTCAAGGCGGTGCGGGGCCTCAAAGAAGACCATCGTGCGCTGCTCGGTCGCCAGGTCCTCGAGTCGCTTGGTGCGCTCACCGGCCTTGCGGGGCAGGAAGCCCTCGAAGGTGAACCTGTCGGTGGGCAGCCCGGACAATGCGAGTGCGGTGAGTACGGCCGAGGGCCCGGGAACGGCGGTCACGTCGACCCCGGCGGCCACCGCTGCCTCGACGAGCTTGAACCCGGGATCCGAGACCGCCGGCATTCCCGCATCCGAAACCACCAGGATCGTGGCGCCGTTCGCCACCAGTTCCAGCAGTTCGGTGAGCCGGTGGGTTTCGTTGTGTTCGTGGTAGCTGATGAGCCTGCCGGGAACCCGCACCCCGAGCCCCTGCGCCAGGTGCAGGAATCGCCGGGTGTCCTCGGCGGCGACGACATCGGCGCTGCGCATGAGTTCGATCAGGCGGGGGGACGCGTCGGACAGGTTGCCAATGGGGGTCGCCGCCAGGACGATTCGTCCCGGGGTATCTTGAAGTTCCACGCCCCAAGCCTACTGCCCGCGCGTGCTTCGGCGTCCCGGCGCCAAGCGCCGGTAGAGTGTGGCTGGTGACTACCGCTACCACGCAGAGAACTCGCCGCTGGGTGATCGCCCCGGACGGCGCCTTCGGAATCCAGGCCCTCAGGGACCGCTTGGTGGGCCCCTTGTACAACGCGGGGATCTGGGGCTGGATCGTTCCGCTGGCCGTGACCCTGGTGGGGGCCGTGCTGCGTTTCACCAATCTGCAACACCCGCATCTGCTGATCTTCGACGAGACCTATTACGTCAAGGACGCCTACACGATGATGGATGCCGGTTACGAAATGGAGTGGGGGGATAGCCCCAACGAGGCGTTCGTGGCCGGGAATCCGGCACCCAAGGACTCGGCGTCCTTCGTCGTCCACCCGCCTCTGGGCAAGTGGCTGATTGCCGGTGGCATGTGGCTGTTCGGCACGGACAACGGCCTGGGTTGGCGCTTCTCCGGCGCACTTTTTGGCACCCTGGCGGTGTTGCTGTGCGCACTGGTGGCGCAAAAGCTGTTCTCCTCGGTGCTGCTGGGGGGAATCGCGGGCCTGCTGGCCGCGGTCGACGGACACCAGATCGTCATGTCGCGGACCGGGCTGCTGGACATCTTCTTGATGACCTTCCTGCTGGCCGGCTTCTTCGCCCTGCTCCTTGACCGCTTCCACGGACGAGCCAAGCTCGCGCGCGCACTGGCCACCAAGGACGGCTCCCGTCCGGCGGAGAAGCTGCTGGGGTACGGCCCGTGGCTGTGGTGGCGCCCATGGCGCCTGGTCGCCGGGGTGATGTTCGGCTGTGCCGCGGGGGTCAAGTGGTCGGCGTTGTCCTTCATCGCCGTCTTTTCCCTGATGACCGTGTTGTGGGACCTCTCGGCCCGGCGCCGGGCCGGCATCCGGCACTGGATCGTGGCCGGCCTTTTTCGCGACGGCATCCCGGCGTTCCTGTTGATCATTCCCACCACGCTCGCGGTGTACCTGGCGACCTGGACCGGATGGCTCATTTCGGCCGACGGGCGCTACCGCCAGTGGGCCGCGGAGAACCCCTCGGCAACATGGGACTGGATCCCGGGCGTCTTGAGGTCCCTGGGCGAGTACCACCGGGCGGCGTATGCCTTCCACCAGGGCCTTGGCTCCTCGCACGGCTGGGAATCCTCGCCGTGGACGTGGCTTTTTGCCGGGCGCCCGGTCCTCTTCTTCTACGAATCGCGCGGTGACGGCGAATATGGATGCACCTCGCAGGACTGCGTCCAGGCCATCACCGACCTGCCGAACCCGATCATGTGGTGGGCGGCAACCTTGAGCCTGCTGTTGCTGCTCTTCTATTGGATCGGCGCCCGTGATTGGCGGGCCGGAGCGATCCTCTCGGCGCTGGCCGCCGGATTCCTGCCGTGGTTCGCCTACCCGGATCGCACGATGTTCTTCTTCTACACCCTGCCCTTCGCCCCGTTCATGATCCTCTCGCTGTGTTATGTCATGGGCAGGCTCCTGCCGCGCGACCGCCACCTTCCGTGGCATCGGCGGCAGGCCGTGTGGGTCATCGGCATATTCCTGGCCCTGGTGGTTCTTGTATCCGCGTACTTCCTGCCGGTGTGGACCGGGGAAATGATCACCTATGACAGCTGGCGAAACCACATCTGGATGCCCAGCTGGGGATAGTCGCGTTACTACTGCCCAGTAACATACACTATGGTCAACACCACATGCCGACCAACGGGGGCCCTGCACACCATGCGCGAAGCTAGCACCACACTGATCAAGGAACTGCCACAGGACTTCAATACCACCCAACTGCTCCTGGACCGGCAGGCCCGCGGCCAAGGTGCGGCACTGTTCAGCGTCAAGCGCGGGGACTCGTGGATCGACGTGGAAACCAACGACTTCCTCTCCGACGTGCGGTCCCTGGCCAAGACGCTGATGGAGCACGGAATCTCCCCGGGTGAAACCGTCGGGGTCATGTCATCGACCCGCTATGAGTGGGCCCTGGCCGAGCAGGCCATCTGGTTCGCCGGAGGCGTCTCGGTCCCCATCTACGAGACCAGCTCGCCCTTCCAGGTCGAATGGATACTGAAGGACTCCGGCGCCAGGCATGTCTTTGCCGAGGACCCGCGACGCGCCCGCATCGTCGAGCAGGCCGCCGAATCCCTCGGCGAGGCAGTCACCGTCTTTTCCTTCGAGGGCGACGAGGGCTCGGCCCCAGAGGCCATCCCGGCCGCCGGACTGAAGGAACTCGTCGAGTCCGGGTCCCGCAGCACGTTCACCGACGCCCAGGTCGAAACGGCCAGGGCGTCGGCCGGGCTGCACGACACGGCAACACTGGTCTACACCTCGGGCACCACCGGGCGCCCCAAGGGGTGCATGATGACCCATGCCAACTTCTCGCTCATCGCCGTGAACATCGCTCCGCACATGGCACCGGTACTGGGCACCGACGAGCGTACCCTGATGTTCCTGCCCTTGGCCCACGTCCTGGCCCGGGCCGTCCAGCAGATCTGCGTGCACGCCGGGTCAACCATTACCCATACCTCTTCCGCTTCCACGCTTGTGGCCGACCTGGCCGAGGTGAAGCCCGCCTTCCTGCTGGCGGTGCCCCGGATCTTCGAAAAGATCCGGACCACCGCCTCGAACACCGCGGAGGCCGCCGGGAAGGGCAAGCTCTTTGCCCAGGCCGAGGCCACGGCCATTGCGTACTCCCGGATCGCCGACGCCCGCGCCCGCGGACTCAAGGCGCGCCGCTCCCCGGTGCTGCTGGCCAAGCATGCACTGTTCAACAAGGTGCTCTACCCCAAGTTGCGCGCTGTGCTCGGCGGCCGTGTCGGCTACGCCATCTGCGGTGCCAGTGCGTTGAACCCCGACCTCACGCATTTCTTCCGTGGCGCCGGGGTGGGCCTGCTCGAAGGTTACGGACTGACCGAAACGACCGCCCCGGCAACCGTGAACATGGCCAAGGACGTGCGGGTCGGCAGCGTGGGCCTCCCGATCCCCGGCACCATCGTGCGCATCGCCGAAGACGGCGAGATCCTTATCAAGGGAATCGGGGTCTTTGCCGGATACCACAACAACGATGACGCCACGGCGGAGGCCTTCGACGACGATGGATTCTTCAAAACCGGCGACACCGGGACGCTGGATGAGTCGGGGTTCTTGAAGATCACCGGCCGCAAGAAAGACATCCTGGTCACTGCCGGGGGCAAGAACGTGGCCCCCGGACCGCTGGAGGAGGCCATCCGGGCCTCGCGCCTGGTCGACCAGGCGATCGTGGTGGGCGAGAACCGCCCGTTCATCGCCGCGCTGCTGACCCTGGACCCCGATGAACTGGGACCGTGGTGCCGCGCCAATTCGCTCGGCGAGCTCTCCTTGGAACAAGCCGCGGTGCACCCCAAGGTGCTTGCCGAGGTCCAGCTTGCCGTTGATGCGGCCAACGCCACGGTGTCCAAGGCCGAAGGCATCCGCAAGTTCGCGCTTCTGGATGCGGAGCTCACCGAGGAGTCCGGGCATCTCACTGCGTCCTTGAAGTTCAAGCGGGCCAACGTCATCAAGGACTTCTCCGCGCGGATCGACGAGCTCTACCAGGGTTAGTGCCCGCTGCGGGAAACAACGATCCCCGGTGGTGGCCCGCACCTCGCATGAGGCGGGGCCACCACCGGTGACCCTTCGTTCTGTGGTGCGGCCGTGGCGACGCGGCGCCTTAAAGCCCGAAGACCCGGCTGTCCTGGCGCAACCTCGAGGTCTCGCGGCGCCGGGCGGTGGGCCAAGTGAAGATCAGCGTCAGCAAGGACGTGATGACCACGAGGCCACCGATGGTGATGGCCGCATCCACCCAGAACTGCGGCGGGTAGAGACGGATCAAGGTGTCCGAGTAGTTGAACGTCCAGTTCCCTTGGGAGAAGAAGATCTCGTGGAACGTGGTGAAGAACTTCTCCCATCCCAGGATCGCGGCGGTGGTCAGCCCGGCCAGCAGGATCAGCGTTGCGACCGACCCGGCGAAGAGCCCGCGGCGGATACCCCCGGAATACCGTTTGCCCAGGTACGCCAGGGCTATGATCACGATGATCCCCATGATGAGCCCGGCGAGGTAGGTGAAGGACATGACGTTCTTGACGTCGGCCATGTGCTGGACCTCGGTCCCCAGGAACAACGGGTTCCCGGCAGGGTCCCGCAGCTCCCCCAAATACCTGTTGTCCGCGATGTTGTTCAGGAAGTCCACGCCGTAGGACCCATAGGTCATCCTGTCGGCGGTGCTGAACCCGAAGCCATCGGCAGGGAAACCCGGACGCTGGTAGTCGAACCACAGGAAGATCGGGCTGGCAATCAGCCTGATGGCGGCGATCAGCAAGATAAAGGGATAGAAGATGGCCAGGAGCACCTGCAAGGTGCGCGCCAGCGGCGGTTTCGCTTCCAGTGCGGCCTGACGCGCCGCCCGGCGCTCACGGGCGGCCGGGGTCGGTTCGGGTCCGGGGTTGTAGGCGCCGAACACCCGGCTGCGTGCCTCGGCGATGGCGGAGGCCGTTTGCGGTGTTGAACCCTCACCGGGAGCCGCGGCCGGCCGCGGAAGTGCCTGGGTCTTGTCGAGATTCGCCGGGGCTGGGGCATGGGGCGCCGGGGAGATGGAGACCTTCTCGGCCTCGGGGCGTGGCTCGACCGGGATCATCGCAATGATGTCCTCGACCTCTTCCGGCTCCCTCGTCTCGGGCTTGGTCACGGGTTTGGCGGCGGGTTTCACCGTGGCTGCGGCCGGTTTTGCCTCAGGCTTTGCACCGGGCTTGTCCGCTGGCGCGGTTGCGGAGCCGGGCATGGCCTGGGTTCCGGGGCCCGCCACGGGCTTTGCTTCGGCGCTCTTTTTCTCGGCGGCTGCTTTCTTGGCAGCCGCTGCCCTCTTGGCTTCGAGCGCCTGCTTCGCCTCGGCTTCCTTCTTCTCTTCCGCTGCGCGCGATGCCAGGATCGACGCCTCGATCTTGGCCGCTGCGGCTTCTGCAGCCGCACTCAACGAGCCGGAAGCGGGCTTTGGCCTTGCCGCGGCCTTGGGGGTCGACGGGGGCACTGGCGGTGCGGATGGCGGCGTATCCGGCTTGCCGGTCTGCGGTTCGTCCTGCTCGGCCATGCTTCTCCCTCAAAAGTCTGACATGTGGTGCGCTTGCGGTGCGAAGCGCTGCGGAGACCAAGCACCCGTTGCCAAACGCACCATGTCCAAGACTATCGATTGAACCGTTCCCCCGAGCCCCACCCACCGGTTTGGGACCCCCGTGTCGGCTCCGCGGAGGATTCCGTGAAAGCAAGAGCCAGGCGGCCACCCCCGCGGCGGGGCCGCCGCCGAAGGCCCAGTGGGGGGCCGCACCGGGCCCTAGTAACGGTAGTTATCCGCCTTGTACGGTCCAGCGACGTCCAGGCCCAGGTATTCGGCCTGCTCCGGCGATAGCTCGGTGAGCTCCACACCCAGGGCGGACAGGTGCAGCCGGGCGACCTTTTCGTCCAGGATCTTTGGCAGCACGTAGACGGCGTTGGAGTATTCCCCGTTGCCTGCCTTGGTATACAGCTCGATCTGGGCGATCACCTGGTTGGCGAAGGAGTTGGACATGACGAAGGATGGGTGGCCCGTGGCATTGCCCAGGTTCAGCAGGCGGCCCTCGGAGAGCACGATGATGGAGCGTGCCTCTTCGGTGCCGGCCCCAAAGGTCCACTCGTGGACCTGCGCCTTGATCTCCACCTTGCGGACGCCGGGGATCGCGGCCAGCCCGGCCATGTCGATTTCGTTGTCGAAGTGCCCGACGTTGCCCACGATGGCCTTGTTCTTCATTTTCTGCATGTGTGCGGCGGTGATGATGTCCTTGCCGCCGGTGGTGGTCACAAAGATGTCCCCGGTCTCAAGCACCGATTCCAGGGCCGCCACCTGGTAGCCGTCCATGGCCGCCTGCAACGCGCAAATCGGGTCGATCTCGGTGACGATGACCCGGGCGCCCTGCCCGCGCATGGCCTCCGCGGCCCCCTTGCCGACGTCCCCGTAGCCGCACACCACCACGACCTTGCCGCCGATCAGCACGTCGGTCCCGCGCATGATGCCATCGGGCAACGAGTGGCGGATCCCGTATTTGTTGTCGAACTTGGATTTGGTCACCGAGTCGTTGACGTTGATGGCGGGGAAGAGCAGCGTTCCGGCGGCGGCCATCTGGTTCAGCCGCATCACCCCGGTGGTCGTTTCTTCGCTGACCCCCAGGATCTTCCCGGCGATGCGGGTGAACTTGCCCGGATCCGCAGCCAGGGCCGCGCGCAGGGTCCCAAGCACGATCCCGTGTTCGTGGCTTTCCGCGCTGTCGGCACCGGGCACCGCGCCGGCGGCCTCATAGGCCGAACCCAGGTGGAGGAGCATGGTGGCGTCCCCGCCGTCATCCAGGATCATGTTCGGTCCAAGGCCGGCATCCTGGTCGGCACCGGGCCAGGTGAGGATCTGCTCGGCCGTCCACCAGTATTCCTCGAGAGACTCGTTCTTCCAGGCGAAAACGGGGACTCCGGCCGGCTCCATCTCGGTGCCGGCGCCCACCACGACCGCGGCGGCGGCCTCGTCCTGGGTGGAGAAGATGTTGCATGAAGCCCAACGCACCTGTGCGCCCAGGGCCACGAGGGTTTCAATCAACACGGCGGTCTGCACGGTCATGTGCAGCGACCCTGCGATGCGTGCCCCGGCCAGGGGCTTGGACGCGGAGAACTCCTCGCGCAGCGACATCAAACCCGGCATCTCATGCTCCGCCAGTCGGATCTGGTGGCGTCCGGCCTCATGCAAGGAGATATCGGCGATCTTGTAATCAATACCCATGATCACGCGCCCCTAGTCCTGGATCCCGGCGTCGAGCGTCTCCGCCTCGTTGGCAAGCATGACGGGGATCCCCTCAACGATCGGGTAGGCGTAGCTTTCCCCGGCGGGAGAGGTCCCCACGGAGATGAGCTGCTGGCCGCGTTGTTCAAGGATGGAACCGGTGATGGGGCAACGGAGCTGGGCAATGAGCTGGGCTGGGAGATTCGACATGAACCCCAGCTTAGGGCTCCTGCGTCCCTTCGCGCAGCACTCGCAGGTGCCGCCGGGTCATCGGGTGGGAGTCCCCCGGTTCGATGGCCGTCGGTGCGCTGCGCGGGATCGGGTTCTCGATCGGCGGCGCAACGTCTTTTTCAGCGTCCTTTTCCCGCACGGCGTGGGCCAACGCATACAGATCGTCGTGGCCCACCCGCTGTTGCTCGGGGCGTGCCAGCCGCAGTACCTCCCAGCCCCGGGGGGCGGTGAGGCGCTCGGCATGCGGAGCACACAAATCGTAGCAATGCGGTTCGGCATAGGTCGCCAAGGGCCCGAGCACCGCCGTCGAGTCGGCATACACATAGGTCAGGGTGGCGACAGCCGGCTGCCGGCACGCCGAACGTGAACAAAGTCTGGATGATCCCACGATCACACAGACTACCGCAGCAGGAGCCGCCCAGCGCAGCGCATCGCCGTGCGAAAAAGGGATCATCCAGGGGCCGGGGGTGGATTAGGCTAAGGACATGTCCGGAAAACTGTCGATCGATTTGGACGGGCGCGATCCTGCCTCGCTGCATAGCGGGAGCACCCGGACCTTCGCCGAACGCAAGCGCAACCGGCACGGACGCGGACGCCGCGGGCCCTTGCTGTTGGCTCCGCTGCCCGGTGCCAGGACCCGGGCAGACCGCTTCGAGGACTTGCTCATCGAGTCGGCCGAGCGTTTGGCGGACCGTTGGGGCGATCGGGTGACTTCCATTGACTTCCGCATCATGCTGGTCCCGGGCGCGAGGGTCCTCCAGGACGCCCAAAGCGCCGGAACCCGCATTCCGTGGGCGACGAACCGTTCGGCAAGGCAGCAGCGCCCGGCGCGGATCACGCTGTACCGCAGGACCATCGAGCAGGCCTGCGTCCATGCTCCGGAGCTGCTGCCGGAACTGATCCACATCTCGATCGTCGAGCAGCTCGCCGATCTGTGGGCGATGGACCCGCAAAGCATCGATCCGGAGTACGGGGTCTGGGGCCCGTTGCGCTGATTAGTCGCGCAACACGACCTGGACACCTTCGCGGCCCGCCGGGGCATCGCTGAGGCCAAGGGACCCGATGCCGTAGGCCCCCTCGGTGACCACTGCCGCGGCGTAGGCCGGGGCACCCGTGGCCGAGAGCACCAAGGCGGCGGCCCCGTCCCCGAAGTCGGCCTTGGAGAGCACGACGGACCTGGAACCGGAGAGCTCGACGTCACGGGCAGCCGAGAGTTTGCCGTCCGAACCCAACGAACGCACGCTCACGGTTGCCGAATCCCCGGGGGCGGAGAGCACCACGTTGGTATTGCCCTGCGCCGGAAGCACCATCAAGTGTTCGCTGCCCAGCCTGCTGGCCGCGGCGACCCACGCCTGGTCCATGGGCTCGTCGGCCTTGGTGCCCCGGACCATCTTCGCGCTCGCGCTCACCGCAGAGTCGGCCTCGATGACGAAGGTGTAGTTCCCGGCAGGAAGCCCCGCCAGGGACATGGTCGCGGTGGCGTTGGACGCCACCACGATGTCGCCGCCGCCGGGGATCCGGACCTCGCCTTCGGGGCCCAACGCACGCACCTTTACCGTCGCTCCCTCGGAGGAGGTCGCGGCGAACACCAATTGGGATACGGCCTCGGCGTTGGCGCCCGGCTTGGCCAGCTCCGCCGCGAGTTTCGGGTCAAGGATCGAGACCCCGGGGATCACCTGGGTCTTGTCGGCGCTTGTTCCCGCACCCAGGTAGTCGACGCCGCCAGGGACCAGCCCGCGCAACGTGCTCTGCTGGATCGTCGCATTCACGCGCCCGCCGGAGGAGGTGACCTTGGCCGAGAGCGCCTTTTCATCCGGCGCATAGCCGGCCAGAACGATGGATTTCGATTCCCCCGGTGCCACGGCGAGCCCGTGGAGGTTCGCGGCCTCGACAAGGCCCTCGGCACCCCGCAGGTCGATGCGCACCTGTGCCACGGAGGCCGAGGTGTTCACCAGGTTCAGCACCGCGGTGGAACCGGGGGTGGTCAGGGCCCCGGTCAGCCAGGTTTCCGCTGCCGGTGCCGGGCATCCGGCAATGGCCAGGCCCGCGAGGTCCCCGTCGGTGGCCTTGTAGGAACGGACGGCCGCGACCTGGGATTTGACCCCTCCCAGTGGTTGGGCGTGGGTGGTCAGCGCCTCGGCGTAGCCGATGGCGGGGCTGAGCGCCCCCTTGCGCTCGGAGGTGCCGTCCTGCCCTGCGCCCTTGCTTTCCTGTGCCTCCTTGGCACTCAGGCGCGGGGCGATGGACTTCTCCACGCTTCCGTCGATCTTGAGCATTTCGGTGCCGGGGATCCGCCCCGAGGAATCCGAGAGCACCGCGGCACGCACCGAGGTCTTCGCGTCTTTGGAAGCCGGTTCGAATTCCGGGTCGACACCGGTGCCGGCGCCGGTGAAGAGTTTCATGGTCGATGGGCACGAAGCCAGCGAGTCCCCCGCCGGCAACGAGGTCATCGCGACCTCGGGGCCCGGACCGGCGGATGCAGGCGCGAAAACGGAACCGGCGGCGATGGCCCCTGCACCCAGGCACAGCACACCTATGGAGCCCAGCACACCGGCAACGCGAGTCCGGCTCCTTCTGCGCTTGCTGTGCGTCCCAGGCGTGGAGGAAGCAGTGGCAGGATCCTTCGAATCCGGTGTCGCGGGGGTGCCGTCGGCCGGTCGTGCCGCGTCGGTCGCCTCCGTGGGGGTTTTGCCCTCCGTGGGGGTTTCCGGTGCCGGGGCCGGAGCCGGGGCAGCGGCTACCTCGGGGGCAGCTTCCGTGGCCGGCCCGCCCTGAAGCGGCGCTGGTGCTCCGGGTGCAAGCCCGGCCGTTTCGCGGGCTGCCGCGGCTGCCCGTTCGGCTTCGCGCCGCGCCTTGCGGGAATCGTTTTTCACTTCTTCTCCTTGGCCGTGGCGCCTCGGCGTCCGCGGTCGAGCTCGTCAATGCTTTCGGCCTTGCCGCGGGTGCGGTACTCATCCAGGCGCCTGGCTGAAAAGCGTCGGCTCCGCGGGATCGGTATCACCAGCAGCAGTGCCAGCAACAGCACCACGATCTGCGCTGCGGCAACCGGGACCCGGTACGGGCTGTTGTAGCTCACTTCCAGCACCCCGCCGGAGGCGCCAAGTTCAAAACCCTGTGCCCATTTTGCGGCTTCGGCGCCCGTGACATCGGCATCGGCCGATTTGCCGTCATCCGCAGCAACCGTGAGCGGGGCCAAGACCCGTCCGTCCAGGGTCGCGTTCCAGCCCGGATCGGCGCGCTCGGCCAACACCACAACCCGGTCTGCCTTCCCATCGGCGACTTTGGCCCCCGAGACGCGTGCCCGGTGGGAGGGAAGCAGGCCAACGGTGCCCGAACCGGACACGAGGCGCACCCGGGACGTCGAATCGGTGGCGTTGTCCACCCCGGGGATCTTGGCCTTGGGTTCAACGCGCCAGAGCCAGCCGGACTCGGTCTGTCCCACGGCGACCAGCCCGGGGACCGAATCAAGGCGGGCCACCAGCGAGGATGCGGTCTGGCGCTGGTCCTGCAGCACCACGAACCCGGCACCCAGCGCGGAAAGCTCTTCGCGGGGGTCAAGGGCGGAGTTGGAGACCAGCGTGGCAACGGATTGCTCGATCAGGCGGTCGGCATCGTCTGACTCGCGCAAGTCGGGCGCGAACCAGTTGCCCACCACCCTCTCGGCGGCAACAACTTGGGACAACCCGTCGGCGCTGGTGCCTGCCCCGTTCATCAGTGCAGCACCCACGGCGCCATCACTCTTTTGGGCCAACACCAAGGTGCGGTCCTCGTAGTCGCCCAGCCCGCGGTCGGCGGCGGTGGCCGGTAGCGTACGCGGTGCCACCGGCTCCAGCAGACTCGTGGCCCCGAGGCTCGTCGTTGCCTTGGCCTCGGCATCGGGCGGGTTCTGTGCCACGATCCAGTTGGCACCGGCCACGATGACGGAAATCCCCAGCAGCGCCGAGGCCCACGCCAGGGTCCCGGTTGCCACACGCGGGGTGTCGCCGCCCTGCACGGCCCGGGCCGCCGGACGTTCCCCGCGAAAGACGGAAATGCCCAGGCCGGCGGCAAAGAGCAATGCCAGGACGAAGAACGAGATGAAGGGTCCGTTGAACGCGGTGACAAAGGTGTCCCCGGCCACGGCGGCGGGAACAAGAGTCACGAAGTATCCCGCGGCGAGCATCAGCACGCCAAGCAACCACAGCGAACGGGCCAAAGGCACCGAGGCATTGCGTCCGCCGGCGAACAAGCCCGTGATGGCAAAGACCACCAACGGGGCCCCCGCCAGCAGCACCAGGACCAGTGCCCACGGTCCCTCGGGAAGCAGCCCGAGGCCGGCCGGGATGCCAAAGGCATCGAAGGACGTGGGGAAGCCCAGTGCCTGGGCCCAGAGCGGAGCGGCGTCAAAAGGCAGGGCCAGACCCGGGTCGGTGAGCAGCACGCGCGGGTTCCGCACGGCGGCAACCACCAGGGGAAGATGGAAGGCAATCATTGGCAGGGGCACCCACCACAGGGTCTTGGCCCGTGAGCGCAAGGTGATGGCGCTGAGCACGATCAGCACGAACAGCGCGAGCCCCACGGCCGGGGATCCCGCGGAGACGGGAAGCAGCAACAGCGCTGCCGCTGCGGCCGCGGTCCAAGACGGAATGCCACCGACGCCGGGGCGCGAGGCGGCACCGTCCTTGGAACCTGAAAGTGACTTGAAGTCAACCCCGGCACCCACCGAACGCAGCAGGGAGAGCAACAGCAACGGGGCCAGCACGTGCACCAGCACGCTTCCGGCCCGGCCGGAGCCCAGGGAAACCTGCATGACCGGGGCAAGGCCCCAGAGCAGGGCGCCGACCATGCGGGCGGCACGCGAACGGGTGACTGCACCCAAGCCGAGCCAGGCGCTCAGTGCCGCCAACGGCATCGCCAGCAGCGTCAGCACCACGGCGGCGGCATTGGCGTTTCCTCCCCCGAGCAGGGCCAGCAGCCAATGGAAGTAGTCGATGGGATCCCCTCCGGCGGGGCTACCGGCACCGAGGTTCGCCCACCACGAGGTCGCGTTGGTGAAGATCTCGCTGGCCCGGGTGGACAGCGGCAGCAGTGCACCGCCGGCCACGGCCTTGGCTCCCAGCAGGGCCCGCAGGCCAACCAGGGAGACCCCGAGTGCCACCAGGGCGGCAATGACCGTGCTGACGAACGCGGAGGTGCGGTTGGGTGCGGCAAGGGCCGCGAAATCGTTGCGGGCATCGCCGCTGGGGTCTTGGGAGGCGGTCGCGCCGGTACCGTCCCCGTAGACGGTCTCTCCATCGAGCGAATCAAGCATGTGCCGTCGGTGTTCAAGGACCAATGACTGGTCGGTCAGCAACCGGGAGATCGACCTGCGCGGAACTTTGCGCGTCGTCGCGGCAGCGGCACGCGAGCGCGAAAGTTTCAGGGGTGTGCCCACGGCACGGAAGGTGGCTCCGAGCTGGCCAAAGGCGTAGGCGGGGTCCTTGGCCAGCACCGAGAACAGGAACCGGTAGAAGCCCCCGAGCACGGCGCCGACGACCAGGAAGGGGATGGCCCAACCCGGTGCGTGCTTCAACCGCATGAAGACTTCGGCCCGGCGGGTTTCGGCCGGGCCGGCCAACGCGCGGACCACCGCTGCCTTGTGGTGGATCTTGGCCGCGGGAACGATGACCACACGGTTGCCCATGAGCCGGTTGCGCCAGCACAGATCCATGTCGTCGCCCAGGCCCGGAAGCGCGGGGTCGAAGCCGCCCAGCGCCTCGAAGACATCGCGACGGATCAGCATTCCGGCGCTTGTCACCGCGAAAGAGTCGGTGCGGGCGTCGTATTGGCCCTGGTCGACCTCGTCGATTTCGATCAACGTCAGCCGCTCGGCGTACTTGTTCACGCCCAGTCCCACATCCAGCAGCCGGCGCGGGGAATCCAGGTCAAGTTGCTTGCACCCGGCGATGGTCACCGATTCGGTGGCTTCCACGACGGTGAGCAGCTTCTCCAGTGCGTTGTGCTCGGGCACCGAGTCGTCGTGGATCAGCCACAGCCATTCGGTGCGTCCGGCCCGTGGCTGGCCCAGCGACTGCACCGCGGCCATCACCGAGTGCCCGAAGCTGTGCTCGGGCACCTGGAGGATCGTGGCGTCGGAGGGCAGGTGCTGGCGCAACAGCTCTTCGGAGGAATCGGTGGAAGACGCATCGACACCGACATAGCGGTCGATCAGGCGGGTCTGGTCGCGCAGCGCTGCCAGGGTGCGGGGCAAAAAAGCTCCGCCATTGTGGGCGGCCACAATGGCGGTGACGTGGATCGGAGAAAGAATTAGACTGCTCGCTTCCGCAAACGACGACGTTCGCGTTCCGATAGTCCGCCCCAGATCCCAAAGCGTTCATCGTTGGTCAAGGCGTATTCCAGGCATTCGGAGCGGACGTTGCATCCACCGCACACCCGCTTGGCGTCCCGGGTCGATCCGCCCTTTTCGGGGAAGAACGCCTCGGGGTCGGTCTGGGCACACAGGGCCTCGGACTGCCAACCCAGTTCGCCTTCCTCGTCCTCGGCCCCCAAGCCGATCCAGATCGCCTGGGCGGGGCTCTTGCCCTCCACCGCGGCGTCGAGGCTCGGTGCCCAGGACGGCGTCGGCTCCACCAGCTCGCTGGCGGCCTCGTGGGCCAGCAGGAAGGCGGTGGTCTCCTCGGCCTGGGTCAGGGTCCGTGCACCATTGGACTCCGGCATCGGGCCAGGCTCCGCCGGGTCCACGAACCAGTCTGCAGGCACCGACCTGGACCTGTCGTACTTTGGTGCAACGGCCGTCGTTGCGGCTTCGTTGAAGCTTCGATCCACGTTCCCCATGGTTTACCAACCTTCCGCCGTTACGAACTGGATAACAAAAAATGACCGTAGGATGAGCGGTGGCGACGGCCCCCGAACGGGGCCGCCGAGAGACAAATCCACTCTCCCAGACGGTGCACTATCTAATTACACTGGTGTAACTCCGGTCGCGTCAAGTTCGATCGGTGATTTTAGCTATACGAGTCATTGTTTTTCGGCCACGACACGCCCGAGGCTTCCCCGAGACGGCGCAGAAATACGCACGTCTGCGGATTCCGGGGGAATTCACAGGCTTGACAAGGAGCTTCACATGACCATTGATACCAACTCGTTATCTCCCGTGGAATCGCTGCTGGCGCCCATGCGTCATTCAACCCACCCTTTCCTCACCTGGTATTCCCTCAGCGGGGAACGCGTCGAACTCAGCGGCCGGGTCTTTGACAACTGGGTGGCTAAAAGCGCGAACCTGTTGCACGAGGAATTCGACCTCGCCCCGGGTAGCGTTGTGGTCACCGACATGCCCGGGCACTGGAAGTCCGTGGCGTTGGCACTGGCCTGCTGGCACCTCGGAGCCGAGCTGCGGTGTGTGAGCCCGGGAACCGACCCGGGGGACATCGATGCCTTCATCACCTCCGACCCGCAGACCCTGGCGGTCAACGGCTCGGTGGAGGTCATCGCGGTCCCCCTGCCCGCGTTGGCCATGGCTTTTGCCGGGCCGTTGCCGGTCGGCGCCACGGACTACGCCTCGGAGGTCCGCGCCTACGCCGATTCGTTCTCGGCCTCGTCCATTGACACCTCCGCGGTGGCCCTGGCCTCCCCCACCGTCGCACTGGCCTACACCCAGCTCTT
>JAUNVO010000006.1:1658-12273 GCA_030540695.1 Micrococcaceae bacterium | reverse complement strand
GGATTGGCACCGACCATGGTCGGTGCCAATCGCTGTTCCGGGGGTGTGCCGGTTCGTCTCAGACGCAGCTGTTGGGTGATTGCGGCGTCGGGCAAGGGCGTTCGGCAGCACTCTTGGCCTCAGCTGGCTCGGATCCGACGGCAAGCAGCTCGCGGTCGTGGGCGAATTCTTCTTCCTCGTCCATCTCGGCTCCGAAGACCCAGAAGCGATAGGCGAAGAACCGGAAGATCGTGCCCAGCACCAGCCCGACCACGGAGCCGGCAACGAACAAGCTCGTGGTGTCGGTGAGGCCGATCCAGTATTTGGTGACAAAGACGCACGCCGCGGCGATTCCCAGCCCGATGGCATTCATGATGAGGAACATCACCAGCTCGCGCACGACATTGGCCTGGCGGCGGTGGCGGAAGGTCCAGTAGCGGTTGGCCACCCAGGAGAACATCGTGGCCACGATGCCGGCGACGATCTTGGCCTTGACCTCGGAGTCATGCATGGGACCTTGGAGCATCCAGAGGTAGATGCCGGAGTCGATGATGAACGCGACGCCCCCGACCACACCGAATTTGGCGACTTCCCGCCACATCATGGACATCAAGCCCATGAGTTTGCTCCAGATCTTCGTCAGCATGATCCTCCATGGTTCGTTTCAAGGCACTTCGCCGTCAGATAGCTGGTTTCCGATGGCCGCGTTGCAGCTGAACCGCGACTTCTTCAGACGGTCAACCAGCCTATTCTACTGTTATTCGCTGAAAGTTCACTGCCAAAGGTGTTCAAAATCGCTTGGCGCACCACTGGTCGGCACGCGGGTTGGGTAGGCTAGGCAGGTGACGTTTCCAGTGATTGGCGTTGTTGGCGGAGGCCAACTCGCACGAATGATGGCCCCCGAAGCATTGAACCTCGGCTTCGAACTACGCATCCTGGCCGAGGGCCCGGATGTCTCAGCCGCGCGCTGTGTTGCCGACGCACCGGTGGGTGATTACAAGGATTTGGCAACGCTACGCGAGTTTGCACGCGGGCTCGACGTCATGACGTTCGACCACGAGCACGTGCCCAACGAGCACCTGCAAACCCTGATTGCCGAAGGCGTGAACGTCCAGCCCCGCCCGGCTGCGCTGATCCATGCCCAGGACAAACTGGTCATGCGTGCCGCGATTGCCGAACTGGGCCTGCCCAACCCTGCCTGGGCGGCCGTTGAAACAGTTGAGGAACTGGTCGCCTTCGGCGAGCGGATCGGCTGGCCGATCGTACTCAAGACCCCGCGGGGCGGATACGACGGCAAGGGCGTTCGCATGCTCGATGACGCCTCACAGGCCCGTGCCGCGGCCGACTGGTTCGGCAACGGCGCACTGCTGGCCGAGGACAAGGTCGAATTCTCCCGCGAGCTCTCAGCGCTGGTGGCCCGCACCCCCTCCGGCGAGGCCCGGGGCTGGGACGTGGTGCACACCATCCAGGTTGACGGCGTCTGCGACGAGGTCATTGCCCCGGCCAAGGACCTTCCCGAGGAGGTCTCCCGCGCAGCCGCGGCGGCATCCCTGAAGATCGCCGAAGCCTTCGGGGTGACCGGAGTAATGGCCGCCGAGCTCTTTGAGACCCCGGGCCACGGTGCCGGGTTCGTGATCAACGAACTCGCCATGCGCCCGCACAACACCGGGCACTGGACCATGAACGGTTCAATCACCAGCCAGTTCGAACAGCACCTGCGCGCGGTCCTGGACCTGCCGCTGGGAGCCACCGATGCGCTGGCCGAGACCACCGTGATGAAGAACTACCTCGGCGGGGCCAACCAGGACCTGTTCACCGCGTTCTCCGCGGCCCTTGCCGCCGAACCACGGGCCAAGGTCCATGCCTACGGCAAGTCGGTGCGACCGGGGCGAAAGATCGGGCACGTCAATGTCGTTTCCGAACCCGGGGAGTCGGTCGATTCGCTGCGAGCACGGGCCAACGCCGTTGCCTCGCTGATCCGCGACGGCGTCCCCGCCGCCATTTCCGCCGCCGTCGAAGGACAAGCATCATGAGCACCGCCGCACCACTGGTTTCCCTGGTCATGGGATCGGACTCGGACTGGCCGGTGATGAAGCTCGCGGCCGAGGCCCTGCGCGAATTCGGCATCCCCTTCGAGGCCGACGTCGTTTCGGCCCACCGCATGCCCGAGGACATGATCGCCCATGGAAAGGGCGCCCACTCCCGCGGCATCCGCGTCATCATTGCCGGTGCCGGCGGAGCCGCGCACCTGCCCGGCATGCTGGCCTCGGTCACCCCGTTGCCCGTGATCGGCGTACCGGTGCCGCTCAAGACCCTGGACGGCATGGACTCGCTGCTCTCGATCGTGCAGATGCCCGCCGGTGTCCCGGTGGCCACCGTGTCCATCGGCGGGGCCCGCAACGCCGGCTTGCTGGCCGTGCGGATGCTTGCCACCGGTGGAGACGATTTCGCCGCCGGACTGCAGGAAAAGCTCATCACCTTCGCCGAATCGTTGCGTCAGGTGGCCTCCGAGAAGGGCGCCGCCTTGCGCGCCGCCGTGGCCGACGAAGCCCCCGGCACGTAAGGACCCCCATGTCATCAAGCCGCCGCAACTCCCGTTCCTCGGACCTGCTTCCGGACCCCGTCACCTCTCCGGCACCGGTGCGCACCAAGCGCGCACTCTTCCTGCTGCTGCTGACGACGATCTTCCCCGGCAGCGCACAATGGGTCTCGGGGAAACGCGCACTGGGCGGGTTCGTCATGCGGATCACGATGGCGTGCTGGGTGTTGCTGTTGGCGGTGCTGGCGCTGGCGCTTTTCAAGCGCGATTGGCTCTTGGGCCTGCTGGCCCGGACATCGGTGCAGTTCGCCGTCTCGGTGCTGCTCGTGGTCCTCGCCGTGGGCTGGCTCCTGATGTTCCTGAACACCCTGGCCATCATCAAGCCCCGGTACCTGGCACCCGGTGCACGCATCGGGCTCATCGCCACGTTGCTGGTGCTCGCCCTGGGCATCACCGGCGCCATGGGGTACGGCGCCTTCGTGTTGAACAAGGGCAGGGAGACCATCGCCACGGTGTTTTCCCCCGGGCCCGCATTCAAGCCCGTTGACGGCCGATACAACATCGCCGTGCTCGGTGCCGATGCCGCCGGAAACCGCGAGGGTGTGCGCACCGATTCCATGTCCCTGCTCAGCGTGGACGCCAAGACCGGCAAGTCGCTGTTGATTTCCATCCCGCGCAACATGCAAAACGCCCGGTTCTCCAAGGATTCCCCCATGCGCAAGGTGTACCCGCAAGGGTACGACTGCGGCAACGAGTGCCTGTTCAACGCCATCTACCGCAACGCCACGGACAACCACGCCGATCTCTACCCCGGGGTGGCCAATCCCGGCGCGCAGGCCACCATGGAGGCCATCGAGGGCACCACCGGCCTGAAGGTCCAGGCCTATGTCATGATCGACATGGGCGGCTTCGCCGGTTTCATCAACGCCATGGGCGGCGTCGACGTCGTCTCCGGTGGCTGGGTTCCCTACAACGCCAAATACTGGCCCAACTCCTCGGTAAACACCCACTGGTTCGCCCCCGGCGAGCACCACTTCACCGGCAAGCAGGCCCTATGGTTTGCCCGCTCCCGCGACTTCACCACCGACTACCACCGGATTGCCCGTCAGCAGTGCCTGCAGCAGGCCATGATCAAGCAATTCAGCCCGCAGACCCTGTTGACCCGCTTTACCGAGGTCATGGACGCCGGCGAGGAGCTGGTGGAGACCGACATCCCGCAGCAACAGCTCGGTTCCTTCCTGAACCTTGCAGACAAGGCCCGCAAGACCCCGTTCAAGCGACTGACGCTGGGGGCGCCGGACTTCGGCTCCGCCGGGGACAAGTTCTCCACCTACCCCGATTTCGATGCCATCCACACCCGCATCGAGGACCTGATCGAGGCGCAGTCCCAGCCCCAGCCAACCGAATCGTCGCCCAAGGCGAGCAAGCCGGCCAAGAAGTCGGCGGCAGCCGAAACGCCAGGCACCGATTCGGCACCCAAGCGCAATTCGGAGCCCGGGGAAATCGGCGCCGTTGCCTCCGATGCACCCACCGCGCAGCCCGATGGCTCGAAACTGACCGAGAAGTACCTGGTGACCCTGGAACAAATCGGCGCCACCGGCACGCTGGAAAAAATCGCCGCCAACAACAATGAATGCTCGGTGCCCTGATCCGGGCGTAAGATTCCTTCCCAGTTCCAAAGGACAACGATGTATCGCCTGACAAACACCATCCGTGACTACGCCTGGGGATCCGCGGGCGCTATTTCCGGGCTTTTGGGAACCGCCCCCAACGGCAAGCCGGAGGCCGAGATGTGGCTCGGGGCCCACCCCGTGGAGCCTTCCATCGCTTCGGTCGGCGAGGACGGCGGACAGGTCGGCCTGGATGAGTTGATCGCCGCGGACCCCGGGTCCTTGTTGGGTTCCGCGGTCGCTGCGCAGTATTCCGGGTTGCCGTTCCTGATGAAGGTCCTGGCCGCGGGCAAGCCCCTGTCCATCCAGGTCCATCCCTCCGCCGAGCAGGCGGCAACCGGCTTCCGGCGCGAAAACGCCGCCGGGTTGGCTCCCGACGCCCCGACCCGCAATTACCGGGACGAATCACACAAACCCGAGATGATCTACGCGCTGTCCGATTTCGTCGCCCTCAGCGGCTTCCGGGCACCGGCACGGGCCGCGGCCTCCTTCAATGCCCTGGGCGCCGCGCTTCGGGCCCCGGACGCAGCGACCTGCGCGCACATCGCCTCCCTGCTGGCCGCGCCCGACGAGGCCGAGGCGTTGCGTTCGACGTTCGAATACCTCTTGGGCGGAAGCCACGAGGTGGGCCATCTGCAACCAGCGGCGCTGGAGGCCATCGGGCGAAACCCGGACCTGGCCGCGGACCCCGCACTGGCTGAGCTGCCACGGATCGATGAACACCATCCGGGCGACGCCGGCGTGCTGCTTTCGCTGCTGCTGAACCTGGTGGTGCTCTCCCCCGGGCAGGTCATCTACCTGGGCTCGGGCATCGTGCATGCCTACCTGCGCGGGATCGGCATCGAGGTCATGGCCAACTCGGACAACGTGCTCCGTGGCGGGTTGACCCCCAAGCACATCGATGTTCCCGAGCTGATGGCCATCACGCGTTTCGAGGCGCACGGGGTGCCCGAGCTCCGGGCCACCGAGACCATGTACGGACAGCAGATATTCACCCCGCCCTATGCCGAGTTCCAGCTCCAGCACATCGATTTGGGCTCCGATGAAGACTCCGCGGGCATGGGCGGCGGGGATGTCCCGGTGGCGGCCAACGGGCCGGTGATCGTGCTTTGCGTGGAGGGCCGGATGCTCATCGACACGCCTCGCGGGAACGAGTTGCTGCACCGCGGCGACTCGGTGTTCATTCCCGCCAACGAGGCCCCTGCCATGGCCCGGCGCAGCGCCAATGCCACCGGACGCGCCTTCGCCGTGACACCGCAACCGGTCTTGTAGCACCGCGCAAGACACGCCAAAAAGCCCCGGGGCCATCCAGGAATCATTTCCTGGCTGGCCCCGGGGCTTTTCCGTGGTGGTTCCTAGCGGGTGTAGGCTTCCCACTTGTCGGACTGGTGCTCGCCCTCGACAAACCGGATGGTGCCGGACTTCGAGCGCATCACGATCGACTGGGTGTGGATGCGGTTGTTCTTGTAACGCACCCCGCGCAGCAGGTCGCCATCGGTGATGCCCGTGGCGGAGAAGTAGCAGTTGTCACTGGTAACCAGGTCGTTGGTGGTCAACACGCGGTCCAGATCATGGCCGGCGTCGATGGCCTTCTGCTTCTCCTCGTCGTCGGTGGGCCACAAACGACCCTGGATGATGCCGCCGAGCGATTTGATGGCGCAGGCGGTGACGATGCCCTCGGGGGTTCCGCCGATTCCCATCAGCACGTCCACCCCGGTGTCTTCGCGCGTTGCGGCAATGGCCCCGGCAACGTCGCCGTCCATGATGAACTTGGTGCGCGCACCGGCGGCACGGATTTCCTCCACCAGCTTTGAGTGGCGCGGACGGTCAAGGATGCACACGGTGATTTCGCTGATTCGTTTGCCCTTGGCCTTGGCGATCAGGTGCAGGTTCTGCTTCACCGGCAGGCGAAGGTCAACGAGCTCGGCGGCTTCCGGTCCGGTGACCAGCTTTTCCATGTAGAAGACCGCGGACGGGTCGAACATCGAACCACGGTCGGCCACGGCCAGCACCGAGAGTGCATTGTTGATGCCCAGGGCGGCAAGACGGGTCCCGTCAATCGGGTCGACGGCGACATCGCATTCGGCGCCGGTTCCGTCGCCCACGCGTTCGCCGTTGAACAGCATCGGCGCTTCGTCCTTTTCGCCTTCGCCAATGACGACAACGCCATTGAAGGAGACGGTGGACAGCAGCGAGCGCATGGCATCCACTGCCGCGCCGTCGGCGGTGTTCTTGTCGCCAAAACCGACCCAGGGGCTCGATGCAATGGCAGCCGCCTCGGTCGCGCGGACCAGCTCAAGGGCCAGGTTGCGGTCTGGTTCCGCATCCTTGACCGAAAGTCGTGGGGACAGGTGGGCAAAATTCGTGGCTTCAGTCACGGTCTTCCTCGTCGTTGAGATCTGTTCGTTTGCCGGGGGCCAACACGCTCCATCCTATCGCGGGTTCCCAACCACACCCTCGCAGACCACGCTTGCGTTACGTGCCGCCCTGCACCGGCATTGGGGTGCGCCCGTTTAGATTCTGTGCTCCGCATGGGCGAGAATGGAGGGGTGAGTGAACACCCCGAGGTCCCTGCCGCACCAGCAAACGCCACCGAACCAACCGACACCCCGGATCCGGCGGACGCGCCCGCGCAGCCCGGCGCCACCGGCCAGGCAGCGGATCCACACCTGGAGCACGAACCGGAAGTGACTCCGATCTTGACCCCGGCGCAGGCCAAACGGGCCAACCAGACGCTCAAGGGCATGATTATTTCCGTGTTGCTCACCGTCGCGGTGGCGATCCCGATCATCCTGATCAACCCGCCAAACAAGGCCGAGACGTATCGCGACCAGATCGACGTCGCCGCCGTGGCCGCGCAGGCTGCGCCCGACGCCGACTTCACCCCGTGGGCCCCGAAACTGCCCGAGGGTGACTACGTGAACTTCGCACGCTGGATCGCCAAGAACGTCGACGGCATCAAATACTGGGAATTCGGCGTGGTCACCAAGGACGACACCTTCGTCTGGGTCCGCCAGACCGACACCCCCAATCCGTCGTGGCTGGCCGCGGTGACCGAGAACGCCACCCCGGCAGGCAGCCACACCGTGGACGGCACCGAATGGGAGCTGCGCACGAAGGAGCAAAACCAGATCCTGATCGGCGCGCGCGGCAAATCCACCCTGGTGCTCAGCAGCGACAGCGGCATGGACACCCTGGATGGCTTGGCCAGACTCGCCCAGAGCGAGATCCCTGCCAAGTAGCTCCGCCGCGGCCAACGGTGCCGGACGCCGAAAACGCCGAGACCTTAGACACAACCGCGGCTTTGGCCGCGGCCCGAAAGCGCCGAGGTCGCACGGCTTCATGAAACCCGATGGCCGCATGGGGTTCAGGGCAGGGGGTCTAAGCTGAAAAACATGAATGAATCCGACGCTTTGGCACAACACGTGGCCCTGACTCCCGCCCAAGCATGGCGGAAACTGCGTGAAGGCAACTCCCGCTTCGTGGCGGGGCACACCGACCATCCCAACCAGGATGCCCTGCGACGGCAATTCCTTGTCGACAAGCAGCACCCGTTCGCCGTGATCTTCGGCTGCTCGGACTCTCGGCTCGCGGCCGAAATCATCTTCGACCTCGGGTTGGGCGACGTCTTCGTGGTCCGCACCGCCGGGCACGTCATCGATTCCGCGGCGCTGGGTTCCCTGGAATACTCCGTCGACCTCTTGAACGTCCCGCTCATCGTGGTCCTTGGCCACGACTCCTGCGGCGCCGTCACCGCAACCATCAACTCGGTGGAAAGCGGCGAAATGCCCCCTGGTTTCATCCGCGACCTCGTCGAACACATCACGCCGTCGGTGATCACCGCGCGCCGCAACGGGATCCGCGACGTGAACACCACCGTCGTGGAGCACGTCCAGCAGACAACCCACCGCCTGGTCGAGCAGTCCCGCATCATTTCCACGGCCATAGATGAGGGCCGCACCGCGGTCATCGGGGTGACCTACCGGTTGGCCGAGGGCAAGGCCGAGATGGTCTCGGGCTTCGGCGTTCTCTAGCCAAGGTATTGACGTGACCGGGGGGCCCTCGCGGCCGCCCGGTCCTTGCATGTGCCCGGGATTACTGCCTAACCGGCCGTCGGCGGCGTACCGTGGGTGCCATGGACAATTCTGCTGACTTCCGGATCGAACACGACACCATGGGCGAGGTACGGGTCCCCGCCGAAGCGCTTTACGCCGCGCAGACCCAGCGCGCCGTGGAGAACTTCCCCATTTCGGGCAAGAAGCTCGAACCAGCGCACATCAGGGCCCTGGCCCAGGTCAAGAAGGCTGCGGCCCTGGCCAATCTCGAGCTCGGCGTGCTCGATGAGGAACGGGCCCATGCCATCGTGGTGGCGGCCGAGGCGGTCGCCACCAACAAGTACGACGCGCATTTCCCCATCGACGTGTTCCAGACCGGTTCGGGCACCTCGAGCAACATGAACATGAACGAGGTGCTGGCCGAGCTGGCCACGCGCGCGCTGGGCGAAGCCGGCTCGGAAGCCACGGTGCACCCCAACGACCATGTCAACGCCTCGCAGTCATCCAACGACGTTTTCCCCACCTCGGTGCATGTGGCGACGACCGCGGGCCTGCTCGGGGACGTCATTCCGGGCCTCGAGGCCCTGGCCGCATCCCTTGAGGCCAAGGCCGAGGAGTTCAAGGACGTGGTGAAGTCCGGCCGCACCCACCTCATGGATGCAACCCCGGTGATGCTGGGCCAGGAATTCGGTGGCTACGCTGCACAGATGCGCTACGGCGTGGAGCGGATCATGGCGACCCTGCCGCGCGTCGCCGAAGTCCCGCTGGGCGGAACCGCGGTGGGCACCGGCATCAACACCCCCGAGGGTTTCCCGCAGCGCGTCATCGAACTGCTGGCCGCCGACACCTCCCTGCCGCTGACCGAGGCGCGAAACCACTTCGAGGCCCAGGCCAACCGTGACGGGCTGATCGAGGCCTCGGCGCAGCTGCGCAACATCGCCATCTCGCTGATGAAGATCAACAACGACCTGCGGTGGATGGGATCGGGCCCGAACACCGGTCTGGGGGAGATTTCCCTTCCGGACCTGCAGCCGGGGTCCTCGATCATGCCCGGCAAGGTCAACCCGGTGATATCCGAGGCCGCGATCATGGTCGCAGCCCAGGTGATCGGCAATGACACGGCGATTGCGTGGTCCGGCACCAACGGGGCGTTCGAGCTGAACGTCGGCATTCCGGTGATGGCATCCAACGTGCTCGAGTCCATTCGGCTGCTGGGCAACACCACTCGGGTGATGGCGGAGAAGATGGTTGCGGGGATCAGCGCCAACGTCGAGCGCGCGCGCTTCCTGGCCGAGGCATCCCCTTCCATCGTGACTCCGCTGAACAAGTTCATCGGGTATGAAAACGCGGCCAAGATCGCCAAGAAGGCCATCGCGGAGAAACTCACGGTGCGCGAGGCTACGGTGGCCCTGGGATTCGTGGAGCGCGGGGAACTCACCGAGGCCCAGCTCGACGAGTTGCTCGATGTCACCACGATGACCGGCAAGCACTGACCCGATCCCCCTGCCCTGGGGGGTACCGCGGATTGCTGGCGGCGGCTCTTTGACCACAAGCTTTAAAGCCCGGTCAGCGGGCCGCCGTTTGCCCGTCCTGCATACGTCCGGATTGCGCCGCCGGGTGAGCGTCGCGGTGAGCCAGACCACAAAATTTGCACTGAGACTCCAATAGTGCAAAACTGCACTTTGTGAGCAAAAGTGCAACCGATGGTTCGACGTGTCCCCCGACGCTCAGCGCACGCATGCTCAAAACGCGTCTGTCCATCACGCGCCATGCCCGCGAGCTGACCGCCGAAAACGGGTTTGCCGGGTTCACCATCGAGGAACTCTGCGCCAAGGTCGGGATCTCCCGTCGCACCTTTTTCAATTACTTTGCCTCCAAGCTCGACGCGGTCTTCGGCCACGCCGAGGACGGGCTCCCGGCCGGGGCACTGGAACGGTTCATGAACGCCCGGCCCGCGGGAACCACCGGGATCTCCCCGACCCTGCTCTCCGACCTCATCGCCCTGGTGCTTGAACAACTGCACCTGGATGAATCAGAGATCCGCGGCGCCCATGGATTTTTCACCATCCTGCACCGCGAACCCGAGCTCCTCCAACGCATGATGCAGGTCGGTCCGGAACGGCAGGCCGCGTTTATCGCCCAGGTGTCCAAGCGCGAGGGCGTGCCGCCGAGCCACCCCGGGATCAACATGTTGGTGCACTGCCTCCAAGGCGCCACGCACCAGGCCGTCGAACGCTATGTCGAAGCCCCCAACGGGCCCTCACTGGCCGAGGAGTTCCTCCTGTCCATGTCACAGGTCCAAGAGCTTTTCCAGCAGCGACTGCGGTTCGGCTAACCGCCGCATCGGCGGTGTGCCGGGCCACTGCCCCGCA
>JAUNVO010000006.1:0-1648 GCA_030540695.1 Micrococcaceae bacterium | reverse complement strand
TTCCCGCTTTCCCGCTTTCCCGCACGACCCTCCCATCAGGAAGCCCTCTGTTCATGTCTGCAACCACTGTTCCCCGGCCCGATGGGGCACCCGCCCCGCTGCTGTTGACCCAACGACGCATCTGGATCATTTTCTCCGCGCTTATCGCCGGAATGATGCTCTCCTCCCTGGACCAGACCATTGTCTCCACCGCCATGCCCACCATCGTGGGAAATCTTGGCGGCGTCGAGCACCAGGCGTGGATCACCACCGCCTACCTGCTGGCCACCACCATCGTGATGCCGATCTACGGCAAGTTCGGTGACGTCCTGGGGCGGCGCAACCTCTTCCTTCTGGCCATCGCCTTGTTCACCCTGGCCTCGGTTGGTGCCGCATTCTCCGGAACCTTTTGGATGTTCGTGGTTTTCCGCGCCATGCAGGGCCTGGGCGGCGGCGGCCTGATGATCCTCTCGCAGGCCATCATCGCCGATATAGTTCCCGCTTCCGAACGCGGCAAGTACATGGGCCCGCTGGGTGCCATCTTTGGGCTCTCCGCCGTCGCCGGACCACTGCTGGGCGGCTTCTTCGTTGACCATTTGACCTGGCGGTGGGCCTTCTACATCAACATCCCCATCGGCATCGGCGCCTTCCTGATCGCCTGGTTCGCGTTGACCCTGCCGAACAAGAAAGCAACCAAAAAGATCGACGTGCCAGGTGTCCTCCTGCTCTCGATCGCCACCACCTGCCTGATCTTCTTCACCGACTTCGGCGGATCCAGGAACCATGGCTGGGCGGCGATCGAGACCTGGGCCTGGGGCCTGGGCATGCTGGCGGCCATCGTGCTCTTCGTGGTTGCCGAGGCTCGGGCCGAGGACCCGATCATCCCGCTGTCACTGTTCAAGAACCCGATCTTCGTCAACGCCACCGCCATCGGGTTCACCCTGGGCCTTGGCATGTTCGCGGCCATCGCCTTCGTCCCGACATTCCTGCAGATGTCATCGGGAACCTCTGCCGCGGTTTCCGGGCTGCTGATGCTCCCCATGATGGTCGGCTTGATGGGCACCAGCATCTACTCCGGCCTCGCCATCACCAAGACCGGCAAGTACAAGGGCTACCCAATCGTCGGGACCCTGGTCACTGCCTGCGCCATGCTGGCCTTCACCACCCTGTCGGCAACCACCCCGCTGTGGATGATCTGCATCTTCCTCTTCATCTTCGGTGCCGGCCTTGGCCTGATCATGCAGGTTGTCGTGCTGGTGGTGCAGAACGCCGTGGATCCGGCCATGGTGGGGACCGCAACCTCCACCAACAACTACTTCCGCGAGGTGGGTGCCTCGCTGGGCGTTGCCATCTTTGGCGCGATGTTCACTAACCGGCTCTCCGAGAAACTCACCGATGTCTTCACCGGTGCCGGTGCCAGCCCCTCCGATGCCGGTGACGCCACCGCCACCCTGGACCCGCAGGCCATGTCCCAACTCCCGGAGTCCATTCGCCATGGCATCGTCAACGCGTACGCCGACTCGTTGGCGCCTGTTTTCTGGTACCTGATCCCGTTCATCCTCATTGCCTTCGTGCTGGCGCTGCTGCTCAAGCAGGTCAAGCTCTCGGACACCGCGGGCATGGTTGCAAGAGGCGAGGCCATTGGCGGGGAAGAAGCCAAGACCTTGGA
>JAUNVO010000227.1 GCA_030540695.1 Micrococcaceae bacterium | reverse complement strand
TCAGTCACAAAGGTTTATCCCGATTTCACAGGGTTGAAAATTGCTGGTAGAGTTCTTACTCGTTGCCCCCCTAGCTCAGTGGTAGAGCGCGTTCTTGGTAAGAACGAGGTCACCGGATCGATTCCGGTGGGGGGCTCTGAATGGAATGGCCCGCACCGAAGTCTGCTCCCAAGAGAACAAGGCGCGGAGCGGGTTTTACCATTCGTGGCGGCTTAGCTCAGCTGGTTAGAGCGCACGACTCATAATCGTGAGGTCCCGGGATCGAGTCCCGGAGCCGCTACAGACACGGAACCCGTCTTGCTTGCAAGACGGGTTCCGTCGTTAACCACGGTCCCCGCCTGCGGTGGGGACCGTGGCACCGGGTGCGAGGGCTCAGTCCTTCCCGTCCTTGGCCCACAGGGCCGAGAGCAGGTCCGCGTTGAGGAAGGAGATCTTGTCCAATGAGATCCCGGCGGGACAAACCGCAGTGCATTCCCCGATTTCCGTGCAACCGCCAAAGCCCTCCGCGTCATGCTGGGCGACCATGTCCAACGCCCGGGAATGGCGCTCTGGCTGGCCTTGGGGCAGCAGACCGAGGTGGTTGGCCTTGGCGCCGGTGAAGAGCATCGCCGAGCCATTGGGACAAGCGGCGACGCAGGCCCCGCATCCGATGCAGGCCGACGCGTCAAAGGCCGCATCGGCGTCGGTCTTGGGGACAAGAGTCGACGCCGCGTCCGGGGCTGCCCCGGTCGGCGCACTGATGAATCCCCCCGCCTGGATGATCCGGTCCAAGGCGCTTCGATCCACGATCAGGTCCCGAAGGATCGGGAACGCCGTTGATCTCCACGGTTCGATGTCGATGGTGTCGCCGTCGCTGAAGTGGCGCATGTACAACTGGCATGCGGTGGTCAAGGCCTCGGGCCCGTGCGCGATCCCGTTGATGACCAGGCTGCACATCCCGCAGATACCTTCACGGCAGTCGTGATCGAAGGCGACGGGTTCGTCCCCTGAGTGCGTCAGCCGGTCATTGAGCACGTCGAGCATTTCCAGGAACGACATGTCCGGGGATATTTCTTTGAGTTCGTAACTGACCATGGAGCCGGCGGCGGCACGGTCTTTTTGGCGCCAGATGCGCAGGGTGACGTTCATTTGTAGCTCCTCTGGGCCAATTCGATGTTCTCGAACTCAAGGTTCTCCTTGCGCAACCGTGGCGGGGTTCCCTCACCGGTGAATTCCCAGGCGGCGACATATGCGTAGGTGTCATCGTCGCGCAGCGCCTCGCCGTCTTCGGTCTGGCTCTCGGACCGGAAATGGCTGCCGCAGGATTCCTGGCGGTGCAGTGCATCGATGCACATCAGTTCGGCAAGTTCGAAGAAGTCGGCCACGCGGCCAGCGCGTTCCAGGCTCTGGTTCAGTTCCTCGTTCTCCCCGGTGACCTTCACGTCCGCCCAGAACTGGTCCTTGAGCTCGCGGATGAGCCCGACGGCGTGGCGCAGGCCCTCGGCGTTGCGTTCCATCCCGCAGTATTCCCACACGATGTTCCCGAGCTCCTTATGGAACGAATCGACGGTCCGCCGGCCCTTGATGCCCAGCAGGGTGTTGATCCGCCCGCGGACCACTTCCAGGGCCTTGAGCGCCTCCGGGTGGGAGGCATCGAGGCTCTGCCCGGCAGGATTCCTGGAGAGGTAGTCGCTGATGGTGTTGGGCAGAACGAAGTATCCGTCCGCCAGGCCCTGCATCATGGCACTGGCACCGAGCCTGTTGGCGCCGTGGTCGGAGAAGTTGGCCTCGCCGATGACGAACAAGCCCGGGATGGAGCTTTCCAAGTCATAGTCGACCCACAGCCCGCCCATCGTGTAGTGCACCGCGGGGTAAATGCGCATGGGCACCGCGTAGGGGTCCTCGTCGGTGATCTTTTGGTACATGTCAAAGAGGTTGCCGTATTTTTCCTCGATCACATGCCGGCCCAGCCGCTTGATCGCATCGGCAAAATCAAGGTATACGCCGCGTCCGCCCGGACCCACCCCGTGCCCGGCATCGCACTGGTTCTTGGCGGCCCGCGAGGCCACGTCCCGCGGAACGAGGTTGCCGAAGGCCGGGTACTGCCGCTCCAGGTAGTAGTCGCGTTCGTCCTCGGGAATCTGGCGCGGGTCGCGATCATCCCCGGCCTCCAGCGGTACCCAGATGCGTCCATCGTTGCGCAGTGATTCGCTCATCAAGGTCAGCTTCGACTGGTGTTCGCCACTGACAGGGATGCACGTCGGGTGGATCTGGGTGAAGCACGGGTTGGCGAAGAGCGCACCCTTGCGGTGCGCGCGCCAGATTGCCGTGGTGTTGCACCCCATCGCGTTGGTGGAGAGGTAGTAGACGTTTCCGTATCCTCCGGAGGCGAGCACCACGACGTCCGCCAGATGCGTTTCGAGTTCCCCGGTGACCATGTCCCGGACGACCATGCCCCTGGCCTTGCCATCGATGACAATGAGGTCGAGCATTTCGTGGCGGGTGTGCACTTCCACGGATCCCGCCGCAACCTGGCGTTCAAGGGCCTGATAGGCGCCGAGCAGCAGCTGTTGACCGGTCTGGCCCCGTGCATAGAAGGTCCTCGACACCTGGACGCCGCCAAATGACCGGGTGTCTAGCTGTCCGCCGTACTCCCGGGCGAAGGGGACCCCCTGTGCGACGCATTGGTCAATGATCGAGGTGCTGATCTGTGCCAATCGGTAGGTGTTTGACTCCCTGGAGCGGTAATCCCCGCCCTTGACCGTGTCGTGGAACAGTCGGCGGATGCTGTCACCGTCGTTGCGGTAGTTCTTCGCTGCGTTGATCCCGCCCTGGGCCGCGATGCTGTGGGCACGGCGCGGGCTGTCCTGGTAGCAAAAACTCTTGACCTGATATCCGGCTTCGCCCATCGTTGCGGCCGCTGAGGCGCCGGCCAATCCGGTGCCCACAACGATGACCGTGCGCTTGCGGCGATTGGCCGGGTTGATCAGGGAGACGCCGAAGCGGCGTGCCTCCCATTGGTCCTGGATCGGCCCAGCTGGCGCCTTGGTGTCATGCAGCGGTTCCCCGGGCTCGTAAAACTCGCTCATGAGGACACCCATCCTGCGAAAATAGCTAATGGTGGAATCAGGAATCCCACCAGAATCAGTAATGAAACGACGGTGGCAAGCTGGTTGAGGAAGCGCCTACGTGCGGGGGAGGAATTTGCCCCCAGCGACGCGAAGGCGCTCCAGATCCCGTGGCGCAAATGGAAGCCTAGTGCGGCCAACGCGATCACGTAGGACAATATGACCCACCAGATGGAGAAGTTGTTGACCATGCGTTGGTAGGGGCTTGGTGAGGTGCCGCCCGGTGCAATGATGTCGGCACTCAGGTTCAGGATGTGGTAGATCACGAACAGGCCTATGACGATTCCTCCCCAGCGCATGGTGAAGGAGGCATAGCTGCGTTGGACGCCGCGTCGGTTCTTCGTGCTCTGGTAGCGGCGGCTGCCCTTACCTTGGGTGGCAAATCGCGAGCGATGCCAGAGCGTGATTGCCGAGAGGATATGGATCAGGACGCTGGCCAGCAGCACCACCCTCAGGATCCACAAGGCACCGGCGAAGGGAAGCAGTGGTTCACCGATCTCCCTCAGGTATTCCGAGTACCCGTCGAAGGCCTCGCTGCCCTTGAAGATCTTGAGGTTGCCGTACATGTGCGCCAAGAGAAAAAGCACCATGATCAGGCCAGTGACCGCCATGGCGCCGTGCAAGGCCACCGCCGACCGTAGGCTGGAGGTGCGAGTGATGGCTGCATTGCCGGTTCCCATGGGCCTACCATAGATCGACTTTGGGCCACAAGCCAGCACACTGGGCCAGAACCTTGGCCCCGCGCAACGGCCCTAGGCCAGCCCCACCATAAGCGGTGTCCGGTGGCATTGACCGCACCATCTGGTTCCCCGCGCGGGGAACCATCACCGCCTGTTGGCGGGTGGGCGATGAATGCCTCACGGGTTGTGGACCAGCACCATGGGTGCCCAGGACGCTGGAGACCGCAGCTGCTGCACCCATGTGCGCGCCCATCCTGTGGGTTGGCAGGGAAACCGATCGGTCTGGCCGGCGAAAGGGCCCGATGCCCCGGTGGCTGTCATAGGGTATTGCAGTGATGTCATTTTCTAGCGCCCAAGCAACCTTTGCTGCACTGGCGGTTCAACCGGTTTCTGCAAGCTTCCTTCCGGACTGGCTGAATCCCGATGTTTTCCTGAGAAACCCAGCACTGGGCCCGTGGGCCATTTTGCTGATCTGCGGAATCGTGTTTGTCGAAACCGGCCTTCTGGTGGGTTTTTTCCTGCCGGGGGACTCCATGCTTTTCACGGCGGGGCTGCTGGTCGCCACCGGCGCCCTCGATGTCAGCCTGCCCCTGTTCGCCGTGCTGATATTCATTTCCGCGTTCGCCGGTGACCAAGTCGGGTACCTGATCGGCCGCAAGGCGGGTCCACCCATTTTCAACAGGCCCGATTCGCGGTTCTTCCGCCAGGAATATGTCCAGAAGGCCCACGCCTTCTTCGAACGTTTCGGTGGCCGTGCCGTGGTCCTGGCCAGGTTCGTCCCCATTGTCCGTACCTTTGTCCCGGTGATAGCCGGCGTCGCCCAGATGCACTACCGCTTCTTTGTGCTCTTCAACCTGATGGGTGCGCTCATGTGGGGTGTTGGGGTCACCATGCTGGGATTCTGGTTGGGCCAGTATGCGTGGGTCGGTGAGAACATCGACATCATTTTCATCGTGATCGTGCTGATCTCGGTGCTGCCCATAGGCATTGAGCTACTCAAGGCCAGAGGGCGCAAACCAACCCAGAGGTAGTCTCCCACGGTTGGGGAAACTGGCGGGCAAAGCGCGGATACCGGCCCCGAAGGCCAGCGTTGCCCACCCCGTAGGTGGGCGGCCTCGGACCCCTTGGCCGAGCCCCGCAAGTCGATACGCCATTGTGGTGTTGGTCATGCCGGTGCTCACCGATGTGCATTTTGGGTCGATCATTGGGTAGAGTATTTTCTCGTTGCCCCCCTAGCTCAGTGGTAGAGCGCGTTCTTGGTAAGAAC
>JAUNVO010000226.1 GCA_030540695.1 Micrococcaceae bacterium | reverse complement strand
CGGGCACCGCTGTCGTGCCGGCGTCCAATGCGAGTGTCCGGGACAGGACACGCTGGATCGTGAAGTACCGGGCGAGGAAGGCGCGTTCATCAAGTGCGCGACGGCGCATCCACGAGGTCACTTCGCGGCTGCCCTTGCTGGCGTTGCAGGTGCCACACGCCGGGACGACGTTTTCCAGAGTGTAGCGCCCGCCGCGTGATATCGGCTGGACGCAGTCACGTTGCAAGGTGGTTTCATCCGACCCGCAATACGCGCATCCGACCCATGCATCCTTGAGCGCACTCCATTGAGTCTCGGTGAGGTCGTTGTCGACCCGACTCATCCGACGCTTGCGTCGGCGTGCCGCGCGCAAGCGTCGCGCGCCGTCGTTAGCCATTGGCCCGGAACCGGAACGCCAGGACTACGCGGTGTAGGGGCTCGGCGGGTACTTGGCCGTCGAGCGCGTATCGGCCTCCAGCGATTCGGTGGTGGGCAGGTTGCGCCACGCAAACCAGCCGTAGATCCCGGCCAGGGCCTGGAATACGGTCACGCCCAGCAATCCCAGTGCGGGGTTGTTGCCAAAGAGCACGATGATGTAGGTGATGGAGGAAATCGAAGCTGCCAACCATGCCCATCGGTAGCCGCAGGCCACACCGATCAGTGCGACAACCAGTGCCGCCTCGGCGGTTAGCGAGACCCACAGCGACGTTGCCCCATCGGTAAAGATGAACCCGGTGGTGAGCATCCGCCCCATGCGCAAGGCGGCGAAGACCGCCAGCAGAAGCACACCGACCAGCAATGACTTGATGCTGAAAACGCGTTGGACGACCTTGCGCCCGAACCGCCCGGCGTTCGCGAAACGGGAGAACCGCCAGAGGCCGAAGGCGGCAGCCAACAATGCCGGCACCGCGTAGAAGAGCAGGGAGCGCTCCTGAAATTGCAGGGCGATGACCAGGGGGCCGGCGAAGACCGCGAGGATTTGTGCCCACCAGCCTAGGTCGTTGCGCCTGGCCAGCACCACCATGGCGATGAAGCTCAGCAGTGCCGAGAGTGAAAAGAGTGCAACCTGGGTTCCGGAATCCGTTCCCGGGGCCTGGGAGAAAAGGTTGTAGAAGAGTTCGTCCACGAAAATTACTGCCTATTCACAAAGAAAAACGGTGGGCCTTGCTGTGTCTGCGCTATCGAGCGTAGCCGGTGATCGGATTCGCGCCGCTATTGGGCGGGCTTGTGTAACCCATCGAACATCATGGTGATGGCGTGGTCCTCGACTTGCGCCGAGGTGACGTCCCCGTCTTCACGGAACCACTCCACAAGGGAGTTGATGGTGCCGAATAGCAGGCGGGTGGTGGTGCGCGGATCAATGTCGCTGCGCAATGAGCCTTCCTGCTGCGCCTCGACCACCAGATCGGACACCTTGCGGTCAACCGCGCGACGGCGTTGCAGCGCGTCTCGCTCGATTTCGGTGTTCCCGCGCAGCCGCAGCAGCAAGGTGACGTACTGCTGGCGCTTGACGAGGACCCGGATGGTTGAGCGGAGGAAGAATTTAAGGCGTTCCTCCGCGGTCCCCTTGCTGGCACGCTCGTCGCGGGCGATGGCTTCAAGGGGAACCAGAGCCTCGTCAAGGGCCAGTCGCAGCAGATCGCCCTTGGACGGAACGTGGTGGTAGATCGCTGATTTGCTGATGCCCAAGTGTTCTGCAAGCCTGCCCATCGAGGTGGCGTCGTAGCCGTGCATGTTGAATACTTCCACGGCAATGGACAGGACGGATTCCTGGTCGTATCCGGGCCGACCTCGCTTGGTCGGCGATGGGTTCACAATGCTGGCAGTCATAGTCCTTCATTGTCTCATGAACGGTCGGTCGGTAAGCATCGGGTTTTAAGCCAGTTTGGGGGTGGTGGAATGGGCAAACCATTCCACCGCCCCCGAATCACGGACTTGGTGGCTACTTGTCGCGCAGGTCGTAGATGCGGCGCAACTTGCCCGAGGAACGGGCCAGGGAGCCCGGCGCCACAACCTCGATCGCGCAGGAGGAACCGACATGGATCTTGATCTGCTTGGCCAGCTCCTTGCCGGCTTGGACCGCACGTTCGTCGCCGCAGTCCTCGCGACGCTCAATGCGCACCGAGAGCTGGTCCATGCGGTCCGGGCGGGTGATCTCCAGCTGGAAGTGCGGGGAAAGCCCCGGCACCCGCAGCGCGATCTCCTCGATCTGCGAGGGGAACAGGTTCACCCCGCGCAGGATGATCATGTCATCGCTGCGTCCGGTGATGCGGCCCATCCTCCGGTGTCCCTCGCGGGCGGTTCCCGGCAGCAGGCGGGTCAGATCGTGGGTGCGGTAGCGAATGATCGGCAGTGCCTGCTTGGTCAGTGAGGTAAACACCAATTCACCATGCTGGCCGTCACCAAGGACCTGCGTCTCGTCGAAGGCGTCAATGATTTCCGGGCGGAAGTGGTCCTCCCAGATGTGGCTGCCGTCTTTGGTCTCGTTGGACTCGCCGGCGACACCGGGGCCCATGACCTCGGAGAGCCCATAGATGTCGCAGGCGTCCAGGTCGAACATGACCTCGAGCTCGTGGCGCATTTCCTCGGTCCACGGCTCTGCGCCCAACACGGCGGTCTTCAGGGAAGTCTTGCGCGGGTCCAGGCCCTGGCGCTGCATGGCATCGCCAATGGTCAACAGGTAGGTCGGCGTGGCCAGGATCGCATCGGGCTCGAAGTCCCGGATGAGCGTGATCTGCTTTTCGGTCTGGCCTCCGGACATCGGGATCACGGTGGTTCCCAGGTGTTCGGCGGCGGCATGGGCCCCCAGCCCGCCGGTGAACAAACCGTAGCCATAGGCGTTGTGGACCTTCCATCCCGGCTTGACGCCCGAGAGACGCAGGCAGCGGGCCCCCATCTTCGCCCAGTCGTCGAGGTCCTTCTGCGTGTAGCCGACAACGGTGGCGCGACCGGTGGTTCCCGACGAAGCATGGAGGCGTGCGACCTCGTGCTGCGGCACGGCAAACATGCCAAACGGGTAGGTCTTGCGCAGGTCTTCCTTTTCGGTGAAGGGGAACTTGGCCAGATCGGACAGTTCCTTCAAATCCGTGGGGTGAACGCCTGCGGTGTCGTATTTCTCCCGGTACAGGGGAACACGGTCGTAGGCATAGGCCAAGGTTTCCTTCAAGCGCACGAGTTGGATCGATTCGATCTGGTCGCGGCTCATGGTTTCTTCTGGATCCAGTGGGTTGGGCAATTCGATCCGTGTGGATGTCTGGGTCATGTCTTGGCCTTACGCGCGGTGGGATTTTGGGACGGGGAGGGGCAGTTGCCTAAGCGGGCTTTGGGACCGTGCGGGAACGTCCACGGAACTCCGCAAGCACTTCGTCCTCGGCGCCGGGGACGCTTTGGAAGATCTGGATATCGTAGATTCCGCTGCGCCCCTGTTGCTGGCGGCGGTCGGCAACCGCGGTGAGCTTCCGGCCGGGAATTCCCGGTTTGAGGAAGTTGATATCCACGCCCGACGCCACGGTGATGGTGTCCGTGGATCCGGTGTGCGGGTTGCAAGCCAGCGCGAAGGCGGTGTCCGCGAAGGCGAAGATCATCCCGCCGTGGGCGATGCCGAAACCGTTAAGCATCTCTTGGCGCAGTTTCATGGTGATCGTGGCGTGCCCGTCATGGACCTTGAGCAGCTCGATGCCCAGCCATTCCGATGCGTAGTCGTTCTTCAGCAGGGGATGCGCAGGGAGCGCATCGACGCCAGTTTCGCTCATGAGGAGGCCTCTCAGTTATTTACCGAACGATCATTAGGTAATCCTGAAATGTGAGATAAGTCAAGACGCGGGGATGGAAACACCGAGTTCCCGGGCGACATATTGTCGTTAAATTCCACGTGATCCGATGGAGCGTCCACCGTGGCCCGGATCCGGGCCACCCGTCAGGTGCGGGACGAAAGCCCCTACACGTCGCGGCTGGGAGGGTGGAGACTCAAGGGTGGAACAACCGATTTTTCCAAAGGAGTTGAGTGGCAATGCGTAGATCGACACCTAGATGGAGGCGGTGGGAAGACTGGACCGTGGCCGTCGTCGGACTGGTCATGGCGTTGACCCCCATATGGGCCAAAGGGATCGGGAATTCCGTGCCGATGCTCATCACCTCCGGGGTGCTGCTGCTGGTGGCCGGCGCTATCAACCTGGCGGCACCAAACATGTACGGAATCGAGGCCGGACAGATCCTGGCGTCGATCCTTGCCATCGTCCTGCCGTGGCTTGGATACTTTGCCGGCGCCAACATCCCGGCCCTGACCGCATGGATCGGTGGGGGAATCGCACTGGTGGCAACACTGCTGGCGCTTAAGCCGAGCATGGATGTATCGCACAGGCTGCAACACTCCTAGTGCCACTCTGCCGGGCCGGTACCTGTGCCCCGCCATCGGCCCGGCGGGGTCATCTCCGGGGACGGGGGGCCAGCGGCCCGCGCAGGATCCGTTCGAGCAGACCGAGCATGAAGGGCTCCTTGGCCGCGTTGTAGTCCATCACGAGCCCCTTTCCGCCTCCGGCATCATTGATCTGCGCGGCGGCGGCCCGCTTGATGCGCGCGTAGGCGTCGCGGTCCGCCTCATGGGTGCGCAGCCAGTCGCGGAAGGCTAGCATCCGCGAGGTTTCCGGCGAGCCGGGGGCAAAGACATGGATGTTCGCCTCCGGAAGCCCCGAGTCCGCAGCGGGGACCAGGAGCCGGTGACGATACCAGCGCGGTTCGCGCAAGCGCAGGACAAGGCCCGCGGCCTCAAGCAAGGGGACGTAGAGCGCCTCGTTGTCCGGGTCCGGGACGGTCAAGACCACATCGATCAACGGTTTGGCATCCAACCCGTGCACCGAGGTGGAGCCGACGTGCTCGATGGCCCATGCGCCGGCCCCGAGGGCACCACCAAGGCGGTCGGCGAGCGCCGCGTAGTGCTCGCTCCACGCTGCGCTCGCCGGCACCACGCGAACCGGCTGCGCGGTGGGGGATCCGGTGATCCACTCAAGGGACCCGGAGTCGGCTTCCAGCTCCCTGAGCAGCGCCCCGAGGCGCAGCACGCATAGGTATCGCCGGCGCGAGGGCCAGCGCGGATCGGGTGCCAAATCACTGGTTTGGA
>JAUNVO010000005.1:34574-37899 GCA_030540695.1 Micrococcaceae bacterium | reverse complement strand
AAGTCGTTTCCCGCCCACCGGCAAGCAGCCTGCCGGAGGCCGCGAGGCTCTTGGGGATACCGCCGCACCAAATCATCAAGTCCCTGGTCGTCAAGCACAAGAACGGAACGTTTCTCTTTGTCCTGGTTCCGGGCGACAGGATCATTTCCTGGCCCAAGCTGCGTTCGCTGCTCGGTGTCAACAAGCTCTCGTTGCCGCACGCCGACGTGGCACGTGAGGCAACGGGATACGAACCCGGCACCATCACCCCGCTGGGTTCGATTACGCCATGGCCCGTATACGCCGATCTCGGTGTAGAACAGGGACGAATCTGTATCGGGGCCGGCAGCCGTGGGCATTCCGCATTTGTGGAATCCTCACAGCTGATTGCGGCCTTGGATGCGACAGTGGCCGACATCAGCGATCCGCAGCCGCGGCCTCGGGCTTCGCTTTGAGTCCAAGCCGCACGCCGACGAGGTCGAGTCCCCTGGTTGTCGACGCGGCCAGCGGCTTGGCCAAAGGCTGCTCAACGAAACGCTGGACCAGGTACGCGGCGCTCAGCACGGTGGCGATGACAACTGCCAGAGTTAGGTTTTTGCCCAAGACCGGTACGAGGTGGTCAATCAACCACCAGCCCCAAACTTGGTGCAGCAGGTAGAGCGGGTAGGTCAATGCGCCCAACACGGCGAGGAACCTCCACTGCACCTTGCGTAGTGGCGTCAGCGAGAGCACGGCAACGGCAGCAAAAAGACCGGCCACGATGAGCCAGTAGTGCCACGCCGGGATCTGGTATCCCACAAGGTCCATGGCCTCCTGCGGGCCCTTGAGCCCCGTGAAATAGGCGGCGATGCCGACGTTGAGCGTCAACAGCGACCACCGCAGCACACTGTGTCCGAAACGGTAGATCAGGAAAAGCAGGATTCCTCCGCAGAACAGCGGGGCATACTCGCTCATGAGCATCCTGTCCGCGGACTCGCGCCCCATCAGGTGCGCTGCCAGACCGAGTACCGGCCACAATGCCGCCAGGACCGTCATGCCGCGGATCGTGAGCAAACGGAGCAAGATCAGAGCCAGGATCAGCATGTAGAACCGCATTTCCACCCACAGCGTCCAGTAGACACCGTCGATATGCCGCAGCTCCATGGCGGGGTGGAACATGGTGAGGTTCGCGAGCAGCTCCTTGATCCCGAGACCCGCACCCATCTTTGGCCACATCACGATGACGAGAAAGCCGGTGGCTAGGACCGCTACCCAATAGGCGGGGTACAACCGCCCGACACGTGATCCGATGAACCTGCCGGCGCCCTTGCCGTATGCCGAAAGCAGGATGACGAAGCCACTGATGATGAAGAACAGCTGAACACCCATGTTGCCGTAAACGCTGACCCTTGAAAGTCCGGGCCACGCATCCTTGGCAACCTCGGTGCCCCAGAAACCATGATGCCATGCGGTGTAGTGGTACAGGACAACGAGCAGGGCCGCGGCAAAGCGCAGTCCATCCAGTAGTGCCAGTCGCGGTGCTCTCTTGGGGCTGGGGTTCGCCTCAGCAACCTGCTTGTCCTGGGTCACCTTCGACGGTGCGTTGAGCAGGATCGTTCCGCTGCTGGACATCACCACTCACCCTCACCTTCAACCGTTTTCGTTATCTATCCGTTATCTACGGTAGCAAAGAACAACGGATTCGACCTTTCTCGGGGTGTTAAGAGGTGGAAGTCACAGCCCGTGTTCAGCTTCCGCTGATCAAACGGGCGGTTAAAGACCTCTGGCCCGCAAAACCAAAGGTTTTGCGGGCCAGAGTGAGAAAAGCGGAGAACTACTTGAGCTCAACCGATGCGCCGGCGGCCTCCAGGGCCTCCTTTGCCTTTTCTGCAGCTTCCTTGGTGACGCCTTCAAGAACAGCCTTGGGAGCCGAATCAACGACCTCCTTGGCTTCCTTCAGACCCAGCGAAGTCAAGGCACGAACTTCCTTGATCACTGCGATCTTCTTTTCGCCCGGGCCCAGGAGGATGACGTCAAATTCAGTCTGCTCGGCTTCCTCAGCAGCGCCGCCGCCGGCCGGGCCAGCAACTGCAACAGCTGCTGCGGAGACCTCGAAGGTCTCCTCGAAGGTCTTGACGAACTCGGAGAGCTCGATGATGGTCATTTCCTTGAAGGCTTCCAAGAGCTCTTCGGTGGACAGCTTCGCCATGATGGGCGTCCTTTCCGTTGGCGGCACATAAGTGCCGCAAGTTACTTGAGTGAGGGGGTTGAAGAAGGCTTAGGCTTCTTCGGTGGCGGCTTCGGCAGCAGGTGCCTCGGCCTCGGCAGGTGCTTCAGCAGCGCCACCGTTTGCTTCTTCGAGCTTTGCGCGCAGTGCTTCGATGGTGCGAACAGCGGCAGAAGCCGGTGCCTGCAACACGCCAGCCACGCGGGCAAGCTGGAACTCACGCGATTCAAGGGCTGCCAGTGCGGCAACCCCGGCTGCGTCAAGGGCCTTGCCCTCGAAGTAACCGGTCTTGATGATGAGCTGCTTGTTGTCCTTGGCGAAATCCGTGAGGCTCTTAGCGGCAGCAATTGCATCGCCCTTGATGAAGGCGATTGCAGTCGGGCCGGAAAGCTGGCCTTCGAATGCTTCGATGCCGGCTTCCTTTGCTGCGATACCAGTCAAGGTGTTCTTCACAACCGCGTACTTGGTCTCCTGACCAAGTGAACGGCGAAGCTGCTTGAGCTGCGCAACAGTAAGCCCACGGTATTCGGTCAGGACAGCGGCGGTCGACTCCTTGAAGTCGACGGCGATTTCCTCAACTGCGGAAACCTTAATCGGCGTTGCCATAACACTCCTTCCGGGGTATAGATCTGATACCAGTCGATGTGGCCCGGCCAGGAGTACTGACATAAAAAACGCCCCATGCAGATGCACGGGGCGGAAAGAACGCAACAAGATTACGTAAAATACACTTCGTTCACCTGCGCAGGTCGTCCTTTGTGGGACTTTCGGAGTCTTGTCGCTCATGCGACAAGCCTCGACCGACGGTCTTCGGTATTCCCAAGCGTAACAGCGCAATGCCGTCAGTTCCAAATCGAACCAATGGTGTCCGCGGCAACGAGACCGGCGTTCTCCCGCACGCGTCCCGCTTGTGAGAGGAACGACGACAGGCCCCTCGGGTTTCGCTTCTTGGGGGATAGCGAAAGGGAGGGGCCTGCCTATGCAGCAATGCAACTTGGGGGAACGCATTGCTGCGGTAACGCGTTCGGGGCGGGGCTTGGGGTCTCCGCCGGGGAACGCGTGGTGACAAAGTCACCGAGTCACAATCAGATTGCGACTGATTAATATTAGCAGGAATTCCACGACCTGCAACTCGAAGCA
>JAUNVO010000005.1:8882-34474 GCA_030540695.1 Micrococcaceae bacterium | reverse complement strand
TGGTGGGAGCGGGATATCGTCGAGGTCAGATGCGCTTAGGCGTCTGTGAACACCTTGGTGACGTTCGGGTCAACGGCAATGCCGGGACCGAAGGACGAAGCCACGGTGGCCTTGGTGATGTAGCGGCCCTTGGAGGAAGAAGGCTTCAGGCGAAGCACCTCGTCCAATGCTGCTGCGTAGTTTTCTGCCAGCTTCTGGGCATCGAAGGAAACCTTGCCGATGATGAAGTGCAGGTTGGAATGCTTGTCGACGCGGAAGTCGATCTTGCCACCCTTGATTTCGCTGACGGCCTTGGCCACGTCCATGGTCACGGTACCGGTCTTCGGGTTCGGCATCAGGTTACGGGGACCCAGCACCTTACCCAAGCGGCCGACCTTACCCATGAGGTCAGGGGTTGCAACTGCCGCGTCGAAGTCGGTCCAGCCGCCAGCGATCTTGGCGATCAGGTCGTCCGAGCCAACGAAGTCGGCGCCAGCCGCGATTGCGGCTTCTGCCTTGTCGCCGTTCGCGAACACCAGAACACGGGCGGTCTTGCCGGTGCCGTGGGGAAGGATAACGGTGCCGCGAACCATCTGGTCGGCCTTGCGCGGGTCAACGCCCAAGCGGAAGGCAACCTCAACGGTCTCGTCAGCCTTCGAGAAGGCGATTTCCTTGGCCAGTGCGACGGCTTCAACCGGAGCGTAGAACTTGTCTTCTTCGATCTTAGCCGCGGCGGCTACGAATGCTTTACTGCGCTTTGCCATCTGCTTTTTCTCCTTATGCAGTCGTGGTCATCTATGGGTCGCGCGCGACCCTGCCACTTGCGATGTGGTGCACCGGAAGGATTCCGGCTGGTTCCGCATCGTCTTTATTGTTTTGGGTGTGCGTTGCCGGAGTCATCCGGATACGCGGGTGTAAAAGGTGACGCTTAGCCTTCTACGGTGATGCCCATCGAACGGGCGGTGCCGGCGACGATCAGGGCGGCAGCCTTGATGTCGTTGGCGTTGAGATCTTCCATCTTGGTGGTGGCGATCTCTTCAACCTGCGCCTGGGTCAGCTTGGCAACCTTGACGGTGTGCGGGGTGGCGGAACCCTTGGCGACGCCTGCAGCCTTCTTGATGAGCTCGGCGGCCGGCGGGGTCTTGGTGATGAAAGTGAATGAGCGGTCTTCGTAGACGGTGATTTCAACCGGAACCACGTTGCCACGCTGCGACTCGGTGGCCGCGTTGTAAGCCTTGCAGAATTCCATGATGTTGACGCCGTGCTGACCAAGCGCCGGACCGATCGGAGGTGCCGGGTTTGCGGCGCCTGCGTTGATCTGCAGCTTGATGAGTCCGGTGACCTTTTTCTTGGGGGCCATGTCGGGTCCTTCTTCTTTTGCGTTGCCCCGTTGCACAGGAGCGTGCCTCGGGGGATTGACCGCCGTGGCTCGGCGGCCGAAACCGTGCCATGCTCCCGGTAAAGCATCCGGGCGCAGGCACGAAGTCTAAATATTACTGGATCTTGGTGACCTGGCTGAACGACAGGGTCACGGGGGTCTCGCGTTCGAAGATCGAGACCAGGACGACCATTGTCGAGGAATCCAGCTTGATCTCACTGATCGTGGCCGGGAGGGTCTCGAAGGGACCGTCGTTGACGATAACCGATTCGCCAACCTCGAAATCGACGTTGACCTCGGTGATCGGGGCACGGCCCGGCTTGGAGTGCTCGCCTTCTTCTTCGGTCACGATGGTGTGCGCGAGCATCGAGAAAACTTCCTCAAGGCGCAGCGGGACCGGATCATGGGCGTTGCCGACGAAACCGGTAACACCGGGGGTGTGACGAACGGCACCCCATGAGGCGTCGGTGAGCTCCATGCGAACCAGTACGTAGCCGGGGATCCGAACGCGACGCACGATCTTGCGCGTGGTGTTCTTGATCTCCACAACCTCTTCCATCGGGACCTGGATCTCATAAATGAGCTCCTCCATGCCAAGGGTCTGGCTACGGGTCTCGAGGTTGAGCTTCACGCGGTTTTCGTAACCGGCGTAGGAGTGGATGACGTACCAGTCACCGGGCTGGCGGCGCAGCTGGGTGCGGAATTCTTCGATGGGATCCACTGCCGGGGTTTCCGCGGCGGCCTCATCCTCGGAAGACTGTTCGGCGTCCTCAGAGACCGGAGCCTGATCCTCGGGGGCCTGCTCGGCATCCTCGGAAACGGGAGCCTGCTCGGCGTCCTCGGAAACGACGGAATCGGCCGACACCTCATTGGTATCGACCTCTGCTGCCTGGCCTTCGAGTTCTTCGGTGGCCTGCGGTTCGAGTTCCTGCTCGGACACTGCGGTTCCTGCTTTCTGTTACTGGTTCACCAGAAATGTTGGGGCGAATGATCCCAGATTATTGTTCGGGCGAATTGGTGAAGACGAGAATCGAACCGTTTCCGAACACGAAGTCCAGAGCGGAAATTATCAGCATCATCAGCACGACGAAGCCAATGACAACCAACGTGTAGTTGACCAGCTCGCTTCGCGTCGGGGTGACGACCTTCTTCAGTTCGGAAATCATCTGACGGAAGAAAAGGGCGATGCCCGCGAAGAAGCCGACCTTGGACGGCTTCTTGTTGTGCCCAGCGCCATGCGAATTGCCCGCAGTCGTTTCGGTCACCGATTCCTCGTTTCAGATTGTCCCACTTGAAACAATCACGGTGTGCCGCAGCCGTATCGACCACAACACACCGTGACGTGAATATTCGCCGAGCAACCGTAGATGATTGCCACTGCGCAGGGCAGACAGGACTCGAACCTGCAACCTGCGGTTTTGGAGACCGCTGCGCTACCAATTGCGCCACTACCCTATGGGGCTTACGCCCACAAACCATCAAATCGATGTCGACTTGGTGATCCAGATGTTTTCCAACACCGAGGATTAAGTCTACGCAAAGAACGTGCCGCTTGTCGAACCGGGACGCCCGGGGCCCTTTGAACGGCAAGCAAGCCCCGGGGAATCCACTGCTAGGTTAGGGTGCATGCCCCGCCCCACCGACAAGCCCGCCTCCCCCGAGCTCTCCAGCGCCCTGGTCCTGCTGGTTTTCGCCGGCGGCTCCACGCTGGATGCGATCCTGCGAGTCGTCTCACGATATTCCCCCTCACCGGTCGCCTTTCCGCAATTGCTGTTAGCGGCCGTCCCGGTGCTGATTTGCCTTGGCGTGTTCATCTGCCTGCGCGGCCGGAAGGATCTTGCCGGAACCATGGCGGTTCAACTCTTCCTGGGTGCATTGGTCGGCGTGCTGGGAACGGGTTCCGCATTGCCGTTGTCCTGGTACCTGGGCATCGGACTTGCCCTGTGGGCCATGCGGCTGGGCGTGAATTTGCTGACGTGGGCGGGAATGAGCCTGTTGGTGCTGGCCGGAGGAGCACAATTCGGGTTGGTTCAGTATGGAGGAGTCCTGTTCTTGCCTTTCGCGCTCACCGCTCCGCTGTTTCTCGGGGCAGCGGCATACTTCCAGTGGCATCAGGTGCGCCACCGGCAGCTGGAGCCGGACCTTGACGAGGACCCTGCCCGGGAAATCCTCCTTCGGCGCTACGGCGGCAACCCGGGGCACTAACCCGACCGGAGGGACCTGCGGTCCCGCCGGTTCGCTGGGTGCAATCCCCCCCTCCCCTGGCACTGAGCTGCCCCAGCCCACCTGCGAGTATCCCGGTGGCAACGTTCCCGCCGGCAGCAAGGGCGAACCTGACAGGCAGCTTCACACTACGCCAGTGTGTCTGGCGAATAATGGTGTTGGAACCTCTGCTCGCACTAAGCTTGACTCATCCGCACACCCACCTCTCCATTCCAGGAAGCGACGCCATGTCACGCATTTCCCGACGAATCGGGTCCATCGCAGAATCCGCCACTCTCGCCGTCGATGCCAAGGCCAAGGCACTGAAGGCTGCGGGGCGTCCGGTCATCGGCTTCGGTGCCGGCGAACCGGATTTCGCCACCCCCGACTACGTCGTCGAGGCAGCGGTTGCTGCGGCACGTAACCCGAAGTACCACCGCTACTCCCCCGCTGCCGGGCTGCCCGAGCTAAGGGCGGCGATCGCAGAGAAGACCATGCGCGACTCGGGCTACAAGATTGAGGCCTCGCAGGTCATGGTCACCAACGGCGGCAAGCAGGCGGTCTACAACTCGTTTGCCACCCTGCTCGATCCCGGCGACGAAGTCATCGTGCCCACCCCGTATTGGACCACGTATCCCGAGGCCATTCGGTTGGCCGGCGGTGTCCCGGTGGAGGTGTTTGCCGGTCCCGAACAGGGCTATAAGGTCACCATCGAGCAGCTCGATGCGGCGCTGAGCCCGAAAACCAAGGTGCTGCTCTTTGTCTCGCCCTCAAACCCGACAGGCGCGGTGTACTCCCCGGACCAGGTCGCCGAGATCGGCCGTTGGGCAGCCTCCCATGACCTGTGGGTCATCACCGATGAGATCTACGAGCACCTGACGTACGACGACGCGGTCTTCACCTCGATCGCCACCGCCGCCCCGGAACTCGGTGACAAGGTCATCATCCTCAACGGCGTGGCCAAGACCTACGCGATGACCGGATGGCGTGTGGGATGGATGGCCGGTCCCCTCGATGTCATCAAGGCCGCGACGAACCTGCAGTCGCACGCCACCTCGAATGTCGCAAACGTTTCCCAAATGGCCGCGCTTGCCGCGGTCTCCGGTCCGCTTGACGCCGTCACCGAGATGCGCACGGCGTTCGACCGCCGCCGCAAGGCCATGGTCAGTGCCCTGAACGCCATCGATGGCGTGAATTGCCCGGTTCCGGAGGGTGCCTTCTACGCGTATTCAGATGTCCGTGGGCTGCTGGGCCGCGAGATCCGTGGGGTGGTGCCGAACACCAGTGCCGAACTTGCCGCATTGATCCTGGAACAGGTCGAGGTCGCCGTGGTTCCCGGCGAGGCTTTCGGTCCTTCCGGTTTCATCCGGATGTCCTACGCGTTGGGTGACGAGGACCTCGCCGAGGGCGTGGGACGGCTGTCCACGCTGCTGGGTGAGGCCAAGTAGCCCGCAGGTAGCCGGGCCGGCAACTGCCAGCCGATGCGAAAAGGCCGATGGCCGGATCCGCACCGCGGATCCGGCCATCGGCCTTTGCCAGCCGCCCCGGGGACGGCAGCCCCACGGGGGCAGCCCGGGACCTACAAGATCCGCCGGTCCACGGCCCAGCGGGTCAGTTCATGCCGGTTGGAAAGCTGGAGCTTGCGCAGCACCGAGGAGACGTGGGTTTCCACGGTCTTGACCGAAATAAACAGCTCCTTGGCAACTTCCTTGTAGCTGTAGCCCCGGGCGATCAGCCGCATGACTTCCAACTCGCGGGCGCTGAGCAGGTCCAGTTCCTCATCGGCGCTGATGGCCGCCTGGGTGCCAAAGGCATCGAGCACGAACCCGGCCAGCCGCGGGGAGAACACGGCATCCCCGCCGGCCACCCGCAGCACGGCATCGGAGATCTCCGGGCCCGAAATCGACTTGGTGACATACCCCCGGGCCCCGGCCCTGATCACCGTGACCACGTCCTCGGCGGAGTCCGAGACGCTCAGGGCCAGGAACTGCACCCGATCGAACACGTCGACGCATCCGGCAAGCACCTCGGCCCCGCCGCCGCCGCGTCCGCCGGGCAGGTGCACATCCAGCAGCACCACCGCGGGGCGCCGGGCGTGTACCACGGCAATGGCTTCCTCGACCGTGGCGGCCTCGCCGACCACCTCGATGCGCCCATCCAGATCCGCCTTGAGCCCGGAACGGAAGATCCCGTGGTCATCGACCACCACCACCGCGACCTTCCCCGCCGTCGTGCCATCGGTAACCTCAGTCATTGTCTTCTCCATTTTCCGATTCCATCGACAGGTGCACCTCGGTGCCCTCCGTATCGCTTTTAATGCTTGCGTGACCGCCGTTGCGTTCCATGCGCCCCATGATTGATTCGCGCACCCCATGGCGGTCGGCGCCTACCGATTCGGGATCGAACCCGGGCCCCCTATCGCGCACGAATACCTCCACCAGCGACGGCGAGGCCTCGACATAGACCGAAATGGTGCCCCCGGCGTGCTTCGCGGCATTGGCCATCGCCTCGCGGGTCGCCTGCAACAGCGCCTCGTGGCCAGGGGACCCGGTCCGTTCCCCCACGGCCACCACGTTGATGGAGACCAGATAGAGTTCTTCGATCTCCGCGGCCGCACCACGGATCGCGGCGCCGATTTCATTCGCGCTTCTCTCGTGCTCGTCATAGAGCCAGGAGCGCAGCTCACGTTCCTGGGCACGGGCCAGGGTCAGCACCCTGGCAGGGTCGCCCGCGCTCTTCTGGATCAGGGCCAGGGTCTGGAGCACCGAGTCGTGCAGGTGTGCGGCGATGTCCGCGCGTTCGGCCGCGCGCACCCGGTTCGCCCGCTCGGAGACGTAATCCCTCCAGAAGCGCAACGCCCAGGGAAGCAGCACCAGCACCAGGCCCGCTATCACCGCCAAGGCCACCGCCAGCCCGGAAAGCAGTGCGTTCAGCCCCACCGAACCACTCAGGAGCAAGAGCACCCCCGCGACCACCAGGGCGAGCCCCACCAGCAGCCTGGCCAGGCCCTTTGGCTCCAGGGACCCGGTGCTCTTGCGCAGGCCGGCCCGTCCACCCTCGTCAAGCTGGGTCCAGGCCAACACCGCCCCGGAGAGAACCACCAGCGCCGGCCAAATGAGGTTCCAGCGGATCTGGACGCCCAACAGTTGTGCCGCGGCCAGGCCCGCCACCAGCAGCAGTGCCACGCCGATGAGGACCTGGCGCAACGAGGCCATCCGGGCGGTTGCCGCGGGGTCGGGATCGGAAGACCCGTGTTTGGTCCCCAGTTCCTCGGCCAGGGTGAAGCGACGGGTGCCGGTGGCGCGGGCCGCGTCGCGTTTGGCGTCATCTGAGCTGGGCACAAAGATCCACAGCCAGGCATAAAGCACGATTCCCGCCCCGGCCAGCAGGCTGGTCGCCGCGAAGCCGAGGCGCACCCAGGCAAGCGGCGCCCCGAGGTGGGCCGCCAGTCCCGAACACACCCCTGCGATGACGCGAGGCTGCCCGCGCAACAGGGCCGGGCGCGGCGGTGGTTGGCTCATGTATCCATCCAAGCACGCCCGGGCGGTGTTTCTGGGCTTTTGCCCGCTTCCGGGGGTAGCTCTCAGGGGTCAATCAGGGGCGACCCCCATAGCGGAGGAAGGTAAAGACGGACAAGGATGGAAGCATGAACGAATCATCGATGGACAACGGGTTTTTCCGGTGGGTACGGGAATTGGGCCTGCAACGCGGCGAAGACCACTGGGTCGGGGGCGTCTGCTCCGGTGTCGCCCAACGATTCGGGATCTCCCCGATCCTGGTGCGCGGCATCTTCGTGGCCTTGTGTTTCGTGGCCGGCGTCGGTTTGTTGCTCTACGGGCTGGCCTGGGCCTTCCTGCCCGGAGGGGATGGGCGAATCCATTTCCAGGAGGTCCTCGCCGGGCATTGGAGCAGCGGGATGACCGGTGCCTTGATCTTCTTCATCGTCGGCTCGGTCAGCTCCCCGGCCGCCTTCGGGTGGTGGGACGGAGGGTTCTGGACGTTCGTGGTGATCCTGGGTGTCGGTTTCCTGATCTTCGCCCGGCGCGGACGCTTCACCGGGACTCAGCGCGGGCACGGTACCGCTGAGGCCGGCTACGACTGGCCAAGCACGCCATCCCCCACCTCGGCATCCGACCCCGCCGGCGACGGCCACTCCACGCAGGCCGGTCCCGGGGCCGGGACCCCATCCAGCCGGGGCGCCGCCGCGACAACCCCGTTGGCCGCCCGATCCCTGCACCGCAGGATCCCCGACCAAGACAACACCAACGCGCCGAAACCCGCTGCCGATGACACGGCGGATCCTTGGGATCCCGGCACCGACCCCGAGGGCCCCGCCGGTTCCACCGCCACTTCGGCCGCTTCGCCAATACGAACCTCGCGAAGCGGGGGCATCCATGAACCGTTGCCCGGCACCGCAGGAACCACGGAGTCCGTCACAGAGGAGAAAACCATGCCGCTTCCACCAACCGATGCAGCTTCATCCCCGAAGCCCCATGGAAGCCCGGCCTCGCCACGAGCGACCCCCGCTGCCGGTTTCGGCACCCCACCGCCGGGTTCGGCTTCCTTCAACCGGACGCCGGCCCCGGAGCCGGCCAAGGCGCCGCGCCCGCCGCGGCACAAGTCCATCCCCGGCTACGCGGCAACCATCGTGCTGGGCTTGGCGGTACTCTCCTTCGCACTGGTGACCGGGCTGGAGAAGCTGGGCCTGCTGGCCTTGCCGGCCAACGCGGTCGCCGTGGGGCTTGCCGTGGCACTGATCATCATTGCCCTGGGCATCATCGGTGCCGCGGTGAAGAACCGCACCGGCGGCGCCTTGGTGGGATTCGGCATCGCTGCGCTTGTCTTGGCCCTCATCTGGGGCGGCGGTTCGCTGCGTGAAAACGGCCCATACGCCGGATTCATGGGAATCAGCACCACCGATTCGGGGACGACCACCAATGTCTTCCACTCCGGGGAGATGGATTTGCGTTCCTACTCCACGATCACCACGGACACCACGGTGAAGATCGAGAATGTCTTCTCCTCGATGAGGCTGACGCTCCCGGATAACATCCCGGTGATCATCGACTCGGAGAACCCCTTCTCCTCGATGCAGATCAACGGCTCCGCAACCCAGGTGCGCAACGGTCTCACCGAGCTGAACCCCGGCGCCTCCGGACCGACCCTGCGCCTTCAGCTGGAAGGTGCATTCAACAGCATCGAAATCAACGTACCGAAAGCCGAGGTCGCACCATGAGCCAGCACGCACCAGGGTTGAACCCCCACAACGATCCCGCCCCCGCGTTTCCCGCCGGAACCCTGGTCTTCGGCCTGATCCTGCTGGCCGTGGGAATCGCCCTGCTCGCCGGGCTGCTGCTGAACTTCACTTTCAGCACGCCGTTGCTCTTCATCGGGCTCATTGGAGGCGCCGGGGCCATCCTGATCATCGCCGGGATCATCGCGGCACGCCGCGCCCGGTGAGCCGGAAACCACCGGCTTGCCTGCCGGTGCACCCAAACATTCCGCGTTCAACATGAAAGACTTTGACACCATGGACACCTTTTTCAATTCACTCCGCTCGATCCCCTTCCGCCGCGGCCCCAAGCGCCTGGCCGGCGGCATCGCCGGTGGCATCGCCGACAAGTTCGGCTGGGATGTCACCCTGGTCCGCATCTGCGTGCTGCTCAGCTTCCTGTTGCCGGTCCTGGGCCTGGGCGCCTACATCGTGGCGTGGCTGCTGCTTCCGGCACAGGACGACTCGATCCCGCTGCAGAAGATGATCCGTGCGGTGAGCTAAACGCCACCGGCCGGGGCCGCACACGGGCCGTGGTGGCCGGGGAAGACGCCCGGGCACCACGGCCCGTCCCGCCTGCCCGGGCCATGGGACCGGTGGCGGCGGCGCAGGCCACGATGGGCAACGCAGTGCGCGGTGGTGGCGATCACAACCCCGGCTTGGCTAGACTGGCTCATGGCGAGCCCAACGTCGCGCTCCAGCACACCAACACCCGTCAGGCGATCAATGCCTCCACGGGTGATCGAGCAGCTACGAGGAATTGAGTTTGCATGCGCATCGGGATCATGACAAGTGGCGGGGACTGCCCCGGGTTGAACGCGGTCATCCGCGGAGCGGTGCTCAACGGCATCAAGAACCACGGCCATGAATTCGTGGGCTTCCGCGACGGCTGGCGCGGAGTCAAGGAAGGCGATGCGATGGAGTTGCCCCGCACCGCGGTCCGTGGCATCTCCAAGCAGGGCGGCACCATCCTGGGCACCTCGCGCGCCAACGCCTTTGAGGGCGAGAATTCCGGTCCGGAGAATATCGCCGCCACGCTGAAAGCCATGGACGTCGATGCGATCATCGCCATTGGCGGAGAGGGCACGCTGGCAGGGGCCAAGCGGCTGACCGATGCCGGGCTGAAGATCGTCGGGGTTCCCAAAACCATCGACAACGACCTTGACGCCACCGACTACACCTTCGGCTTCGACACCGCCAACCAGATCGCCGTGGAGGCCATCGACAGGTTGCGCACCACGGGGGAATCGCACCACCGCTGCATGATCGCCGAGGTCATGGGCAGGCATGTCGGCTGGCTGGCGCTGCACGCCGGCATGGCCTCCGGCGCCCACGCAATCCTGATCCCCGAGCAGGCAACGACCATGGAACAGATCTATGCCTGGGTCAGCGAGGCGCGGGACCGCGGACGCGCCCCCTTGGTGGTCGTCGCCGAGGGCTTCGTTCCCGAGGGTTCCGAGGAAGCCTTCTCCGAACGCGGGCTCGACAGCTTCGGCCGGCCCCGCCTGGGCGGGATCGGCGAGCAACTGGCCCCATTCATCGAGGACGCCACGGGAATCGAGACCCGCGCCACGGTGCTCGGACACATCCAGCGCGGCGGGGTGCCCAGCGCCTTTGACCGGGTGCTGGCGACCCGGCTGGGCATGGCGGCGGTCGATGCGGTCACCGACGGGACCTGGGGCTCGATGGTCTCGCTGCGTGGAACCAAGATCAACCGGGTCCCGTTCCAGGCCGCGCTGAACAACCTCAAGCGTGTCCCGCAGGAACGTTACGACGAGGCCAGGATCCTCTTCGGCTGATCCGGGTGCCCGGTGCACGGCCCCACGAAAAAGCATGAAACAGGGGCCACGCAGCGCCAAGAACGGCCAAGGGCCCGCTCCTGCATTAGGCTCGAAAACGTGAATCTTGAATTCGGCACCCGTGCCATCATCGCCTTGTCCTGGGCCCGCGAATTCGGCGTACCCGACTCCGGGCTGCAACCGGACCGCGAGCGGGTAAGCCTCTTCGTCCCCTCACTGGGCACCGATAGGGTCGAGGTGCTGCACCTGGGAGACCACCAGGTGGTGCGTGCCCCTGAGGAACTCCTGCCACTGCTGCGCGAAACCGCGGACCACCACTTCGTCGATGACCGGGCGTTGCTGGGGCTGCTGCATTCCTCCGGGCTGGCGCCCTCGATCCGTTCGCTGGGCGTCGACGCGCTGACCTATCTCGATTCCCCCTGCGAGATAGTGGACTCGGAACACATCACCGTCTCGGTCGACGTCGATGACCTGGCGGACCTGCGCGAGAAATCCCCGCGCGACGATGCCTCCTCCACCACACTGGAGGCCTGGGACCAGTGCTTCGTGCTGTTCTCCGACACGCGTGAGGATCCGGTGGCCGGCTCCGGCTACGCGAGCCCAGGGACCCTGCTGGCGGACACCCGGGTGCTCACCCATCCCGAAATGCGCGGCCACGGCCTGGGCAGGTATGCCGCCGCCCTCGCGGTGGACGATGCGCTGTCCGAGGGCTTGATCCCGCAGGCCAGGATCAAGGACGGCCAGGACGCGGCGAACGCCCTTGCCACCTCCCTGGGCTTTGAAATGGTCGGGTCGCTGATGACATTGAAACTGCACGACGGCCTCTAACCAGGCATGGCCAAAGGGTGTCGGGGGGAAAATCGCGGCGCGTCTTCCCCCGACACCCTTTGATGCGCGGCCGTGTAGTGCGGCTTATGCCTTAGCGCGGTGTGCGCAGGAACCCGGTGAAGCGTCCGGCGGTCTGCCCCGCCTCGGGGCTGACGATGGTTTCCTGCTTGGCGGCGTAGTGTTCGGAGCCGTCAACAACATCGACGTCGGACCCGGTGTCGATGTTGCGCTTGATGATGGCCAGGCCGATCGGCCCCGCCTCGAAGTGCGTGGCCACGGACGTCAGGGTCCCAATGACTTTCTCGCCGATCCGCACCTCGGAGCCGCGTGCGGGAAGGGTGTGCATGGAACCGTCGAGCTGCAGGAACACCAGCCGGCGCGGCGGGCGTCCGATGTTGTGCACGCGGGCCACGGTTTCCTGGCCCTTGTAGCAGCCCTTGTCCAGGTGCACGGCGGTCCGGATCAGATCCAGCTCGTGCGGGATGGTTTTCTCGTCGGTGTCGAAGCCGAAGCGCGGGCGCCAAGCGGCAATGCGCAGCGCCTCCACCGCGAGCATCCCGGCCAGCGGCGCCGTGCCCACGGCGGCCTCCAGCTCGACCGCGGGAACGATGTACAGGTACCAGGGGCGTTCGGTGCCCGGGTGCCCATCCGGCGCGGAATAGGCGTAGCCGCCAACGGCCACATGGGGCCACGGATCCATCCACACCGGGTACTGCGACAGGTTCGGTTGCGCGGCGCAGGCGCCCAGCAGCGCGTAGTGCTCCGAGACGTCGGTGATTTCAACGCGCATCATGAAGCGCATCCGTTCAAGGAAGCTGACCAGTGGCTGGGCTTGGCCCGGCTCCAGAAGCAGCCAGAGGAAATCGGTATCGGCCAGCACACGGATATCGAATTCAATGCGGCCCTGCACCGTGAGCAGCAGCGTCTGCGTGCTTTCACCGGGACGCACTTTCTCCAGTGCCTGGCTGGAGAGGGTGTTGAGCCATGTCAGCCGGTCCTCTCCGGCAAGTTTGACCACGTCGAAGTGGGACATGTCCGCCAAGGCGTCGCCATGGGAAAGGGCGCGCTGTTCCTTGTTGGGTTCCCCGTAGTGGGCAGCCACGCCGGCGTCGGTCTGTGCTCCGGCGACTGCGCCGGGTCGTGACAATAACGGCGAGTTCGCCATGTTCATCCCTGTTTCTTCAGGGCGGCCGAGGCGTGCGCTTTCAACTCGTTGCCGCCGGTGGATACATCCCAGCGCCAGTACAGGTCCCCGTTGACCAGGCCGTAAATCCGGGTGGCCGAGGCATATGCCTTGGCGTTGGCCCCGCGGGTCACCAGGTCGGTGGCCAGCTGGATCTGCGGGCCCTTGATGACGCCGTAGTAGAGTTCGCTGATCGCACCGGGGTGCGAAATGTTCGCCTGGATCTTGAACCCGTCCTGATCGGTGCGCAGGTCCTCGACGTCCTGGGCCGAGCGCAGTGCCGGGACCACTTCCCCGGGGGTCATGCCCGGTCCCGGGTCCGCGTCGACCATGGGGCGGTCCAGGGACCAGAACCCTGTTTCAACGGTGAGCGGGCGCAAGATATTGCCCTGCTCGTCGGTGATCCAGGTTTCGGACCTGTACTCCAGGAACGGAAGTCCGTTCTGGGTGAAGCTCACGCGCTGGAGGAAGTGCTCGTCCTCGGCTTCGCCTTCGCCCAGGCGGCCGGGTCCTTCCCAGGTCCCGATCAGCCACGAGAGCGGCACCAGTTCGGGAGTCAGGTCGGTGGGGATCTCGATTGCCATCGCTGCGCTTCCCTTTGCTGCTTGGTGGTTGCTTACTTCTGGCCCTTGAAGAGGCGTGCCACCACTAGTCCGGCAAAGCCGGCCATGCCCAGGCCCGCCACGACAAGCAGGGTGAGGAAGAAGATTTCAAGTCCAAGGTATTCGTTCATGCCACCATCCTAACCGCTTCGGCGAGCGCACCGCGCCTTTCATGACATCGGCCACCTGCCCGCGCCGGGCAGTGGGTCCGCTCCCCGGTGCTAGAGCAGCAACACCGAAACGTACCAGACGACGGATCCGCACACGAGCAGCGGCGATAGCGCCGCGGCGGCCATCTGGATGCTGTCCCTGGGCCCGCCGACCGACACCAACATGGCCCGGGCGGCGACAACCACCAGGCCGCAACCGGCACCCAGGACCAGTGCAGGAACCACGCCGATACGTGGATCCAGCAAGCTCGCGGCTCCGCCGAGCAGCACGGCCAGCACCAGGCCCAAGGGAAAGACGATGCGGTCGGGCCAACGCAGCATCCCGGCCACCGCTGCGCCCACCATCGAAATCCCGGCCATCAAACCCAGCACGTGCCACCTCGGATCGATCCCCAGCATCACCCAACCGGATCCGAAGGCCGCGATGAGCATCCCGGAAATTCCAACGGCCACCGACTCCAGGCGTTTTTGCGCATCGGTGCCGCGCACCAGCTGGGTGAGGAAGACCAAGAGCACACCGGCGGCCACCACCGGGGCCACGATTCCCAGGTCCGGGCGCGGCTCGCGCACCAGTCCCAGCAACACCGCGGCCGCGCCGGAAAGGAAGATCACCACCGACACCGGGATCGGGGCGGGCAGCTTCATCAGCCGCGGCCAACCGATGGAAAAGAGCGCAAGCAACGCCAGGGCCACCGCGACCAGCGGCCAGGTGGTGTCCCCGGGCAGGTAGGCGGCGCCAACCAGCAGGGCGAGGGCAAGGGTTCCTGTGGCCAAAACTTTGAGTCTCACGGGATCCATCCTGCCTTACCGTCACCCGAGGGCCCCCATTGCGCACCGCGCCTTGGACATACCGCGTGTTGGATCCGCGGGGCCTCCGCGGTCGGTGCGCCCCCACGGGAGCGACCTATACTTCATGGGGTAAGCACCGTTTTCCCGCCATGCATCGCGCGGCCCACCGCCCATGCGACGACTGCCAGGGCCGGGAGCCGGCATTCCAAGCCCACACCGGGAGGCCATGATGGCAGTGATCACGCTGCTGACCAACGCCCAGGGTTCCTCGGCAGAGATCGTTCCCGCCCTGGGGCTGCTCTCCCACCAGGTGCGCGTGCTGCCGGGAAACTCCAGCGGGCTGCTGGGAACCCGGGACGCCGAGCTGGTGCTGGTGGACGGCCGCAAGGACCTGGCCGGTTCACGCACGCTGTGCCAACTGCTGCGCAGCGCCGGGGTCTCGGCCCCGCTGCTGTTGGTGCTCACCGAGGGAGGGATGGCGGGGGTCTCCGCGTCCTGGCAGGTCGATGACCTCTTCCTGGACACCGCGGGGCCCGCCGAGGTGGAGGCGCGGCTGCGCCTGGCCCTGGCCCGCACTCCCCCGGTCCCCGGCGCCCCCGGTGCACCCATCCGCGTTGCCGGGGTGCTCATTGACGAGGCCAGCTACACCGCAAAGGTCCACGGCATCGCGCTGAACCTGACCTACAAGGAATTCGAGCTGCTCAAGTACCTGGCGGCGAACCCGGGCAGGGTCTTCTCCCGCGACCAGCTGCTCCACGAGGTCTGGGGCTACGACTACTACGGGGGCACCCGGACGGTGGATGTGCATGTGCGCCGGCTGCGCGCCAAGCTGGGCACCGAGAACGAGCAACTCATCGGCACGGTGCGCAACGTCGGATACCGTTTTGCCCCGCAACGCCACGACAACGGCGAGGTCATCGACGCGTAGGTGCCGCTGCGGCTATCTTAGGAAGTATGAACGCCGCACCGAAACCCGAAGTCAGCATCGAGATCATCACCGGCACCCCGGCCCCTGACGTACACCAGGAATTGCTCCAGCTCGTCGCCGCCGGCGAGGAGGCCGACGGCAACCCCCCGCTGAGTGAACAGACGCTCGTCGATTTGCGCACCGCAGCGGCGGCGGGGCTGCTGGTGGGGGCCTATGCCTACCTGGGCCAGGACGATGACACCGTTTCCACCGACCTGGTCGGCGCCGCCGTGGCGGTGCGCGGGGACGACGCCGGACCCGGCACCCTGGAAATGGTGGTCCACCCCTCCTTCCGGGACTCCGGAATCGCCGCCGCGTTGATCACCGCCCTGGGCAAGGAACTTGACCTGGGCACCCTGCGTGCCTGGGCGCACGGGAACCATGAGGCCGCCGCGAAGCTGGCCGAGCGTTTCGGCTATGCCCCGGTGCGCGAGTTGTGGCGCATGCGCATGGTCACCGGAACCCGGGTCCCGGCACCCGAGGTGCCCGAGGGCATCACCATCCGTGCCTTCGACCCCGGAACCGACGGACCCGGGTGGGTCGCGGCGAACGCCGCGGCGTTTGCCCATCACCAGGAGCAGGGGGCGATGACCGATGCCGACCTTGCCGCGCGCATGTCCGAGGACTGGTTCGATCCGGCCGGCTTCCTGTTGGCCGTCGACGCCGCGGGAAGGATCCTGGGCTTCCACTGGACCAAGGTGCATCCCGCACTCTCCTCCCCCACCACCGGGGAGCACCAGGCGATCGGGGAGATATATGTGGTGGGCGTGATCCCCGAGGCCCAGGGCACCGGGCTGGGCAAGGTGCTCACCCTGGCGGGCATCGCGCACCTGGAATCGCTGGGACTCGATGCGCTGATGCTCTACGTGGATGCGGATAACACCCCGGCGGTGGCCCTGTACCGGAAGCTGGGCTTCACCAAATGGGATGTCGACGTCATGTACGCACCGGTTTCGCTAAAGTAGTTAACAACGCCGCACCGCGCCGCGCGAAGGCACTGTGCGACGTGCGCCGATTCGGAATCTCCACCTTCATTGAACGCTAGGGGCAACAGCCATGGATCCGCACCCAATCACCTCCTCGGTGGGCATCACGGACGTACCGGCGTCCCGCGCCACGCAGGACAGGATCGAGCTGCCCGACTTCGAGCCCTCCCCGATCCCTGACGGCGACTTCGCCGATGACAGGTTCCTGGACCGCGAGCTGAGCTGGCTGCACTTCAACGCCCGGGTCCTGGAGCTGGCCGAGGACACCGAGCTGGCGCTGCTGGAGCGGGTGAGCTTCCTGTCGATCTTCGCCTCGAACCTCGACGAGTTCTTCATGGTGCGCGTTGCCGGGCTCAACCGCCGGATCGCCACCGGCCTGGCAGTGCCCTCCGCGGCCGGAGTGAGCCCGATCGACCAGCTCCAGATGCTGCTCACCGAAGCCCACAAGCTGCAGGTGCGCCACGCCGAGGTCTTCGCCTCCGCGGTGCGACCGGCCCTGGCGCAGGAACAGATCCTGCTGGTGGGCTGGGATGAGCTGGACGAGCGCTGCAAATCGGAGCAGCACCGCTGGTTCATCGACCAGGTCTTCCCGATCCTGACGCCGCTGGCCGTTGACCCCGCACACCCCTTCCCCTACATCTCCGGGCTTTCGCTGAACCTCGCGGTGGTGGTGCGCAACCCGGTCTCGGGCAAGGAACTCTTCGCCCGGCTCAAGGTCCCGGACACCATGCCCCGGCTGATCTCGATCGATGGCCCGCGCGCCGGGAACTCCCCGGGCCGGGTGGCGCGTTTCATCTCCCTGGAGGAAGTGATCGCCGTGCACCTGGAGCACCTGTTCCCGGGCATGGAGATCGTCGAGCACCACTTCTTCCGGGTCACCCGCAACGAGGACCTCGAGGTCGAGGAGGACGACGCGGAAAACCTGCTCCAGGCACTGGAGAAGGAGTTGCTGCGCCGGCGCTTCGGCCCTCCGGTCCGCCTGGAAGTCGTCGAGGACATCAACCCGAACATCCGGGCCCTGCTGGTGCGCGAGCTGGGTGTGGAGGACGACGAGGTCTTCGCGCTGCCCGCGCCGCTGGATCTGCGCGGGCTGGGCGTGATCGCGGGCATCGACCGTGCCGACCTGCACTACCCCAAGCATCTGGCACACACCTCGCGCTTCCTCAACGAGTCCGAGACCTCCAAGGCCGCCAACGTGTTCGCCGCCATGCGCCGGCGCGACATCCTGCTGCACCACCCCTACGATTCGTTCTCCACCTCCGTGCAGGCGTTTTTGGAACAGGCCGCCAATGACCCCAAGGTCATGGCGATCAAGCAGACCCTCTACCGCACCAGTGGGGACTCCCCGATCGTCGATGCGCTGATCGATGCCGCCGAGTCCGGCAAGCAGGTCCTGGCCCTGGTGGAGATCAAGGCCCGCTTCGACGAGCAGGCGAACATCACCTGGGCGCGCAAGCTCGAGCAGGCCGGGGTGCACGTCGTCTACGGGATCGTGGGCCTGAAAACCCACTCCAAGCTTTCCTTGGTGATCCGCCGCGAGGGCGAGAAGCTGCGCCGCTACTGCCACATCGGCACCGGCAACTACCACCCGCGCACCGCGCGCTACTACGAGGACCTGGGGCTGCTCACCTCCGACGACGCTGTCGGGGAGGACCTTTCGCGGCTCTTCAACCAGCTCTCGGGCTATGCCCCGCGCTCCACGTTCAAACGCCTGCTGGTTGCCCCGCGCTCGCTGCGTTCGGGGCTGATCGACCGGATCGAGGCGGAGATCGCCAACCGCAAGGCCGGTCTCGCGGCCCGGGTGGTCATCAAGGTCAACTCCATGGTCGACGAGGCGATCCTCGACGCGCTCTACCGTGCCTCGCAGGCCGGGGTGCAGGTCGATGTGATCGTGCGCGGTATCTGCGCGTTGCGCCCCGGTGTGCCGGGGCTGAGCGAAAACATCAAGGTGCGCTCGATCCTGGGCCGCTTCCTGGAACACAGCCGGGTGTTCATGTTCGCCAACGCCGGGGAACCGGTGGTGTACATCGGTTCGGCGGACATGATGCACCGCAACCTGGACCGCCGCGTCGAGGCACTGGTCTCGTTGAGCAGCCGGGAGGACATCACCGACCTGGTGGCCCTGCTTGACCGCTACATGGATCCGGGCACCGCCAGCTGGCACCTGGACTCGAAGGGCGAGTGGACCCGGCACCACAAGGACGCCGACGGCGCCCCGCTCCAGGACATCCAGTCGTGGCTGATCGAATCGCGCAACCGCCAGCGGACCGTCGTAAGGCGCTAGGGCCGTGTATTTCACGCGTTCAAGCGATTCGCCCGAAATCAGCGGCGGGAAGTTCGATGTCCAGGCCGCCGGGGCACTGATCTGGCGCGTGGGCGCCGAGGGCCTGGAGATCCTGATGATCCACCGGGACCGCTACGACGACTGGTCCTGGCCCAAGGGCAAGATCGACGCCGGGGAGACCATGCCCGAGTGCGCCACCCGGGAGGTCTTCGAGGAGGTCGGCATGGACATCACCCTGGGCATCCCGTTGCCGGCCATCAGCTACCAGGTGGGAGGCCGATCCAAGGTGGTCTATTACTGGGCCGCCAGGTCCACCGGCACCCCGCCGGTGCCCGATGGCAAGGAGACCGACGCGGTGCGCTGGGCCAGCCCCAAGATGGCCCGCAAATGGCTGACCAACCCCGGGGACGTGGAACCGCTTCAGGCATTGGTCGACGTGCACAAGGCCGGCCTGCTGGAGACCCACCCTTTCGTGCTGGTGCGCCATGCCAAGGCCAAGCCGCGTTCGAACTGGACCCGGGAGGAGGGCAAGCGCCCGTTGGCCGCCACCGGGCAGCGCCAGGCACTGGCCGTGGCCAGGTTGCTTGGCTCCTGGCGTCCGGCCAAGGTGGCCTCGAGTCCATGGACACGCTGCGTGCAAACGGTTGCCCCGTATGTGAAGCAGCACCGCTTCACCGTGAAGATGCTCGCCTCACTCACCGAGCACGAGGCCAAGCGCAACCCGGAGAAGGCCCGCAAGGCCGTGGCGAAGCTGTTGAACAAACGCCGCCCCCAAGCAATCTGCACGCACCGCCCGGTGCTGCCGCTGGTTCTCGCGGAGCTGCGGGACCGGCTGACCCCCGGCGCCGCGGCGTTCCTGCCGGAGAAGGACCCGTACCTGAAGCCCGGGGCGGTGATCGTCGTCCACCAGCCGGTCACACGCAAACGCAAGCTGGTATCCGTGGAGGTTTACGACGCGTTTGAGGATTAGGGCTGCCGCTTCGCGGTAGTCTTCTAGCAGGGGCCCCGACGCGGGGTTCCGGTGTTTTTCGAAGCATTGCAAGGAGTGCATCATGGCCCCCCACCACGCCCACGGCAAGAACGTGGAAAAGATCGCCCACCAGGGATTGCGGCTCGACCACGATGCGGACCGCGGCCGCTACGGGTTGTGGCACGGCTCGACCTTCGTCGGGTTCCTGGGCTACAGCCTGGACGGCGAGGTCGCGACGTTGCAGCACACCATCATCAACGAGGAATACGCACGCCACGGCTACGCCCGTGCCCTGGTCACCCTGGTCCTGGAACAGATGCGTGAACGCGGGCTGAAAATCGTTCCCGAGTGCACCTACGTGCAGGACTACCTTCGCCGCTACCCGGAGTACAACGACCTGCTTGCCGGATAGCGATGTAGGCGCCGGCGAAGAATCAACGGCGTTCCCCCCTCGATTATTGTCCCAATGTATTGATACATTGAGACAATGATCGAGGCAAAGGGGCGCGCACGCGCATGACAGGGGCATTCACCGCCATCGGCTTCGGCCTGGCCATCTCCGCGGCACTGATTTACATCGTGCTGCGCTTCCTGGTTGCCGCACCCAACGCGTCCAACACCCTCCAGGCCGTCTCCCGCCACGCCTTTTGGACGGCACTGATCGCCTTCTTCGCCTCGGGCACCTCCGGGCTCTCCAACCTGTGGGCCAATCCCGATCAACAGCTCCAGACCCAGGGCGGCACCCCCACGATGCTGATGCATGCCGCGGCGCCCGGATTGTGGCTGGGAATCGTCTACGTCCTGGGCCAGTTCACCTGGCCGCGGCACCTGCGCCCGGTGCGCGCCGCATCCCTGGAAGTACGCAGCGTCAAGTCCCTGATCCCGAAGTTCCTAACAGCCTTCCTGCTGCTGTGCACCGCGATCAGCACGGTGCTCATCGTCGTGGCGTGGAACGATCCGGGCGCACCGCAGCGGGCCGGAACAAGCCAGGACAACGCCATCGAGGTGCCGATCCACGACGGGGACACCGACGCGTACGGCAACCCGCTCGATGAGGACGGGAACATGCTTTACCTGGCGGATGAGGACGAATACATCACCAGGGCGCAGGCCGAGGCGATGCAGGACACGCCGGAAGTTTCGGCCATCACCGGGACGCGACCGGGGAACGTGGTTGGCCCATACCTGCTGGGTGGCCTGGGTCTGGTGCTGCTAGGGAGCCTCGGCGCCGCGTCCCTGGTGGTTCGCCGCCCGCCGCTGGATTCCCTGGACGCCCGGCAGAACGCCGTCCTGCGCACCATCTGGATCAACCGGTTGCTGCGTACCGCAATCGTGGTGGTGGCGGGATTCTCCATGGCATGCCTCAATTACCTCTCCGAAGGAATCAGGGCCCGAGCGGACTGGGCACTGCCGGGATCCGGCACCGGAGGGCACATCGACCATTCTGCGTGGGACCGGGCGAATGCGTTGACCGGGCCGGGCACCGTGTGGATGCTGGTGGTGCTGGTGGTCGTCGTGGCTTGCGGGCCCCCACGGCTCGGCGATGTACCGGCCAGGCACGCCACGGCCACCGGGCCCGCTTCGCCCTCGTTCTCCAAGGCCCGGGATTTCCTGCTCTTGGCGCAGGGCGTCTGCCTCATTGGTGTGCTCGTGGCCGGGGGCTTCGCCGCAAGGCTCACCGGGGGCACTGGGGTTTCCGCTGCGCGGGAAACCCCCGGCGACAGCGACGCGGGCATCCCCGGGCTCTTGGCGTCCACCGCGGCGGCACGGATCGAGGAGTTGGCCTCGCTGGCCGGTTCGCTGGCGGTGCTGGTGCTGGGCTACTTCCTGATCCAGCTGCTCTGCGCGCATCTGGTTGCCCGCCGGTTGGGGACCGGGGATCGGCCCGCCCATGGCAGGACCCCGCTGCTTCCCGTCTGGCTTCTGGTCACCGTCGTGATCGCGGCCGCCGCGGGACTGGCCGGCGTCGCGCTCTTCCTGCGGGCGGCGCCACCGGAGATCGCCTTCATGGCCTGGTGGTTCCTGGGGGTCATGGTCCTTGCCGGGCTGCTGGCCTGGATGCTGCACCGCATGGCCGCCGGGCGAGGTGCCTTGGACGGCGCAACCGCCGAGGAGGATCGAAGGATCCGGATCCTGGTGGCCCATCGCGGGGCACGGATGTTCGGCGGGGTGTCCCTGCTGGTCGCCGCTTCCCTGGCCAACCTCCACTTCTGGGGAGCCAAGGCCTTCACGGGCCCAGATGGCGGCCCCATCGGGGTGGACACCTCCGGATTCCAGGTGGCGGCACTGGTGCTGGGCGTGGCGTTATGCCTGCTTCCGGCAGCAACGGCCATGCCCGGACACCGGCCAGGCTCGGAGACCAGGAGCCCGAGCATGAGCGGCAGCGGCCATTGAGCGCATTGGTCACCGTTGATCTGCGCGACGCGACTCCCCCGTTCGAACAAATCCGCACGCAGATCGCCTCGCTGATCGCCGTCGGCCATCTGGCTGACGGCTCACGGCTTCCCACCGTGCGCGCCCTGGCCGGGGACCTGGGCGTTGCCACCGGGACCGTGGCCCGTGCCTACAAGGAACTCGAGGCCCTGGGCCTGATCGAAAGCCGACGGCGGCTGGGCACCGTGGTGACCCATGACCCGAGCTCCGGCACCGTCGATGCCGAGGGCGGGATCCAGGCGCTCATCAACGAACTGATCACCACCGCACGCACCGCGGGCATCGAGGACGCAACCTTGCTCAGCCTCATCCAGGGCCGGATGCGCGCCGGTGGCCAGGGCCTCTTAGCCAAACCCGGCCAAGGAACCGACGCCGACGGCGATCGCGCTAGACTGAAGCGGTGAGAATTCAAACCCCCTATGAGGATCTGCTGCGTGAGGTGTTGGCCGATGGCACCGCCAAGGGCGATCGCACCGGCACCGGAACCTCGAGTGTCTTTGGCCGGCAAATGCGCTTTGACTTGTCGGAATCCTTTCCGTTGATCACCACCAAGCGGGTGCATTTCAAATCCGTCGCGGTGGAACTGCTGTGGTTCCTGCGCGGGGATTCGAACACCGCTTTCCTGCGCGAGAACGGCGTGAAGATCTGGGATCAGTGGGCCGACAAGCACGGGGAGCTCGGCCCGGTCTACGGCGTGCAGTGGCGCTCCTGGCCCACGGCCGACGGGCGGCACATCGACCAGATCTCCCAGGTCATGGACTCCCTGAAACAGAACCCCGATTCGCGCCGGCACATCGTCTCTGCGTGGAACGTCGCGGAGATCGAGAATATGGCGCTGCCGCCCTGCCACGCGTTCTTCCAGTTCTACGTCGCCGGCGGCAGGCTCTCCTGCCAGCTCTACCAGCGAAGCGCCGACATGTTCCTGGGCGTTCCGTTCAACATCGCCTCCTACGCGTTGCTCACACTCATGGTGGCGGACCAGCTGGGGCTGGAACCCGGCGAGTTCATCTGGACCGGCGGGGACACCCACATCTACGACAACCACCGTGAACAGGTCACCGAACAGCTCACGCGCACCGCGTACCCGTACCCCCGCCTGCGCATCACACGCACACCCGACTCCATCTTCGAATACACCCTTGATGACTTCGTGATCGAGGGCTACCAACACCACCCGACGATTAAGGCCCCCATCGCCGTATGAGCAAGAACAACGAAGGCGCCGGACACCGCGCCGACATCAACGCCAGCGAACGCATCGGCATGATCTGGGCCGAAGCGGCCAACCACGTGATCGGCAAGGACGGGGCAATGCCTTGGACCCTGCCCGAGGACATGGCACACTTCAAATCCACCACCGCCGGGCACCCGGTGATCATGGGCCGCAAGACCTGGGAGTCGTTCCCGGATAAGTTCCGGCCGTTGCCCGAGCGCACCAACATCGTGATCACCCGTGATGCCTCACGCCACCAGGAACTCACCAACGCCGGTGCCATACCCGTGGCCACGGCACTGGAAGCACTGAAGGCAGCCCGTGCCGGCGCCGGCTCCCGGGAGATCTGGGTGATCGGCGGGGGCGAGATCTACGGCCTCTTCGCCGAGGCGGCCCAGTTAGCCATCAGGACCGTCATCAATGCCGCACCGGAGGGCGATACCAAGGCCCCGATACTCGATGATTCATGGTCCAAGACGCTCAGCGAACCGGATTCCGGCTGGAACACTTCTGCGAACGGTACCCAGTACCGTATCGAGGCATGGGAGAAGAAGGCATGAAGGAAGGCATCAAGGCGCTGAAGACCAATCCCGAGGCACTGTTCGTTTTGGGTTACATGCTCTTGCCGCTCTTCGCCCTGGTCTTTGCCGGGCTCGGCCTCTTCCTGATCATCACCGGGTCAAAGATCGCGGGATTGATCCTGATCCTCACGATCACGCAGCTCTTCGCCTTCGGATCCCTGAAAGCCGTGGGAACGCGCAAGCGTTTGCTCGCTGAACAGAACAACGGCACCGCTGGATGAGTGATTCTCCGCACAGGCCCAAAAGCATGTTCAGGCATTACGACCCGGATCGCGACGAGCGCGACAAGGCGGTCATCCTTGCCCATGAGGAGGCCAAGGCACGGGGCGAGGCCCGCAGCCTGGTGCGCACCGTCGAAGGCGAACTGTTCAGCTACAAGAAAGAAGAAATAGGCTTCGTCACCACCGGCACGGGAGCCAAGATCGCCAGTGGCACGGGCATGCTCGTTGGCGGCGCCCTGTTCTGGGCGGCGACCCTGGCCTTGGCTGTCTATACCTTCCTCGCCCAGGGTCCCACGCCCGGGGAACGCGCGGGCATGTATGTCGTCACGGTATTTTTGGCAGCCGGCGGCTGGTACTTCATGCACCTGGGCCTGGCCGAGCACCGGGCACGAAAACTGCGCAAGGCCCGCGGCTTGCCCAAGCCCTCACTGCAAGCACCCCTGCACCTGCCGTAGCCTTCACCCGAAGTGGTTCGTAACCGAATCCGCTCCCGGGGCCCGCACCCCTTAAGCTGGATCCATGACTTCTTCCGTTGGCTTTGTTGGTTACCGCGGCATGGTCGGCTCCGTCCTGATGCAACGCATGCAGGACGAGGGCGACTTCGCGAACCTTGATCCCGTATTCTTTTCCACCTCCAACGCGGGCGGTGCCGCCCCGGCCTTTGCCGAAGGTGCGGCTGCCCTGCAGGACGCCTACGACCTCGATGTCCTGGCCAAGCTGCCGATCATCGTCACCGCCCAGGGCGGGGACTACACCACGAAGGTCCATGGCGAGCTGCGTGCCCGCGGCTGGGACGGACTGTGGATCGATGCTGCCTCCACCCTGCGCATGAACGATGACTCGGTGATCGTGCTTGACCCGATCAACCGCAACGTCATCGATGCCTCGCTGGCCTCCGGAACCAAGGACTTCATCGGCGGCAACTGCACCGTGTCGTGCATGCTCATGGGCCTGGGCGGATTGTTCAAGAACGGGCTTGTCGAGTGGGGCACGGCCATGACCTACCAAGCCGCGTCCGGCGGCGGTGCACGGCACATGCGCGAATTGCTCACCCAATTCGGCGACATCAAGAACCACGTCTCCGAGGAGCTCGACGACCCGGCCTCGGCGATCCTGGAGATCGACCGCAAGGTGCTTGCCGCCCAGCGCGGAGGCCTGGACGCAACCCAGTTCGGTGTGCCGCTTGCCGGCTCGCTGATCCCGTGGATCGATGCGGACCTGGGCAACGGGCAGTCCAAGGAGGAGTGGAAGGCCGGGGTCGAGACCAATAAGATCCTGGGCAACTCCGGCTCCGAGACGGTCGTCATTGACGGGCTGTGCGTACGCATCGGCGCCATGCGCTCACACTCCCAGGCACTGACCCTCAAACTCACCGAGGATTTGTCGGTCCCCGAGATCGAGAAGCTCCTGGCGCAGGACAATGAGTGGGCCAAGGTGGTTCCCAACACCAAGGAAGCCACCGTGGACGCCTTGACGCCCGTGGCGGCCTCGGGCACCTTGGACATCCCGGTGGGCCGCATCCGCAAGCTCGAGATGGGTCCGCAGTACATTTCCGCCTTCACCGTCGGGGACCAGCTGCTGTGGGGCGCGGCAGAGCCGCTGCGTCGCATGCTGGCCATCGCGCAGGGACGCCTCTGATCCACGCGTCCCGCGCAACCAAGCCGAAACCGGCCGCCGTTTCCGTTCCCCTCGCCGGGCGTGGAAACGGCGGCCGGTTTTTCTTTGCCCGCCCGCA
>JAUNVO010000005.1:0-8782 GCA_030540695.1 Micrococcaceae bacterium | reverse complement strand
GGGGTGTGGTGCGCCCGCGGGTTTTTCGCGGTGCCCCCGATATGCCAGGTCCCGATGGTGGTCCCGCCGACGTGGACCGTGCGCAGGAAGATCCCGTTCTTCCCCGGGGTCACATCCTGCACATGCTCCGCAGGAAGCGTCGCTGAGCGCCGGCGATACCCGAGCAGGAATTCATCAAAGCCCGGCAGCACGACCACGCTGCGCGCCCCTGGAGGGTCCTCCAGCCGTTCCTCATGGGCGGCGGAGAAGAAGTAGGTGGCATCATCCACCGTGATGCGGGCCAGTGCACCATCGCAGTCTTCCAGCCCCGCGCGCACTTTCGTTTGGGGCAGCCCAAACCACCACGCGCAGTCCTCCACCGTCGCCGGGCCGTGGGATTCGAAGTAGCCGCGCACGAGCATGGCCACCGCTTGGCGGTGCCCCGGTTCCTGCGGCTTCCCGGGCAGCCAGGTTTCGGTGGCCATGAACAGCTGCCGGGTACCGCTTCCCGGTTCCATGGGTCCCTGCACGATCCCGCCGCGAAGGGAAACGGCGACGATCAGGTGGTAGCCACGCTGGCCCTCGAGGCACGATCCCGCATCGGCGAAGGCCTGAAGCAATTGCGCACGCGTCGCTCCCTGGACACCGCAACGGATCCGCGCCGTTTCGGCCAGCCCGGCGATCTCCGGCTGCGTGATCCCTTCCCGCTTGCGGATTGCCGCCATCGCGGCCTCCATGCGCGGGGCCGTCACGGAGAGCAGCGGGGCATGCATGGCAGGGGTGATGAACATCAGCGTGCCCCGGGCGCCCCAGCACCTGATGACCGATCCGTCGCCCAGTGCTGTGTGGATCGTGCCCAGTGCGCTGCCGGGCAGCCGGGCACCGACGGCCCAACACGCCTGGGCGAGGTCCTGGGCCTGCATCATGCCAAGCGCGCCGACCACTTGGTGCGGCGTGCTGGCCGGCGCCTCAAGGGTAGCTGCGGGGATGCCGGGCAGCAATCCTTGGGCGGCCAGGCGCATGCGGGCCAGCGCAACGTGTCTCACGGTGCGGCGGGGTGCCTGGGGTGGCATGTTCCGGGTCGCGGTTCCCTAGAGTGCGCAGCCGATCAGGAGCGGCTCGTGGTCCAGCTCGATCCCGAAGCGGTCCCGGACTCCCGAACGCACGGTCCGGGCAATGGCCAGGATATCGGCGCTGGAGGCATCCCGGCGGTTGGTGATGGCCAGGGTGTGCTTGGTGGACAGGCTGGCACGGCCGCCGGCCACCGCTTCCCCGGCGGTCCCTGGCAACCCGTAGCCCTTGGCGAAGCCCGCGCGGTCAATTAACCAGGCGGCCGAGAGCTTGACCAGGCCGGGTTCCCCGACGGGGAAGTTGGGAGCGTCGTGCGGCAACAGCTTCAGCACCGAGGCGGGAACTATCGGGTTGGTGAAGAAGGAGCCGGTCGAATACGTGTCGCGGTCCCCCGCATCGAGCACCATGCCCTTGGAAGCACGCAGGGCCAGCACCGTGGAGCGCACGCTGGCGGCCTTGGCGCGTTCCCCCGGGGAAACACCCAGGGACCTGGCAAGTTCCGTGTAGCGGATCGGTGCCGAGCGCTCGCTGCGCTCCAACGCAAAACTCACCGAGAGCACCACGTACTGCGGCGAGCCGTTGGTGGTGTTGCGCTTGAGCAGCGAATCTCGGTAGCCGAATCCCAGCCCGGCGGTGCCGAAATACGTGGTGAATCCGGTGGCACGTTCATAGACCCTGGCCTCGAGCAGCGTGTGGGCGACCTCTGCGCCGTAAGCCCCGACATTCTGTACCGGGGTGGCCCCGGCCGACCCGGGTATCCCGGAGAGCGCTTCAAGCCCGGAGAGCCCTGCGGCCAGTGTTTGGGCCACGGCATCGTCCCACGGGTGCCCGGCGGCAATATCCACCCGCACTCGTCCATCGGAGAGCTCCTTGCCGATGGTGACGCCCTGGTTGGAAATCCGCAGCACCGTGCCGGGGTATCCGGCATCGTCGATGACCAGGTTGGAGCCTCCGGCAATGATCAGCAATTCCTGTCCCGCGGCGTCGGCGGCGGCAACGGCGGCAACGATCTCTTCCTCGGTCCTTGCCTCCAGCAAGGTGGCGGCCGGGCCGCCGACTCCGGTGGTGGTCATCGATGCCAGCATCTGGGTGCTCACGGTATGTTGCCTAACTTTCGTCTGTGCCGGTTGATTGGGGTGCGCTCTTGGCCGGGGCTGCGGCCGGGGAGAGGAAAAAGGATGCGAGCACAAGGATACCCACGAACGCCAGCGCATTGAGCAAACCGAGCTGGTCGGCCAACAGGCCCACCAGCGGCGGTCCGCACAAAAACGCCCCGTAGCCGATGGTGGAGACCACCGAGACGCGGGCCGCGGCGCGCATCGGGTCATCCGAGGCTGCGGTCATTGCCACCGGGAAGCACATGGCAACCCCCAGTCCCCACAGCACCAGGGCGGCAAAGGCGGTGAAAAGGTTCGGCCCGTAGACAAAGAGCATCAGCCCCGCAAGCGTGCTGGTTGCGGAGAGGCGGATGACCGCCACGCGTCCCAGGCGCTCCAGGACCCTTCCCCCACCCATCCTGGCCACCGTCATGGCGGTGACGAAGACCCCGTAGCCAATGGCTCCCACGGAATTGATTGCGTCGTACCCGTCGGAGAGCGCCAGCGCCACCCAGTCCCCGGCAGCGCCCTCCGCCAGTGCCATGCCCAGCACCAGCATTCCCAGCACCAACGTGCGTGGCTCACGCCAGGCCGCGGCCAGCAAAGACCTGTTCGAATGTCCGCTGCCGATGTTGGACGGGTCCGCCCTGAAGACCGCGGTGCCGGTCAGGATCAGCACCAGCACCACGGCGGCGACCACGGCGAAGTGCCAGGAAACCGGAACATGGAGCGCTGCACCCAGTGCTCCTGCCGCGGCTCCCAGTACCGTGCCCACGGAGAAGAAGCCATGCAGTGCCGGCATGATCGAGACCCCCAGCGCCCGCTCCATGGCAGCTCCCTGGACGTTGGCCGAGACGTTCCAGGCGGCATTGCCCACGCCCTGCAGGCCCAAGGCCACACCGGTGAGCACCAGCGAGTGCAAGCCAGCCGTGCTCAATCCCACGGCCGCGAGCGACAGCGTGGTCAGCGTGGCGGCCAGCGCCACGGTGCGCGTGGAGCCCAGGCGCATCACCAGGTACCCGGAGACCGAGACGGAGGCAAAGGACCCTGCCGTCATGCACAACAGCAGCAACCCGACCTCCCCGTGGCTCAGGCCCAGCGCATCGCGCACCGCCGGCAGCCGGGAGACCAGGGTGGAAAGGATCAGCCCGGAGGCAAGATAGAGCGCAATGACGCCGTTGCGCCACGGCAGGATCGCCGGGTCCGCACGCCTGGTGGCTCCGCGGCGCCGCCGGGGGGCCCCGGGGACCTCTTTCAGAGTTGCACCACGGCCTGGGCCTTGACCAGCACCTTGGTGCCTTGGACGCTGACCGTCAGGTCCACGCGTGCGGTGCGGGCTTCGGCATCGAGGGCCCCGATGGCGCCGCTGACCTCGATGGCCGTGCCCGGGTCATCGGAGGGGTTGGACCCGGCGGGATCGGGCACCGGGACCGGCTTGGTGAAGCGGGCCTGGTAGTCGATCACGGCGCCGGGGTCCTGCGCCCAGTCGCAGACCAGTTGGACCGCGGCCCCCATGGTGAACATGCCGTGGGCGATGACCCCTGGCAGGCCGACTTCGGTCGCGAAGCGCTCGTTCCAGTGGATGGGGTTGAAATCCCCCGAGGCGCCGGCGTAGGCCACCAGGTCCCCGCGGTTCACGTGGATGGTGGTGGTCCCGATCTTTTGTCCCTTTTCCAGGGTGCCAAAGTCAATCATCAGTTTTCCTCTCCGCGTACCAGGATCGAGGACACGGTGGTTGCGACCTTCTCACCGGTGGCCGTGCTGATTTCCGCGCGGGTGCTGATCATAGCCCCGCCGCCCATCGCGCGCACGGAGTCCACGTGCAGTTCGGCCAGAAGTTCGTCACCGGCAATGATCGCACGGTGGTGGGTGAAGCGCTGGTCGGCGTGCACCACACGGGAGAAATCGATTCCGCTGGCCGGGTCGGCGACCAGGAGTGCGTCGGCGCGCTGGGCAACAATGATGGCGAAGGTCGGCGGAGCCAGCAGGTCCTTGTGGCCCAGCGCTGCGGCCGCATCGATGTCGTAGTGGGCACGGTGGGTGGCCTTGAGTGCCGCGGCGAATTCGCGGATCTTCTCGCGACCCACCAGATAGGGTTCCTGGGCCGGATAGGTCCGGCCCGCCAGCTCGGGGTTGATGCTCATCTGTTCTGCCGCTCCTTCTGTGGGATCAGTGCTGATGCGAGAGGGGAAACCGGGCGGATGCACCCCCTAGCGGGCGCATCCGACCGCTAAGGGGTGTCCTCGGGGGTGCGTTTGGCCCGTTTGGGGGTCTTGGGCCTGATCAGGCCCTGGGAGACCCGCCACGCGCGGGCATCACGGGCGCGCACCACCATCCCGATCACGTGGGACACCAGTCCAACGCCGATGATGCCCAGCGCGGTGTACATCAGCGGCCGGTTGTGGGTGTTGGCACCGATAAGGGCCAAGATGATGCCCGTACCGGAAACCACGATCGAACCGAGTGCCAGTTTCTTGTACAGTCCGGAAGAAGCTTCCCAGGGGGTATTGGTCATGGTTCAATCCTAATTCAGCACGGCAAATCGGTTTAAAAGAGGGCGGACTGCACCGGCGGCGGCGCCGTGGCATGCTCGCCGAGCACGAGCTTGCGCCCCTTGAGCAGTGCACCGTTGGCCACGAACGTCTCCGGTTGCCCTCCGAGCCGGACACCCAGGGCCTGCCCGGAAACGGCGCTCACGCAAAAGCCGTGTTCCCCCTCGCCCAGGTTCCCCGGATAGGGCTGCAAGGCCTTGGCGTCGAACCCGGCCAGCAGCGGCTGGCCCTGATCCGGCGGTGACCACGTGTCGTCGGAGATCCGTGAACCAGCCAGCAGCACGGGATCCAGCGAGGCAAGCATTTCACGCACTTCGGTGGCTTTCTGGGCATTGAGCGCATCGAGCCGTGTGGTGCTCTGGTGGCTTTCAAGCAGGCCGCGGACCTTGGAGGTGGAACGCACCTGTTGGGTGAAACCCAGTTCACTGGTGACCAGGTCCTCGAGGATGCGCACGGCGGCCCCGTCGGGGCACCACGCCACGTAGCGGGCGCTGAGGGCGCCTTGCTCCGCAAGCCGGCGCCATTTGCTGGGTTCCGCTGCCGTGCCGACCTTCGTTTTCCCTTGGGCGAAGGTGGCCACGTAGAGCCAATGCGGTTGGGCCAGGTAGTCGCGAAGGCCCGCCCCTGCGATGCCCGAGCGGTGGAAGTCATGCATGGGCCTGGATTCATCGGCGGCGGCGCAGTCGGGGCATTGAGTGCCATTGCTCAGGAGCGCTTGTGCCCCGCACGGAACGTGGGTGCGGCGGGACTTGTCATGGATGAGCTGGTGACCCAGGCACCAGCGCCCGGGCATTACCGTGAAACCCAGCCGGGTTCCGGGCTCCAGCAGCACATCGTGCTGGTGCTGCCCGGAATCTTCGAGGGCCAGTGAGGGCGTTCCGGGGGCCGAGGGCCACCTGATGCCTTGGCAGAGCAAGGCCGTGGTGTCCACTTTAATCGTGCAGTGCCCCGGCCACAGCCGCGGTGGCGTGAAGCCAGGCACGGCGGGTCGCCGGTCGCAGTGCCTCGAAACGGATTTGTCCCTTGACCAGTGCAGCGTCGTAGGGGACGGTGACCACCGAGCGGGCCAAGCGGCCGAAGCCCTGGGCAATGCGCTCGAGCTGTTCGTTGTTGCCGTGCGGCTGGTGCTGGGAAACGATCACCACGGAGTTCTTGGCCAGGTCGGCGTAGTGACCGCCGCGCTTGGCCAGTGCCTCGAGAAGCAGTGCGCCGGCCTCGGCGTGTTCCTCCACCGTCGTGCTCGCGATGACCAGCTGGTCGGTGTGGTCGATCATGCGCATCCAACGTTCGGCGGATTCGTCATTTCCCGAGTCCACGATGGTCAAGGCAAAGAACCGTGAAACGACGCCGTGGAGCTCATCGAAGTCGGCGGCGTTGACGAACTGTTCACTGGCCAGCAGCGTGGGATCGGTGCGCAGCACACTGTAGCAATCCTCGGGCTGGTAGTGCGTGTATTCGTGGATGACGGGGTCCCCGACCTTGACGTCCTTCAGACGCGGCGCGGCTTCCAGCAGATCCATGGAGTGGGCGCTGTGCGGTCCCTGAACGGTCCGCCATCCCAGGGTTCCCCGGGTTCCGTTGTTGTCCCAGACCAGGACCGGGTCACCGGTGTTCCTGCCGAAAACGGCCGAGAGCAGTACCGCGGTGGGCGTCTTGTTCGCTCCGCCCTTGCCGTTGACCACCGAGATCGTCCGGGGTTCTTTCAACCGCGTTCCAACGGTGCGACGCCACGTGCGTTCCTCGATTTCCTCGGCGGAGGGTTTCATGTTGAATCCAAGGCGCGCCAGGAAACCGCGGAAACCGCGTTCGGCCCTGACCGTCGTCTCTTCTTCGGGACGAAGGAACGTGTCGCGTGTGCCGCTCGCGGGGTTCATTTCCCGGAACGCCTGACGACGCCCCTCGGGTGTGGATAGGTCCTCGGCAGGAGCGCCGTCGGCGGCATTCTTCGTCGCTTCCGGTGCGGGAGCAGCAACGACGGCTGCGGGTTTTGCCACGGCCGGCTTCACGGGATCCTTGGGCGGGACCGGATTCGCCGGCACTGCTCCACTGGCCGCGGGCTTCGTCCCTGCAGATTTCTTCGAATCAGCGACCGGGGCCGGTTTCGGGGCCACAGCGGGGTTCGCCACGGTCTTGGCTTCCGCAGGCTTTTTGGCGTCGGCTGCGGGTGCCGGCTTCTCGGCAGGCTTGGCGCCAGTTGGTGCGACCGGTTTGGCCGGTGCCGGGCCCTGTTTGGTGGCGGGCGCATCCACACGCTTTGTGGACGCTTCAGCGGGCTTTGTCGTTGCCACGGGTTTCGGCGCCGGTGCGGGCTTGGAAGCTGCCGGCTTCGGGGCCGGGGCGGCGGGGCCCGGCTTTGCGGCAGGGGCAACGGGCTTGGCCGCTGACGACGTTGAAGCGGGCTTGGCGGCAGGGGCAACGGGCTTGGCCGTCGACGACGTGGAAGCGGGCTTGGTGGCAGGGGCAACGGGCTTGGAGCCCGAAGTCGCCGCTGCGGCCTGCTTCGGGGCGTTTGCCGCGGCGGGGGCCTGCCCCTTGCCCGGCGCGGGCTTGGCCTGCGTGGTCTTCGGCGCAGCGGGCGTCGCCGGCTTGGGTTCGATCTTCGCCGCTGGCTTGGTGCGGTCGGTGGAAGTCGCAGCGGTGTTGTTCACGTTCTTGGCTGCGACGTCCGTGGATGGCGACGCGGTGGCCTTCGTCGGTGCCGCCTGTTGATCGCCCGGTCCCGCGGGTGCCGGCTTGGCTTGTGGCTTTTGGGCGCCTTCGCCGGCGGGCCCGTTGGTCCGCGGTGTGTGCTTTGCGCTTCCGGGGGCGCCTGCGGGCTTGGCCTCGGTGTCCGGGGCGCCACGGTCCAGGCCCGGCTTGCCTTTCGCATCGAGCTTGGAGGGCCGCGCCGGAGAGCTAGGGGCACCGGCCTCGGGAATCGCGTCGAACTCATCGGTGTGCTGGGGCGTTTCCGCGTCCTTCTTGGCTTCGTCACGCGCCTTTTCCTGGGCGGCCAGCTCTGCTTGGCGCGCTCGCCGCAGAGAGGCACGAGTGGGGAATTCCTTGTTGAAGTCCGCGTTGGGCATGTGCTTCGTCCTCTCCTGAAGGTTCATAGTCTTCGTGAGCGAATGACCCCATCTCGCCCCGTTTCCAGGCCGGGCACAGATGTCGACGGTTTTCGCACTTCGTTCATCTTATCGGGCATCCCACGTGAACCGCTTGATTGAGTCGGATTGATCACGGTTGGCGGAAAAGTAGGAAAATGGTATAGGTCCTCGCTAGCCTAGATGGAGGAAGAGTGCGCTTGCCTTCGTTGGGCGCACCCGGACCATGGATGAACAGGATTTCTCTTGGACTTTATCTCCACCGCACTGGATGCGATAAACGCATTCATCATTGACGCGGCAGGAAACCCTCTTTCATACCTGATGATCTTTCTTTTTTGCGCGATTGACGGGTTTTTTCCGCCGGTTCCCAGTGAATCCCTGGTCGTGGCACTCGCTTCCCTGGTGCCTTCCCAAGGTATCCCGAACCCCTGGATCCTGGGCATGGTTGCCGGACTTGGGGCTTTTGTGGGTGACAACGTCGCCTATATTCTGGGGCGGGCCATCGGAACGGACAGATTTTCATGGATGCGTCGGAAGAGGTTCCAGCATGCTTTCGCGTGGGCGGGATATGAACTGCGCCTTCGCCCCGTGTCCCTGATCCTGGTGGCCCGGTTCATTCCCATTGGCCGTGTCGCAGTGAACCTGGTGGCAGGGGCCTCGAAATTCAATCACCGCACCTTCGTCATCCTGACCTGTTTTTCCAGTGTCGCGTGGGCTGCGTACTCGGTGCTCATTGGCATGCTGGCCGGACAATGGTTCGAGAAGCACCAATTGCTGGGAATGGTGATCGCCGTAGCCGTGGCCATCGCGCTGGGCTTTGTGATCGACCGCATCGTTTCGCGGTTGAGTGGAAACACCTCGTTGCGGAAGTAGCCGTACCCCCAAGGCAAACAAAAACCGCGGTTGATCCTGTTTTCCAGGTCCAACCGCGGTTTTTCTCTCCGAGCCCCCCACCGGAATCGATCCGGTGACCTCGTTCTTACCAAGAACGCGCTCT
>JAUNVO010000225.1 GCA_030540695.1 Micrococcaceae bacterium | reverse complement strand
GCGAGCTCCGCCTCGGGTTCGGAGGCCGCAACGATCCCGCAGCCGGCGTAGAGCCTGACGGAGGTCGGGGATTCGATCACTCCACCACGCAGGGCTATGCCGAACTCGCCGTTGCCCCGCGTGTCTATCCAGCCAACAGGCCCGGCGTACGGTCCGCGGTCCATGCCCTCGAGCTCGCGCAGGATCCGCCCGGCCTCCTTGGTGGGTGTTCCGCAAACCGCGGCGGTGGGGTGGAAGACTTCGACCAGGTCCAGCACGCCGGGCACCGAACCGTCGATGCGGGTGGCCAGGGAGGCCTTCACATCCGATGCCAGGTGCCAAACGTTGGGCAGCTCCAGGACAAATGGTTCCTCGGGGGCTTCCATTCCCGAGGCCAGCGGCCCGAGTTGGTCGGTGAGCGAATCAATGGCCAGCTGGTGTTCATGGCGTTGTTTTTCGTCCTCGAGCAGCATGCGGCGTGCATAGAGCGAATCTCCGTGCGGTGCCGTTGCCCGGTCCAGGGTGCCGGCCAGGACCCGGGCCTCGGCCACGTCACCGCGCACCCGGACCAGCATCTCGGGGGTGGCTCCGATCAGCCCGTCCACCGAATATGTCCAGCAGTCGTTGTAGCGAAGGGCGAGCTGGCGCAAGACCTGGGCCACGGCGATCGGCGTGGCGAGCTCGGCAACGGCATCCCGGGCCAGCACGAGCTTGGTCACGGCTCCGGAATCAATGATCGAGATCCCCCGGCTCACCGAGTCACAATAGTCCGCTTCCGAGATCTGGCCATCCACCAGCTTGTCGGCGCCCACGCCCAATTCATGCTCCGGGGAGTAGTCATCGAGCAATGAGGCAAGTTCCGCTTCGGCGGCGGCCACGCTCAGTACGGACTCCGGGTCCGAGACGGTGTAGGTGATCCAGCTGCAACTCTCATTGCGACCCACCACGATCCTGGGGACGATGAGCCGGGAGGAGTAGGTGCTGCTGAAGGAGAAGGCAAACGCGCCGTAGGCGATCAGGCCCGTACCGGGGACATTCAGGGGATCCTGGACATCGGCTGCTTCGGCCAGGGCATCCCACCATGCATGGGCCAAGGCAAAGCGCTCCGGTCCCGAGGCGTCGAACCTGGCGACCTGGCCAAACCCGATGGTTCCCTCACCGTGGCGCGCCCACACCAGGGAATCGTCACGTGTGAGGTAATCGAGCAGTCCGTGCTCGCTCATGGCCGGTCGCTGGATGGTGATTGAACGCAGCTGCGGGATGGCGCCCGTAGCCTGGGCGCCCACGGCGTCGGAAAGTTGGGAAGTCATGGTCTGCCCAGCTTACCGCCGGGAAACCTGCGCAGTGCGCCCTAGTGGTGGCGCTCACGCGTTCGCTGCACCAAGGACGTTTTCACCTTGCCGCCGAACTTTGCGACAATGGGAAGGTGAGCCGTGCATCGCTGGAAAAGCGCCCCGAAGAAGTCCAAGCCATGTTTGATGATGTTGCCGCGCGTTACGACGTGATGAATGACGTCCTTTCGCTGGGCCAAACCCGGCGCTGGAGAAAGATCGTTGTCGATGCGGTGGGTGCCAAGCGCGGCCAACGCGTCCTTGACCTTGCAGCCGGAACCGGTACCTCCTCGGAACCGTATGCGGACGCAGGCATCGGCGTAGTGGCCTGCGATTTCTCCCAGGGCATGCTCAATGTCGGCAAGCGCCGCCGCCCGGACATCGACTTTGTTGCCGGGGATGCCACCAACCTCCCCTTCGCCGACGACAGCTTCGATGCATCCACCATCAGCTACGGACTGCGCAACGTCAGTGATCCCAAGCGGGCGCTGGCCGAGATGCTGCGCGTGACCAAGCCCGGCGGGACCCTGGTCATTGCCGAGTTCTCCCACCCCACTTTTGCCCCGTTCCGCACCGTGTACACCGAGTACCTGATGCGCGCGCTGCCGCCGGTGGCCAAGAAGCTCTCCTCGAATCCCACCGCATACGTGTACCTCGCCGAATCCATCCGTGCCTGGCCCAACCAAGACGGGCTGGCAGCATGGATCGAGGAAGCCGGCTGGGAATCATGCCGCTACCGCAACCTCTCCGGAGGCATCGTGGCCGTCCACCGCGCCACCAAGCCATTGGCGTAGAAGTGGCCATCGTCCAGGGTGGCGGGGTCTGCGACCTGCCACGTCCCGGGCACAAAGACGGCTCGCACGCCGATTGGCGATAGAGTGAGCGAAGTACTTGAGCAGCTGGTGACAAACCGCCAGCAACCAGAACCGGACAACGTGCCGCGGCTGGAACCGACCGTCGAGAGATTGTAAGTCTTAGAACAGTGACTGATTCCCAGACCAACTGGACAGCTGCCGGACACGGTGTGCATGACTCCTTTGATTTGAACCCGGAAACCAGCGTGCTGGCAGCCGCGGTCAACCTTCCCGGCGGCTTCGGCAAGATCGCCCTGGATCCCGAGTTCGGCCCTGCCATTGCCACCGGGCTGGCCAAGGTCGAGAAGCTCCTGCGCGATGCGATCGCCAATTCCGATCCGCTGATCGATGCCACCAGTCGCCACCTGGTCGAGGCCGGCGGCAAGCGCATCCGGCCATTGCTGGTGATCCTGACCTCGCTGCTGGGAGACGGGGTGACCCCAGAGGTCATCAAGGCCGCGGCCATCGTGGAGTTGACCCACCTGGCCACGCTTTACCACGATGACGTTATGGATTCGGCGCCATTGCGCCGCGGTGCGCCAACGGCCCACGAAGTCTGGGGCAACTCGGTGGCAATCCTCACCGGCGACCTGATTTTTGCCCGAGCCTCTGTGCTGGGCTCCGAGCTCGGCCCGGAGGCCGTCTCGATCCAGGCGCATACCTTCGAACGGCTTTGCCTGGGACAGCTGCACGAATCAGTGGGCCCGCGTGCAGAGGACGACCCGATCGAGCACCACTTGAACGTGATCGCCGACAAGACCGCGTCACTGATTGCCACTTCCGGTGCGTTCGGTGCGCTCTTCAGCGGCGTGGAGCAGTACGTGGAGGTGCTGCGTTCCTATGGTGAGAAGGTCGGCGTCGCTTTCCAGGTCGCTGACGACGTCATCGATGTCACCGGGGCGCAAGTCCGTTCGGGCAAGACCCCCGGAACCGATCTTCGCGAAGGCGTGCCGACGCTGCCGATCCTGTTGATGCGCGATGCGGCCGCCGCCGGCGACGAGTCGGCCGCTTCGGTGCTGGAGCTGGTTGACGGGGACTTGAGCGCGGATGAGGACCTGGCCCGCGCCGTGGAAGCCGTAGCGGGAAACCCCGCGACGAACCAGGCCTGGGATGTTGCCCGGCATTGGGCCGATTCCGCCATCGAGGCGCTGGCGCCACTGCCGGAGGGAACCGTCAAGGAAGCATTGGTCGCTTTCGCCGACGCAGTGGTCACCCGAGAGCTCTAGCCAGCAACACCTCAGCACGGCTGGAGAACCAAAGCCCCCGATTGACAGGGCTCAGTCCCAGAGCTCAGCTTCCGAGAGGGCCGCCCGCAACTGGGCGGCCTTTTCTGCGCGCTCCTGAACCGAGACGCGGTGACGCAGGCGGCCGTATAGGTTGTCGCCGGAAAACCGGGGGAAGACGTGCTGGTGGTAGTGCCAGACATGCTGGTTTCCTGCCGGTTCATTGTGCTGCCGGGTACTGGTCCCTTCAGGGTTCCACGCCTGCTTCATCGCCAGCGCGATTCGCCTGGTTTCGAGCATGATCCGGAAAGCGACATCATCGGGAAGATCGTAGAGGGCCTCGTGGTGCTCCACGGGGATGACCATGGCATGGCCGCCATGGGGGCCGAACCCGTCGCAGGCCATGATGACGGCTACCTGATCGGTGCGGTAGATCAGGTCAGAGGGGACACAGAGGTTTCCCTCCGAGAGCTCTGCCCCGCGCAGCAGTTCACAAAACGGGCACCGGTAGCCCGGTGGCGCATGCGAGGTCCACAATTTGTCCATGCGCGATGCGCTAGTTGGTGAGTTCGGGGGAAAGCTCGTCAAACACCCAGCTGAACATGTCCAAGACATATTCGCTGAAGGTCCCTTCCTCGCTCTTCCAGGTGGCGCGGGCGTTTTGCCGGCGGTAGACAATCGGGTCAGGGACCTCGAGCTGGTCGACGCGGATGCCCCACACGTACTTTTCCTCTTCGTCCTCGAGGAACAAGAGGTAGCCGTCCTCGACTTCCAGCTCTTCGGGGTCAAAGAAGTAGTGGTAGGCCTCCATCATGTCCTCGCAACCGCCCAGCGCACGGTAGAACTCGTGCAACACCAGCGGGATGGGGGAGCCGACCTCGGACAGCGCGTCTTCGAGCTCGGACTCGCTCAGTCCGTCTTCAACTTGCCACTCGTCCTCGAGGTATTGCGGAACCAGCGAACGGAACTTCTCAAGGAACATTTCAGCCATGCACCCATACTATCGGCCACCGGCTCAGTTCAGGTCCATGGCGGTCAACGCCAACCACAATTGGACCCGGTCCGCGGTGGTGGTGGGGTCGTAGCCGGAAAGCTCGCTGATTTGCTGCAAACGGTATCGCACGGTGTTCCGGTGCAATCCCAGGGCTTCGGCCACGGCGCCGACGCTTCCGTCGAGTTCCAGATAGTTGCGCAGGGTGAGAAGCAACTCAGCGGCATGCTTCGTGTCGAAGGCCTGCAGCGGCTCCAACGCCTCGTGGGCAAGCGCCTGCAACGGCACATCGCGGGCGGCGAGCAGCAGGGACGTCAGTGAGAGCTTGGAGGGGGTGTTGACCCGTTCGCCGTGGCGCAGCGCCTCGACGGCTTCGAAGAAGCTCCAGCGTAGTCCGTTGGGCTGGGTGTACCCACCGCCGAAGGCCACCTTGGAGGTCATCCCCGCACCTTGGAGGTAGCTGTCGATACCCGCGGCGACAGCACTACCGTCGTTCAGGGCCACGACCAAGGCCAGCCGGTCATCAACGATTGCCGAGACGATGTGCTCGAAGTGCGGTGGAATGGGCAGGGTGCGCAGGGCCTTTTCCTGGCCCTGGGGCGCGGCCACCAGCACGACCGAGTGGGCTTTGCTGGGGACAACACCGATGCCCAGCAGCCGGGCGTCGGCCTCGGCTCCCTTGAGTGTGCCGGCCATCAGGTCCGAGAAGGCCTGGCCGGCGACCAGCCGGGTGGATTCGCGCAGCCGCGCCTGGTTGGCAAGCTCCAGCCCGATCAACCCCTGGGCATAGTGGACCAAACCAT
>JAUNVO010000224.1 GCA_030540695.1 Micrococcaceae bacterium | reverse complement strand
GATGGTGGTCTCGTCCTTGGTGACAACGACCTTGCGGGCGGAGCCCAGCAGGTCAATGGTGGCGTTTTCGAGCTTCAGGCCGATTTCCTCGGAGATGACCTGGCCACCGGTGAGGATGGCGATGTCGGCAAGCATGGCCTTGCGGCGGTCGCCGAAGCCCGGTGCCTTGACGGCGACGGACTTGAACAGGCCACGGATCTTGTTCACGATCAGCGTTGCCAAGGCTTCGCCTTCGATGTCCTCTGCAATGATCAGCAGCGGCTTGTTCGACTGCATGACCTTCTCCAGGATGGAGACCATGTCCTTGACGTTGGTGATCTTCGAGTTGACGATCAGGATGTACGGATCCTCAAGGACCGTTTCCTGGCGCTCGTTGTCGGTGACAAAGTAGGCCGAGATGTAGCCCTTGTCGAAGCGCATGCCCTCGGTGAGCTCAAGCTCGAGGCCGAAGGTGTTCGACTCCTCGACGGTGATGACGCCTTCCTTGCCGACCTTGTCCAACGCCTCGGCGATCAATGCGCCGATTTCGTTGTCACCGGCGGAGATCGACGCGGTGGCAGCGATCTGCTCCTTGGTCTCGATTTCCTTGGCGGAAGCAAGCAGCTCTGCGGTGACCGCGTCCACTGCCTTCTCGATGCCACGCTTCAGCGAAAGCGGGTCGGCGCCGGCAGCAACGTTGCGCAGGCCTTCCTTGACCAGGGCCTGGGCCAGGACGGTGGCGGTGGTGGTGCCGTCGCCTGCGACGTCGTCGGTCTTCTTGGCGACCTCCTTGACGAGCTCGGCACCGATCTTCTCGTACGGATCGTCGAGCTCGATCTCCTTGGCGATGGAGACGCCGTCGTTGGTGATCGTGGGTGCGCCCCACTTCTTCTCCAGAACGACGTTGCGTCCACGCGGGCCAAGGGTAACCTTGACGGCGTCAGCCAGGATGTTCAGGCCGCGCTCAAGGCCGCGGCGTGCTTCCTCGTCGAATGCAATCATTTTGGCCATAGGGGCTTATGTCCTTTCGGGACGGTCATGCGTATCTACGACCTGAGGCAACGCCCGCGACGGACGAAGAATCCGCGATGTCATGGGACAGTCGCGAAAACTTCTCGCTGCCTTGGTCAAGGACTCACTCAAACAACATCACCAAACCGCATGGATCCGGTCGAAACATCAACCGAACTGGCAGTCGATACGTGCGAGTGCTAATACAAATCTTGGCACTCTAGGACCCGGAGTGCAAGCTGTGGGGCTTTGCCGACAGCGTAGTCCGCTCCGGGAAGGACTAGCGGAAGTTACTTCCCAGCACGATGGCGATATTGCCGGGGATATTTGCGCTCTGCATGATCGAGGTGATGCCCAGTTCCTTGGCTGCGGCTTCCGCCGTGGCCTTATGGCTATCACTGCGGTAGTAAACGGTGGAATAGGTGACCTTTTTGGTCCAGTTCGATGCCGAGACATTGCTGTATCCGGCGTCAAGCAGGGTCGCGCGCGCCTTGCCGGCGACACCGCCGACGGAGGCGCCGTTGTAGACACCCATCGCCATCGAGGCATCAACGTCCTCGGGCATGTCGCTTGGGCTCGCATCGGCGGATTCGGAGGCCCCTGTTGATTCCGTCGGCGCAGCGGATTCATCTGCCGGTTCGGTCGATTTTTCCGTTTCGCTCGGGGCGCCGGAGTCGGAAGGCTTCGCTGATTCGGGATCCGACGCCGATTCCGAGGATGCTTCGGTTGAGTCCTGGGTGCTGGAGGAACTGGCCGCCACCGGCGCCGGGTCGTTCGAAGTGCCCAAGAGCTTGGGCAGGACCATGAAGGAGAAGAGTCCCACCACCAGGGCAATCGCCCCAAAGGCCATCAACCAGCGCAACCCGGATTGAGCCCCGCCCACGGATGCGGCGGACGCCCAGCCGTTTTCGCGGTGCGAGCCGCTACGGTTGCTGAACTCAGGGACGCGATCAAATTCATCGCGCGGATAGTTGGTCATGCCCGTCCTCGGTGAAGTGGCTTGCAGTATGGGCGTACGCGGATGCAGGAACACAAACGCCGTCGAGCCCCGAAATGCCCCAGGTGCGTTGCGGTCATGCCTCGGATTCGTGCCTTTTCGCCGTCCGAGCGCGATGCCTCGTCGTTCGTAGTCTACGCAATCGCTTGACCAGCATGGGGTCATGGGCCAGCGCCGCGTCCGTGTCGATAAGTGTGTTCAACAATTGATAGTAGTTTGCCGCCGAGATGGAGAACATCTGGGAGATGGCTTGTTCCTTGGCGCCGGCGTACTTCCACCAGTGGCGCTCCAGTGCGAGAATCCGCTGGGAACGCTCGTCCAGGTCACTGGATTCATCAAGCTCGAATTCGAACCCGAGCGTCTCTGATGACATCGCGCTTCCCTCAACAATCCTGTTCCCGGTCCACGGCGAACCGCCAGGCAATCTGCCTCAACTGTAAATATCCTAACGTGCCACCCGACGAGCCAGCTGTCATTCGGGGTGGGCCGCGGCCCACAATGGTTCTCATGGAACCGCATGAAACACCCCTCTTCGACCTCGCAGCCCCGGCCAGGGACACCACGCCCTTCCCCTTCGGCAACGGGCTGGGCCCCGCCGTGGACGCAGGCTTTGTTGCGGCCGACTGGGCGGAGGCGCTGGCCCCGGCCGAAGGGCACCTGGTGGCAATGGCACGCCTGCTGGAGGACCGGCGTGCCGCCGGCGAGCGCATTCTGCCCGAGCCTGGAAACATCCTGCGGGCCTTCAGCCGGCCACTGTCCATGGCCCGGGTGTTGATCATGGGCCAGGACCCCTACCCCACTCCGGGTCATTCCATGGGGCTGAGTTTCGCTGCGCTGCCACAGGTGCATCCACTGCCCCGCAGCCTGAAGAACATCTACACCGAGCTCCACGAAGACACCGGAGCCAGGATCCCGGAGCACGGAGATCTCACCGCGTGGGCCGACCAGGGCGTGGTGCTCCTGAACAGGGTACTCACGGTGGGCTCGGGCGATGCCGGGTCGCACCGGAAGCTCGGATGGGAAGCAGTGACCGACACCGCGATGGCGGCCCTTGCCGCCCGTGGCGGTCCGCTCGTCGCGATCCTCTGGGGCAAGGATGCCCAATCGTTGGCTCCTGCCTTGGAACCGATCCCGATCATCGCTTCCGCTCACCCCTCGCCGTTGTCGGCCCGCCGGGGGTTCTTTGGATCCAGGCCTTTCTCCCGGGCCAACGCCCTGCTGGCGGCAGCTGGCGGGACGCCCATCGACTGGGAACTTCCCGCAGCTGTCCCGAGGTCCTAGCGACGACGTATGTTACGGCGTTCGGCCAGTACCTCGGCGCCGATCAGTGGGCGCGCGATGGTGTCACCAAAGACCACCCCGCCGGCGATGGCCATCATGATGGTGAAGGCCGTGAACATCTGGACCATGGCGCCTGACATGTCATCGACGTTGAAGACGATCCCATACATGGAACGGAAGATCATCAGCCCGGGCAACAGGAACACGATTGCCGGTGCGGCTAGCACCAGTTGGGGGGCCCGGAGCTTGTAGGCCACCCAGCGACCCGCCAGGCCGATGAATGTCGCCGCGACGGCGGGCGAGGCCCTGTCCCCCACGCCCAGGGCTTGGATGCCCAAAAGGATCAGGTATCCCATCAGCGCAATGGCCCCGGTGGGCAGCAGTAGTTTCGGGTCGGATTGCTCGGTGACCGCCCCGGCGATGACCGCAACCACCACCAACGCGGCCAAAAGCCAGCCCGGATAGGAAATCGTGTCGATGACACTGACATCCAGTTTCGGGGCGCCGAGCATCGCTGCGGAAACCAAGGCGGCCATGATGCCGGTCAGGATCGCGGCATAGGTCAATGCCGCGGAAAAGAATCGCCCAGCGGCGGTGACAGGGAACCCGTTGATCGCATCCTGGAGCGCAGAAACGAACCTGGCGGATGGAAGGAGCAAAAGGATTCCACCGGCCACCACCAGCGCGGGATCGATGGGTGCCCGCAACGCATGGAAAAGTACGGCTATGGCGGTGACGATGAAGCTGGAGGTCGCTATGGCGAAGAACTCCGGTACGCGCCACCGTGCCGCATATTTTGCCACCGGCCCAAGGGCCACCGATGAGACGAAGGCCAAGGCAGCCCCCAGCAGGGAGCCGCCGATGAAGATAACGAAACACGCGGCAAAGAGCCCTGTTGCCGTGGCAACCATCCAGCGAGGGAAGGGCCTTGGCTTGCGTGAGATCTCTTTCAGCCTGTCTACCGACTGTTGACGCGTCACACCACCGGAAACGATATCCGAGACCAGCTGGTGCACCTGCGCCAACCCGGCAAAGTTGTTCGTCCAGGAGCGAACGACTCGCAGCATGGAAAAAGATTCGCCCTCCGGCGGGGAGAAGTTCAGGTGGATGGACTGGTTGGTGATGTCAACGTCGGTGTGCCGAAGGCCCAACGCAGCAGTCACGGCGATGACGCTCGTCTCGACCTCCAAGGACCCAGCCCCGTATCGGAACATGCTTTCCGCCAGGTCCAAGGCGAACTCAAGGGTCTTGCGGGCCGAAGCGTCCTGAGTCGCATTCACCTTCGGGTTCGCGTACGGGGTACCCCTGAGCTTCTCAACGATATCGATCGCCTGGGTGGGCGGGGAATCAGAAGCCAGCAGGCGAGAAATCATCCGCTTGGCTATCGGGTTTACCCGTGGAGGCAGTGCAGGGGCCCCGGAATGGGTAACACCGACCAAACCGGTCTTGGCATTGATGGCGTCCTGGGCCAACGTGGTGGGACGTTGGCTGCGGGCAGGACGAACAGGCTTCGGGGGTTTGGGCGGCCGCGGGCTCCCCGGGCGCTTGGCTACGGGCTTGATCCCTGGCCTGGCCGGCTGCTTGTCAGCCGGCTTTGCGCCCACCGGTGCCAGCGGGAATGCCGCGGCGGGCATATCTGTCTTCCGCGGTGCGGCGTCGGGGATCCTGGGGGCATTTTGAGCGTGTGCTGCAGCGTCCTTTAACGCTTGGGCGATGTTGATCATTTCCCGCGTTTGGACACGTCGAATACTCGAGACCTGAGGGTTGGGATCCTCGCCGGGGGATGCCGGTGTAGTGGCCTCCGGGCCCTTACCTGAAGACACGCTTTCTCCTGTCAATTGCGCCTGTTCTCACCACCCTACAGCCGCGGTATCGCCCCATGATCCACGAGCCATGCATCTCACATTCAGCCTCGTCTGCACCGTTGTCTGCCCTGCAGGG
>JAUNVO010000223.1 GCA_030540695.1 Micrococcaceae bacterium | reverse complement strand
GCACATTGCGCAACTGAGTGTTGATGGTTTCCATACATAATTCGGCAAACAATTGTCCCCGCATCCACATTCTTCGGCGCTCCTGCTGGGTCGCAGGCACGCAATCACGATGAAGCCACTCATGTCCGTCATGCGGGTAGCCTGCGCCCAAGCTTCCTTGGCTTACCACCACGTGCCGGCAGCCGACATGGGTTCGAGCCGGTCATGTTCGAGAAGGTCGCTAAGCCCCCGAAGCCGGCAAAGCAGGCGGACCTTGACCGGCCCGCGAGCCAGATGGCAGCCGGTGCGCGCGGCCCCGTCCTCTCTGATATACCTAGAAGCGGATGAAAATCTGGACCGCACACTCGGCGAAAGGGCCAGGAATCGTGGCAAACACCGCTCCATCGGGCACAACCCAGGCAGAACGCGCCTACCTGGAACTGCGTGAACGCATTATAGACATGCGCCTGCCTCCGGGAACCGCCCTTGACGAGGAAGCGCTGATGCGTGAACTTGCCGTGGGCCGGACCCCGATGCGTGAAGCCGTCAAGCGCCTTGAATCGGATCGGATGCTCAAGGTATTTCCACGACGTGGGACCATCATTGCCGATGTCAACATCCGCGACCTCAAGAACATCTCCGATGCACGCCGCCTGCTTGAGGCGTTCGCCGCCCGACGCGCCGCCGAGCAGGCCACCGACGAGGATCGCGCGATGCTGCGGGCCTGCCTTGACGAGGTGGAGTCCCAAGACTTTGCCTCGAACATCGTCTCCGTGGACCTGGACGGACGCATGCACCGAGTCGTTTACCGGATCATGCGCAACAGCTACGTCGAAGCCACATTGATCCAGTATTTCTACCTGTCCCAACGCATGTGGAACTTTGTCCTCTCCGGGCTCGAACCCATCCAGGACCATGTCGATGAGCACGCCGAGCTCTTGCACGCGATCATCAACGGGGAACCCGAGCTTGCGGCACGCCTCGCCGAGGATCATGTGACCCACTTCGAAACCCGCGTTCGCGCGGCCCTGTAGCCCGTAGCCCGCGCGCGCGAAGACCGCCGGGGGACATCCGGCGGTCTTCGCGGTTTTCGGCCCGCGAATCAGGCCCTGATCTTGGCCATCTCCGGGTCGACCAGTGGTTCCGAGACGATGCTCGCCTCGATGAGCTTCCCGAAGTAGCTGATTTCCACCTTGTCGCCCTCCTGCATTTCTGCCGGAAGCCAAGCGTACGCAACAGGCTTGTGCACGGTGTGTCCGAAGGCTGCACTGGTGATGTAACCGACGTTGCTGCCATCGAGGAACACCGGCTCCTTGCCCATCACCATCGACGTACCGTCATCGACCGTCAGGCAGCGTAGTCGATTGGGGGAGGGCTCATTGCGGAGCTTCTCAGCAGCTTCCTTGCCAACATAGGCCTCCTTGGCCGCCCGCACCGCAAATCCCAGCCCGGCCGCGAAGGGATCGTGGCTGGTGTCCATGTCGCTTCCCCAGGAACGGTACCCCTTCTCCAACCTCAGGCTGTTGAATGCACCGCGCCCCGCGGCTATCACGTCGAGGTCCTGGCCCGCCTCCCACAAGATATCCCACAACCGCAGCCCGAAGTCCGCGGTTGTGTAGATCTCCCAGCCCAGCTCCCCCACATAGGAAAGGCGCATCATGCGCACCGGGATCCCGGCGATGCTGGTGCTGGCCGCACGGAAGTACTTCAATCCCTCGTTGGTCAGATCCTGCGGCGTGAGCTTCTGAACCAGGTCACGGGCCCGCGGACCCCAGAGACCGATGCAGCAGGTTTCCCCGGTGGTGTCGCGCACCTGGCTCCAGAGCTGTGGGGTGGCCGCGGTTTGGTCGGCCGCATGCTTGGAGATGTAGTCAAGGTCCAGACCGCCGTTCGCCCCCACCTGGAAGAGATTCTCTTCGATGCGGGCCACCGTCAGGTCGCTCTTCACACCCGCTTCCTCGTCAAGCATCAGGGTGTAGGTCACCGAGCCGATGGACTTATCCAGCCCGCTGGTGGTTAGCTTCTGCAACAGCGCCAATGCACCGGGGCCCGAAACCTCCAGCCGCTTCAGCGCGGTCATGTCATACATCGCTACGTTGGTGCGGGTGGCGTGGGCCTCCACAGCGGCAATCGGGGACTCGAACTTCGCGCTCCAAGCATCGCGCACGGGAGGCTGCCACTGATCGGGCAGCCCGGCCAGCAGATGGGCGTTGGCCTCGTACCACTGCGGGCGTTCCCATCCGGCCGTTTCCAGGAAGAAGGCACCGAGCTCGACCTGGCGCTGGTGGAACGGAGAGACCCGGAGCTCCCGCGGGGAGGTGCGCGGTTCCAACGGATGGCGGATGTCGTAGATTTCGTCAAAGTTTTGCTGCGACGTCTCCAGGACATAATCGGGCTGCAACTGCAGCTCCTCGAACCGCGCGACATCCAGTTCCCTCAGGTCGGTTTCCGAACGGCCGTTGACCAACAGTTCGGCCACGGCCTTGGCCACGCCGGCGGAGTGCGTGACCCAGACGGCCTCCGCAATGAAAAAGCCGCGTAGATCCCGCGATTCGCCCACCAGGGATCCCCCGTCGGGGGTGAAGGAGAAGATTCCGTTGAAGGCGTCTTCGAAGGTCGCGTTCCGCAGGGATGGCAACAGCAGCTGGCAGTTCTTCCACGGCTCCTCGAAGTCCTCGCCGGTGAAGGGCATGCGCGAGGGCATGTTGTGCGCGGTGATCTCGCCGGAGTCGGGCATCTCGTCATAGCCAACGGGGATGGCGCGGTGGGCATAGGAGCCAATGCCCAGCCGGTCCCCGTGCTCCCTGAAGTACAGGTCCTCGTCTTGGTGGCGCAAGATCGGCAGGCCCGCATTGTTCCCGGTCCCGCGCGTGGTGCGCGATGCAGCCGCCGATCCGCTCAGCGCCGTCAGCGGAGAAGTGGTGATGTATTGGTGTGCCAGAGGCACCAGCGGAACCTTCATCCCGATGAGGTCCCCCACCGCCGGTCCCCAGAAACCCGCTGCGGAGACCACGATGTCTGCGGGGAACACGGTGTCGCCACTGCGCACCCCGGTGACCCGTCCGTCCTTGCGCTCAACCCCGGTCACCGGGGCCGAACCAATGAACACCGCTCCACGGGACTCGGCGCGATCGCGCAGCAGCTCAACGGCGAGCACCGAGGAAGCCAGACCGTCACTGGGGATGTGCAGTGCCCCCAGGACGTGGTCTTCGTCGATCAGCGGGTGCAGCGCCTTGGCTTCGGCGGAGTCCACCAATCGAGCCTCCAGACCCCAGGAGGTGGCCCAGCCTTGGCGACGCTTCAGCTCCTGCATCCGTGCTTCGGTGGTGGCGACCTCCAGCCCGCCGACCTGGTTGAAGGCACTCTCGCCATCGCGCACCAGGGAGGACAGTTTTTGTCCCGTGTAGGCAGCGAATTCGGTCATGGCCTTGGAGGCATTGGTTTGGAACACCAACCCCGGGGCATGCGAGGTCGAGCCGCCCGTGAGCGGAATCGGGCCCTTGTCCAAAACCGTGATGTCGTTCCAGCCGCGCTGGGTTAGCTCGTCAGCCAGGTTGGCCCCGACGATTCCGGCTCCGATGATGACGACGCGTGGTGATTTCATGGTGGTTTTTCCTTTGGCGTAGGGTGCGGAGGCCGTGCTCTGGCGCCGCAAATCGTTGTAGTGAGGAGGGATTAGGTGAAGGTGATGGTCCGCAGTCCATCGAGCATGACGCGGTTTTCCACGTGCAGCCGGACCGCCTTGGACAGCGCGAGGGCCTCGTTATCCCGTCCCACCATGGCCAGTTCCTGGGGGCTGAGCCGGTGGTCCACCCTGATGACTTCTTGTTCGATGATGGGCCCCTCGTCCAGGTCATCGGTGATGTAGTGCGCGGTGGCACCAATCTGCTTGACGCCGCGGGCGTGCGCCTGGTGGTAGGGACGGGCCCCCTTGAATCCCGGCAGGAAGGAGTGGTGGATATTGATGGCCTTCCCGGCCAGTTTCGAGCTGAGTTCGGCGGAGAGGATCTGCATGTACCTGGCCAGCACCACCAGGTCCGCATCGTAGTCGTGGATGGCATCGAGCAGCCGTGCCTCGGCCTCGGGCTTGGTGTCGGCAGTCACCGGGATGTGGATGAAGGGCAGGCCCGCGGCCTCGGCCATGGGACGCAGCGTTTCGTGGTTGGACACCACAGCGACCAGATCCGCGGCCAGGGTTCCGGTGGTCCACCGGAAAATCAAGTCGTTGAGGCAGTGGCCCATCTTGGAGACCATGACCAACACCCTGGGCTTGGTTCCGTCGTGGAAGCTGAAGTCCATCGAGAACTCGTCGGCCACCCGGGCAAAGTCACGGACCAAATCATCGACTGATTCAGCCTTCTCGTTCTGGATGAATGCGGTTCGCAGATACAGACGCCGTTTCGCCGGATCGTCAAACTGCTGGTGTTCGACGATGTCAAAGCCACGTTCGAAGAGGAACTTGGAAACGGAGTGGACGATACCACTGCGTTGCGGGCACGAAAGCGTCAGAACCGCGTGCTCCGTCGCGAGCGGTACCTCTCGGGCGGTGAGCAGGCTCGTGGTCCCGGAGGCGATGGTGGAAGGCAAATATGTCACGGCAGGGGCTCCTTGGCTTATCGGATCAGGGGCGAACCGGTGCTGGTGCCCGGTTCGATCGTGGGGTTTGCTGCGGCCCGCCCTTGGAGAAGGGCCGCGGACTGGTGGTGAACCCGGCGACGGTGTTGCGGAACAGCAATGCCGTCGTGACTGCCCCGATGCCGCCGGGAACCGGACTCATCGCGGCCGCTTTGCCGGCGACGGATTCGGTATCGACGTCACCGGTCAGTCGACCCTCGGGACCAAAGTTGGTGCCTACATCTATCACCACCGCACCTTCACCGATGTGCTCGGCGGTGATCAATCCCGGGCTGCCTGCGGCAGCTACGACGATCGAGGCCCCGCGGGTTGCCGCTGCCAGGTCCCGTGTCTTCGAATGGGCCACCGTCACGGTGGCATCCCGGTTCAGAAACAGGTGCAACAGTGGCTTGCCCACCACCGACGACCTGCCTACGACCGTCACGCTTGAGCCCTTCAGCCCGATACCGTTCTGGTCCAGCAGCTCAATGACGGCCGAGGCCGTAGCCGGGGCAAAGCCCCTGCCTCCGGACATCCAGTTGGTCAGGGATCGCGGGTTGGACCCGTCAACGTCCTTGTCCACGGCGATGGCACCCGCGACATCACTCAAATCCACGTTCACGGGCAA
>JAUNVO010000222.1 GCA_030540695.1 Micrococcaceae bacterium | reverse complement strand
GCGCAACTGGGATGCCGCTGGATCTCCAACGAGGCGTTCTTCATGGATGCGGAAAACCGTTCCCGGCAGGGAAAAGACGCAAACTTGTTCACCCTCGCGCTGGACCGGGTTCCGTTGGCGCACACCGGGCAACACGGGGCAGAGCTTCACTGGTTCTAGTCCCGCACCCGGGGTTCCCGTGCCCCGAACAGACTAGTGCGGGGAGCAGGCGCCGGTGGGGACCGGTTCACGGGCGTCTTTGGACTTGGCAAGGGCCCGGTCGATCTCCTCGAGCGCCAACGCGTAACCGACTTCCGCGCCGCCCTTGGCCTTGGCGAAGACCATGCCCACCACCTTGCCCTTGGCATCGAGCAGCGGCCCGCCCGAGTTGCCCTGTTCGACCTTGCCGGCCAGCTGGTAGATGCGCAACGGGGTCGGTTCGGCACCATAGATGTTCTGGATCTCGACGGTGCTCAACGATTCGACCACCGATCCCATGGAGCGGAAGGACCCACCACCGGGGAAGCCCAGGAAGGCCGCGGTGTCTCCGCGGTCCAGGTCCTTGCCCCGTTGAAGCGGTTCCAGCCCCAGGCCCGGGACGTCGAGGACCGCGATATCGGCCACGGAATCGAAGTACACAACGGATCCCGAGAGCACGGTTCCGTCTTGGGTGGTCACCGAGGGTTCGCTGATGCCGGCGACCACGTGGGCGTTGGTCATCACGCGGTCAGGTGCCAGCACGAAACCGGATCCGGACTGGTTCACGCCGCACGCGTATGCGGTGCCGATGATCTTGACCACCGAGGCCGCTGCGGCATCGACGCCAGCGCCCAAGGACTCGGGCTCCGGCACCTCGATGGCGACCTGGGGGGCAAAGGGTTCGAAAAGCTCGGGGATGGTCTGGCCCATGACCTGGGACCGAGCCTCGGTGACGAGGTTGGTGATCGGTTTGGGAGTCCACGACGCGATGGTTCCCAGCACCTTGGAGTCCGCGATTTGCTGGGATACCCACGGCACGCCCATGGTGGCCGCCGAAAGCGCGATCGCCGAGATCACCAGTGCCGCCATCACGGTGTTGGCGATGCCGCCAAGGAGCCGGTCGAAGGATTTGAGCACCGGGAAGTTCAGCCATAAGCGGATTCTCGCCCCGATGGCCATGCCGATTCCCTGGCCGATCAAGATGAAGAACAGGCCTGAGGCCACGATCCAGAAAATGCGCCATCCGGGGTTGGCAACCCAGGTCGACACCAAGGGGATTGCATAGAACGCCGCGATGCCGCCGGCGAGGAAGCCAATGATGGCACCAAGCGTGACAAAGAAGCCTTTACGCAGGCCAGAGACCAGAAAGCTGACCAACGAAATGGCGAGCAGCAAGTCCAACCATGTCAATCCGAACATTCAGCGTGGACCCCAGCTTCCCTAACCGTGTGGCGGAGCCCAAAGAAAGTCCCCAGAACACTACTCGCGGTTCCAAGTCTAGTCTGGACAGTGGGGGAATTCCCGCGATTCTAACCACATTCGGGCCCGCGACGCGTGTGGAAGCTGTCACATAGGCCACGCGTACGGCACAATTGGAACAGCGCTAACGACAGTTGACAGGAGATTTTATGGATATCGAGGTACTGCGCCGAGCACCTCTCTTCGCTTCATTGGGCGACGAGGTGTTCTCTGCATTGACTGAAGAACTAACTGAAGTGGATCTATCCCGTGGCGCCTCGGTTTTCCGCGAGGGCGACCAGGGCGACCAGCTCTACTTCATTGTTTCGGGCAAGATCAAGCTGGGGCGCACCTCCACTGACGGTCGTGAAAACCTGATTGCCGTGCTTGGCCCGGGTGAACTGTTTGGCGAAATGGCCTTGTTCGATCCCAGCCCGCGCAACGCAACAGCAACCGCTGTCTCCGAGACCCGACTGGCTGGACTGCGCCACGAAAACCTGCGCAAGGTCATCTTGAGCAGCCCGGAGGTTTCGGTCCAGCTGCTGCAGGCACTGGCCTCACGCCTTCGCCGCACGAACGAGTCGCTGGCCGACTTGGTCTTCTCCGATGTTCCTGGCCGTGTCGCCAAGGCATTGCTGGACTTGGCGGACCGTTTCGGACGTCCGGCCACCGATGGCATCCTGGTCGCGCACGAACTGACGCAGGAGGAGCTGGCCCAACTTGTCGGCGCCTCACGCGAAACAGTGAACAAGGCCTTGGCCGAGTTCGTACAGCGTGGATGGCTGCGCCTTGAGGCGCGCGCCGTCGTGATCCTGGACATCCAGCGTCTGCGCCAGCGTTCACGCTAGAACGCACCAGTGCTTGACCCGGTGTGGCGGGGTTCCCCGTGGTGGGGGCACCCCGCCCCCCGGCGCGGGCCCCCTGCCCGGCCCCCCGCGCCACATCTGTAGTCCGGCCGGGGGCTGCCCGGTGGGGGCTCCCCCCGGCGGGATATTGGGGGCGCCGCGGCCGCGGCCGCGGCCGCCCCCCTCTGCGGCGGTCGTGGTGGTGACATCGAGGTAGAATTTCCCGCCCACTTCGACGAGCTCGGGGTGGTAGCTTTTCAGCTCCCTCCGCACCGAAAGGTAGGCGACGGTGCCCCGGGTCGAAGCGATTTTTTCCAGGACCACCTCCACGGCGGGGGTCGTGAGCATGCTCAGCTGCAGGCCCACCGTGTCCGGTGCACCCACTTCGTCGCCCAGGGCCGAGGTGTTGCGTTGCCCAATGACCTCGGATGCCACCTTCCAGCCGGCCCAGACGCCCTTGCCGCGCAAGAGTCTCGGTTCCTGGCGCACCGGCAACGCGGCAGCGAAATAGTGTGTGTCAAAGCGCCGCAACGCGAAATTCGGGGAAATCCAGTGCGAGAGCGGTCGCAACAGATCTGTGCGCAGGCCCAACCCGCGCTTCATCAGGACGTCGGCAAGCGACTTGTCCTGTCCGGCGACAGCTTCACGGACGGACATCCAGTCCTCGCTGCCGGTGTTTTCCACCACCGAGAGTTCGTCGGTGCCGGCGAGCAAGACACCGGTTTCCTCGAAGAGTTCGCGGATGGCGCAAACGATGTGTGCCCTAACCATGCGCTGATCAAGGATCCCCAGCCGTTTGGACCAGTCGGACAGGCTTGGCCCGTACCAGGGGATATCGGCCTCGTCGTCGCGCTCTAGGCTTCCACCGGGGAATGCGACACTCCCGAGCGGCGAACCACCGGGACGATATCCCAAGTAAGTTTCGACACCTTTTGGGGAGTCCCGGATCAGCACCACGGAGGATGCGCTCCGGGCACTGCGCGGGGTCCTGCTGCCGAAGGAAACCCAGTTTTCCGCAGCATCGTATTGCGCCGGCGGGAGGTCGAAAAGCCGACGCAGCAGCCCCGTGGACGGATTGCGCGGATTCACCGCGGGGGTCCCGTTCACGGGGCTGTGGCCATCGTGCTGGTTAGGCAAACTCAACGATGAGTTCGACCTCCACCGGAGCGTCCAGGGGAAGGGCCGCAACCCCGACGGCGGAGCGCGCATGCACACCCTTGTCGCCGAGCACTGCACCGAGGAATTCTGAGGCACCGTTGACCACGGCCGGCTGGCCGGTGAAGGACGGGTCGGAGGCCACGAAGCCAACGACCTTGACCACGCGGACAATGCGATCGAGATCCCCAATGACGCCCTTGATGGCTGCCAGCGCGTTCAAGGCGCAGGTCTGTGCCTGGCCCGCTGCGGTCTCGGCCGAGACCTCGGCTCCGACCTTGCCCGAGGCTGTGAGTTCCCCGTTAATAAACGGCAACTGCCCGGAGGTGTAAACCAGGTTTCCCGTGATGGTCGCCGGAACGTAGGCGGCCACCGGCGCGGCGACCGCGGGCAGGGTGTGGCCCAGCTCGTTCAGGCGGGCTTCGATTGCTGAAGAAGTCTCTTGTTGCATGGGTTTTACTCGTTTCTTCGGTTAGGCCTTGGGACGCTTGAGGTAAGCGACCGGTGCATTTCCATTGGGTCCGGGAACGACGGCGACAAGCTCCCAACCGTCGTCACCCCACTGGTCCAGGATCTGCTTTGTGGCGTGAATAATTAGCGGCAAAGTGGCGTACTCCCATTTGGTCATAACCGATACGTTAGCGCGTCCTTGTAAACTAGTGGGCATGGCAGCTAAAAAGTCCCCTTTTTTTGATACGGCTACCACCCTCGGCAAGATCGTTGCCTTCTTCGGGGTGAGCGCCTTATGCGGCGTACTTGCGGCAGGGCTCATGATCCCTGTCGCTTCCCTTGCCGGCAGTGGCGCCAGCGCCGGCACAGAGGTATTCAATGCGCTGCCGGCAAGTTTCAAGGGTGAACCCATCGCCCAGCCCTCCAAAGTGCTGGCCAAGGACGGGTCGACGATCGCCACGTTCTACTCGGAGAACCGGCAGCCGGTGAACCTGAAGGACATTTCCAAGATCATGCAGAAGGCGATCGTCTCCATTGAGGACGAACGCTTCTACGAGCACAACGGTGTCGATATCCGTGGCATCGCCCGCGCCGCGGTGAACAACTTCACGTCCTCGTCCCAGCAGGGCGCTTCCACCCTGACCCAGCAGTACGTCAACAACCTGTTGGTCAACGCCGACGTGGTCAACGGGGTGGATCGTTCCGAGATGACGGTCTCGGGCACCAAGGACATTGCCGACAAGGCCCGTGAGGCAAAGTTGGCTGTCTCCATCGAGAAGAAGATGACCAAGGACGAGATCCTTGAGGGCTATCTGAACCTCGTGTTGTTTTCCGGGCGAAACTACGGCATCCAGGCCGCCGCCCAGCGGTTCTACTCGGTGGATGCCAAGGACCTGAACCTGCAGCAGTCGGCGATGCTCGCCGGCATGGTGCAGCTGCCCAACGCCTACAACCCGGAAAAGAGCCCCGAGCGCAGTCTCAAGCGTCGCAACACCGTACTGGCTGCCATGCTGCGTACCGGTGCCATCGACAAGGCGGAGTACGACAAGGCGGTCAAGTCCAAGCTCGATTTGAAGCCGCACCAGGTCAAATCCGGTTGTATCGCGGCCGATTCCGGGGCGTTCTTCTGTGACTACGTCACCAGGCTGATCACCTCCGACAAGGCGTACGGCAAGACCACGAAGGACCGTGAGAACCTGCTGTACCGCGGCGGCCTGACCATCAAGACCACCTTGGATCCGCGCCTGCAGAAGGAAGCGGAAAAGCAGTCAAAGAGGATCATCCCGGCCGATGACAAGTCGAACATGGGCGCCTCCATCGTGACCGTGGAACCCGGTACCGGCAACATCTTGGCCATGGGCCAGAACAAGACCTA
>JAUNVO010000221.1 GCA_030540695.1 Micrococcaceae bacterium | reverse complement strand
GCAACCACCGCCGTGGTCATGGCCGTGTGGTGGATGAGCGAGGCGATTCCGCTGGCGGCCACCGCATTGTTGCCGCTGGTGCTTTTCCCGATGTTCAACGTCGCCGAGATCGGGGATGCGGCCAAGCCCTACGCCAACCCGATCATCTTCTTGTTCATGGGCGGCTTCATGCTGGCCGTGGCGATGCAACGCTGGAACCTCCACCGGCGCATCGCACTGAAAACCGTCCTGCTGGTGGGCACCAAGCCCCGGCAGCTCATTGGCGGATTCATGATCGCCACCGGCTTCATGAGCATGTGGGTCTCGAACACCGCCACCGCGGTGATGATGCTGCCCATCGGCATGTCGGTGCTCGCCCTGACCGCGCGGATGAGCGAAAACAAGGAAGTTCCGCCGAAGTTCGGCGTCGCGCTGATGCTGGGCATCGCCTACTCCGCCTCCATCGGCTCCCTGGGCACCATCATCGGCACCCCGCCGAACGCGTTGATGGTCGGCTACCTGCAACAGGCCCACGATATCCACGTTGGGTTCGGCCAATGGATGCTGGTCGGGGTACCCATGTCAGCGGTGTTCATGTTCCTGGCCTGGTACCTGCTCACCTTCGTGATGTTCAAGCCCGAGATCAGCGAGCTGCCCGGAGGACGCGAGATGATCACCAAGGAATACAGGAAACTCGGGGCCATGGGCCGGGGCGAGAAAATGGTGCTGGTGATCTTCATCTTGGCGGCAGCCGCGTGGATCACGGTCCCGCTGGTCTGGCCGGACACCACCATCGAGGACGCGGTGATCGCGGTGTGCGTCGCCCTGGCGTTGTTCATCGTCCCGGCTAGCCTGAGCAAGGGCGTGCCGCTGCTGAACTGGTCAAGCGCCAAGGAGCTGCCCTGGGACATCCTGCTGCTCTTCGGCGGCGGGTTGGCGCTCTCGGCGCAGTTCACCGCCACCGGCCTGAGCCAGTGGGTCGGCGAACAGGTCGTGGGGCTGGGCTTCCTGCCGGTCGTGGTGCTGATCGCGATCGTGGCACTGATCGTGCTGGTGCTCACGGAGCTGACCAGCAACACCGCCACGGCAGCGGCTTTCCTGCCGCTGATCGGTGGGGTTGCCGTGGGTCTTGGCCTGGATCCGATGATCCTGGTGGTTCCGGTGGCGATCGCAGCGACCTGCGCCTTCATGCTCCCGGTGGCCACTCCGCCCAATGCCATCGCGTTCTCCAGCGGCTATGTGGAAATCGCCAACATGCTCAAGGCCGGGGTATGGCTGAACCTCATCTCGCTGGTGCTCACCACGCTCACCACGCTCACGTTGGCCGCCTGGGTCTTCGGGTTCGTCTACTGAGCATCCGGGCTTTGGCCCCAAACACGCGGGCCGGGCCCCGTGTCGCGCACCCTTCAGGGGGAAGGCGCGGGGAGCCCGGCCCCATGTGCGTGTAGCCGGCCTCTACTGTTCCGGTTCCCCGGGCATCCGGTGCCGGGCCAACCACCACAGGCCGATGACCGGCAGCACCAGCGGTACATAACCGTAGCCCGAGCCGAAGTGCGACCACACCGCGGGGTGGGCAAAGAGGGCAGGCATCGCGAAGCTCAGCGTGCCGACCACCAGCACGCCGATGAGCTCGAAGACGACCGCGTAGAAGGACAGCTTCCAGCTGCCGGGCCTCTTCGAAGCCAGCGCGAGCGTGGCCACGATGTACACGACGCCGGCCAGCGCGCTGAGCAGGTAGGCCAGCGGGGCTGCGGAGAAGTCCAGCATGATCTGGTACACCGCCCGCACCGTTGCCGAGAGCGCCAGCACCCCGTAGACCGCGATGATGATCCGACCCAGCCCGGAGGAACGTCCCCCGTTGGAGCGTTTCGGTTTGCCGCCCTTGCCCCGTGAGGCCGCATCAACGATCCGTGACCGCTTCACCTGGTTTTTTTCCGCTTCGCTCATGCCGGCAATGCCCCGTCCCAAATCTGTTCCATCCTGTACAACATCACAAACACGATTGCCCCGGAGACCGCCAGCACCATGTTTGACCACCGCGACTTGTCGGTGACCGCCCAGATGAACGCCAGCACCGGGATCAGCAGCGCGGTGAGCAGGTATCCCCAGAACTCCCAGGGCTCCCCGCTGATCGTTTGCCCCCCGGCCTGGCGAATGGCCGCGGCAATGCCGTAAACCACCAAAAAGACCTCGAGCAGCGCGACCGAGACCAGCGCAAAGTCATCCGGATAGGTCCGGATGATGGTGGCCAGCACGCCCAGCAACACCGCCACGGCGCACAGGATGGCACCGGCAATAAAGAATCCGTCAACGACCACGGCGGAAGTTACCCCTTAAGAATCAATGGTTCACACTTGGCTGCCAGGCACCTAGGAAGCGGTGGCGAACACCAGTTCGGGCTTGGCTTCGGCACCCTTGTTCTTCAACAACGCCACCAACGTCCCGTCCGGGGCAAAGGCCGCGGTCACCTCGTCTGTTTCGTTGGCGCTGATGCGCCGGCCGAAGGAGAGCTCGATGCGTTCATGCTCGGTCAAGTCGCGGCGCGTGAAGAGCGCGTCGGCGGCATCCTCCATGGGAAGGTATTCGAAATCATTGGCCAGCTGTTCCAGGGTGCGCGCCCGCTCCAGCGTGTAGGGGCCGACCTCGGTGCGGCGCAAGGCACTGAGGTGCCCGCCCACGGCAAGGTCCTCGCCCAGGTCGCGGGCCAGCGCCCGGATGTAGGTGCCCGAGGAGCACTCGACGGTCACGTCGATGTCCTGGACCTTGCCGCCGCGTTCACGGCGGATCTCGTGGACCTCGAAGCGGTGGATCGTCACCGGGCGGGCAGCGAGCTTCACGTCCTCCCCGGCACGTACCCGTGCGTAGGATCGTTCCCCGTTGACCTTGATGGCGCTGACCGAGGAGGGCACCTGCTGGATCTCGCCGGTGAGCTTGGCGATGGATTCGCGAATCTGTTCCTCGGTGAGCGCCGCCGCGATCCGGGTCTGCACGATCTCGCCCTCGGCGTCATCGGTGATCGTTGATTCGCCCAGCCGGATGGTGGCCGTGTAGGTCTTGTCCGCGCCCACGATGTAGGTCAGCAGCCGCGTTGCCTTGTTGATGCCCAGCACCAGCACGCCGGTCGCCATCGGGTCCAAGGTCCCCGCGTGTCCGACCTTGCGGGTTCCGGCCAGCCGCCGGGTGCGGCCAACGACGTCATGGCTCGTCCAACCCTGGGGTTTGTCGACGATGACCAGGCCGGAGCCGATGGCTTGGGTGGGGTTCTGCGGCGCTGTTTTCACGCCCTCCAGTATAGGCCGGTTCCCTGGGGGTATTTTCCAGGGATTTCTTTCCCGCGATCCGCCCAGGATCCTTTATCCACAATTCCCCCGCGGTGGCCACCGAACCCGGGCCAACCGCGTCACGATGGTGTGCATGAACTTTCACCAGGCTCTTGACGCCCTGACCCACTTGCGCGGCTCGGCACCGGAGCAATCCGACGCCGCCACCGCGCTTCGGGTGCTCATGGCCGCAGCTTTGCTGCAGCGCGATCTCGTGGCACAGGTGGCGCGGACCAATACCTCCCCGGTCGTGGCAGCCATGCTGGTCCAGCTGGTCGAGTCTGCGCACCGGAGAGCTGGACACCAACAGTTGCTGGCCGCGTCACATGCCCAGCACACCCTCGTCCAGGAACTGCCGTCCGGCTTGCTGGACGAAATCCACTGCATCACCAGGGATCCTTCCGGGTTCATCTCCGGTTCCCAGCTCCTCCCCTCCGATCCGCAAACCGTCCCCACGGGCCGCATGCCCCATCTGGACACCGCAAGCTACCTCCAAGCAAGCCTGCATCTCTCGATCTTCGACGCCAGGCACCGGATGGAAGCAGCAGACCTGTTGCTCCCGCGAAGCACCCAGGCCGGCCACCAGCGATCGGCGGACTTCCCGTTGCTGGCAGAGACCCTGGCTTCGGCGGAAGCAGAGCCCAGGGAAGTCATCGCCGCGGCTCACCGGCTCAAGGATCTGCGCCCACGCATCGCCCATGTTCCCAACCCGACCGGCATGGCCCGGGATATTGAACGCCGGGTGGCCCAATCACTGCTCACTGCGGAGTCGAAGGTCACCAACAAACTCATCAAGACCCTGGCCGCGGACTTTCCCGAGCTGGAGACTCGGACGGATACCGCCGAGATGCTCTCGCGCACCGGGATGTTCTATCGTGGGGAAAAGTCCGGCCTGCACTACTATTCCTTGGTCCTTTCCCCGCTGGATGCGGAGTATGTCGTTTCCCTGAACTCGGCCACCGACAACCCCCGGACTCTCGCCGGGGACCGCGAAAGGCTATTCGACGAGTCTCCCGTTTCAGCACGGCGCGTGAGCACGAAAACGGGTGGCGATGATACCCAGGACATGCTCCCCGGGATGGTTTCGCAGCCCGGGGGCATCCCTGCATGGGCGCAGGCTCCTGACGCGAGGGACAGCACCACGCCCGGGGATATCGCCGCTGTCCAGGATTCAACCCGAGCGGCTTCCGCACGGATCTTGCCCAATCCCAACGATCAAGCGCCGGTTCCAGGAGTCCTCGACGGGCTGACTGTCCCCCAGCGACACCTGCAATCGATGATGAACCTTCTGCGGGCCAACACCGTGAACCGCGGTTCGGGCAACGGCGCAAAAGGGTTGCCTTCCCCCACGTTGGTGGTTCATTTCAAGGCGCAGTCGTTGCTGGAAATGGCCGAGGCCAAGGGAATCACCGCGCATGGCCAGCCGGTGGCGGTATCCATGGCCAGGACCTTGTTGTGCAACGGCGAATTCCTGCCCGTCGTTTTCAACGGAAAGGGAGAGGTCCTCGATCTGGGTCGGAGAAGCCGGAGATTCCCCACACACATGAAACGTGCGGTGCTGGCGCGCGACGGAGGATGTTTGGTTCCCGGCTGCATGGTTCCGCCGGAACATGTCGAATTCCACCACCGTGAACCTTGGTCCATCGGCGGGCGGACAAGCATCGAAAATTGCCTGCCTGCTTGTACGTACCACCACCACATGATCCATCTGGGATACATTCGGGGTGTTTATGTGGATGGGCTACCGCATGTCATCTTGCCCGGACACCTCGACCCTGAACGAAAACCCAGACGCAACACCTACTGGGGCATCCGACCGCTGGTGTCCGTGGCCTGATTCCGGCGGCCGGACCCGTGGGCCCGACGTCCGCCAACCGCCGTGGATGAACACCCCCTTGGATTCGCTCCCCCGTCCGCCGACACCGCCCGTTCGTCTGTCCATGCATCTGTCCGTCCGTCCGTCAACAAATACCTGTTCGCCACTCTCGTGAGCGAGGCCGCATCGCCCGGGTTGGATCCCACCACCGAAGGTGGCTTTGCGAGGCATTGAC
>JAUNVO010000220.1 GCA_030540695.1 Micrococcaceae bacterium | reverse complement strand
CTGATGGAACAAATCAACGCCACTTCCACCGAGTTCCCCAGCGATATCAGCGAGTTTGATGCCGCCGGGGTCGCGAAAGAACCCAGCCGCACCGTAGCCCCTCCCCGGGTCGCAGGCTCCCCGGCCGCACTTGAATGCTCCCTGGACCGGATCATCGAGGTAGGCAATTCATTTCTGGTGCTTGGCCTGGTCACGCACGTTTCTGTTGACGAGTCGATGCTCGACGACGCCGGACGTCCACGCGCGGACCGCCTGGACCCAGTTGCCCGGCTGGGAAGCAACGAGTGGGGAACCCTCGGCGAGGTGTTGGCCGTGAACCGCATCGCTTTGGAGCAGTGGGGAACAAACACCGAAAAAGACGAGGCCTCCGGAAACGAAAAACGCCGCTCCCACCCGGCCCCTTCGAACTGCCGTAACACGTTTCCGGCCTGAGCTACACGACACAAGTGCAGCACTTCAAACCACCAGTGGCGCAGCTCACGTTTCCTTGCTACCTTGGGGAATGCCAACGGCGGGCTTCCTCCAGTTAGTGGGAAGTTAACAACCAGGCGCAACTAATCCATCAGCCGTTTCGAAGCTGCGGAGTGTCGCCAAGGAGCGCGTTGAACCAAGGCACCTCTCCCCATGGTTTCGTCTGGAGCACAAGGAAGTGGCACCATGAAAAACTCCACCCTTTCAGCAGAAAACATGGCAGCAGCCGTCGCTATCGCCGCAGAGAACGTCCGCAATGCGGGCGGCCCGTTCGGAGCCCTGATTGTCACCACAGACGGATCACGCTTCGAAGGAGTCAACAGGGTCACCGCGAACAACGATCCCACCGCCCATGCCGAAGTCACAGCCATCCGCAATGCCTGTGCAACACTGAACACCTTCGATCTCAGTGGTGCGGTGCTCTACACCAGCTGCGAACCTTGCCCCATGTGCCTGGCCTCAGCGCTTTGGGCACGGGTCTCGCGCGTGGTCTATGCCGCCGACCGGCATGAAGCCGCCGCCGCAGGTTTCGATGATGCGGCATTCTACGAATTCTTCGAGGGCGATCCGGCCGAACGCTCGGCGATGATGCCCGTCGAGCACATCACTGATGAGGGCTTCGACCATCGTGAGCCCTTCACACTGTGGTCAAATCTCGACACCCGCATCGAATACTAGGGGCCAACCGAAGGGTTCGCGTCCTGGCCCGTGATCCGCAGCATTTCGTTGATCTCATCCCTGTGGAATTCCTTGGGATCCAGGACGTGTCCTACTTCGAGTCCAAGCCATTGACGATTTTCCGCGTGTTCGGGATGCCGGGCGCAGTTGGCTGCTTAGACCGTCAGTGGCCAGCCCGGGATGAGATCCCGCCTTTGGCTTTCGCGGTTTCTTGGCCGAACGATTCTTGTCTTTCTTGCCCATGGGGCCCCACTTCATTGCGGAAGCTGGTTCTGTCCCGGCACCAAGGCCAGGCGACCATCGCACCGACTCAACGTGCCTTGGCCTGGCACGACTGAGGGACCGGTCCTGCTGGACCGGCCCCTCGGCACCGCTAAATGCCCTTGGCGGTGTTGCCCCCTACGGTTTGGTCACCAAGCCCTCTTCGAGCATCCATTCGAAGGCCACATCGGCGGGTTCACGTCCCTTGACGTCTACCTCGAGGTTCATGGCCTGCAGGGCCTCGACGGTAAGCAGCGGGGATATCTGCGCAAAGACATCGACGATGCCCGGGTATTCATCCACGAAAGCCTTGTAAAAGACCGGTGCGCCGTTGTAGGCGGGGAAGAATCCTTTGTCGTCCTCGAGCACCGTCAGGCCCAGGGCCTTGATGCGCCCGTCGGTGGTGAATACCTCGCCGAAGTTGCAATCCCCCTTGTCGGTGGCGCTGTAAACGGCGCCGGTGTCATAGATCCCGATGTTGGAGTCGGGCACGCCCTGGGGGTCGCCTCGTTTGAGGCCGTAGTGCTCGAGCATCGGGTTCATGCCGTCGGAGCGGGAGTTGAACTCCGATTCAACGCAAAACGTCCGGTCCTTCACGGGCAGGTCCTTGAGCTGGGACAGCTTGCTGATCCCACCCAGGTCCTTCACCGCCTCGGTGCGCACGGCCATCGCGTAGGTGTTGTTCATCGGCGCGGGTCGGCCCCAGAGGATCCCGTTGCCCAGATCCTCGTCATGAACCGCCTGCCACTGCTCCTCCGGATCCGGTATCCCCTCCTCGTGGCCCATGTAGGTCAGCCATGCGGTGCCCGTGTAATCCCACATCATGTCGGCCTGCCCCGAGACGAGCAGCTTGCGTGCCGGGACACTGCCGGGCACGTTTGTCAGGTCGGTGACCTTGAATCCGGCGGACTGTCCGGCGAGCACGGCGATCTTGCCCAGGATCAACGCCTCGGTGTAGTTCTTGCCCGTCACCGTCATCTTCGCACCGGGATCCAGCCCCTCCAGTGGTTGGATGCTGCCGGGCGCCGCAAGCGGCACGTAGCTGGTGGCCGGCGCCAAGCCACAACCGCTCAGCACCAGGCCGGCGGCCGCGAGCACGGTGGCGGACTTCAGGAGTTTTCCCAATTTCATGTCTAGAGTCCCTTCGGTCGGGCCAGCTGTTCGAATGCACGGCCCAGCCAATCAACGAACAACGCCAACAGCGCCACCAACAAGGAGCCGCAGACCAGCACGACGGTGAGCCCCAGGTTGACGCCGGTGATGATCAGGATGCCCAGGCCGCCGCCGTTGATGAATGCGGCCAGGGTGGCCGTGCCCACCAACAACACCAGCGCCGTTCGCACCCCGGAGAGCATGACCGGAACCGCCAGCGGAAGCTCGACCCGGAAGAGCACGGAGGCCGAGCTCATGCCCATTCCCCGTCCGGCCTCCACGAGCCGATCGTCGACTTGTTTCAGCCCGACCATGGTGTTGGTCAGCACCGGCAGGATCGCATAAACCACCAGCGAGGCGATGGCCGCCCAGTATCCGAACCCGAGCCAAAAGGCCAGGAGAACGATCAATCCGACGGCGGGAGCCGCCTGGCCGATGTTGGCCACGGCCATCACCGGGTTGGTGAAGCGCCGCATCGCCGGACGGGTGAGCAGGATTCCCAACGGGATGGCGATGACCAACACGATTACCGCGGCGACGGCCGTGAGGCTCAGGTGTTCGCGGGTGTAGGTCAGCAGCGCGTCCGGGGACAGCGTGGTGCGTTCGGTTTCGGTGAGATCGGCGGTGAAGATCCAGGCCAGCAATGCGACGGTGGCCGCCACGATTGCCACCAGCTGTATGGAAAGTGTCCGCCACGGGTGTTTCACCGGTTTGCTGACCGTCGCCCCCGGGTTGCCCTGAATGGTTTCCGCGTTCGCACTCATCGTGGTTCCTCCGTCCCCGGCGACTCGGCGGCCATCACGTTCTGGACCGACAGCGCCGGTATGGCACCGGAGTTCAGGCCCACGGGGGCCTCGTCGCCGCCCACGGCAGCGTTGGCCGCGGCGATGGCCTCCATGATGGTCTGCACGTTGATCAGCCCCTGGAACACATCGCGCCGCCCGGTGACCACGGCAGTGTCCGAGCTGGAAACCAGCATCGTGTCCAACGCGTCATTCAGCGTGGATTGATCGCTGACCACCGGCATCGAGGAATCAGCGGTGTCATCGACCAGTTGCATCCGGGAGAGCTGGCGTCGTGTCAGGCGGCGAAGCGGCCGGCGGCGGCTATCGAGCACCACGGCCGTGGGGGCACCGGCACCCTGCAGCTTGGACAGGACGTCGCTGGCCAGGTCCCCGGGAAGCGCGGTGACGGCTTCCACGAGCTCCACCTCGTTCACCCGGGTCAGCGTGAGCTGTTTGAGCCCGGCGCCGGATCCAATGAAGTTTTCGACGAATTCGTTGGCCGGGTTGGCGAGGATGCGTTCGGGCGAGTCGTACTGGACCAGCTGGGCGCCCTCGTCGAAGATCGCTATCCAGTCGCCGAGCTTCACGGCTTCGTCGAAGTCGTGGGTGACGCAGACGATGGTCTTCTGGACCTCGGACTGGATGTTGAGCAGTTCGTCCTGCAGGCGCTGGCGGGTGATCGGGTCCACCGCGCCGAAGGGTTCATCCATGAGCAGGACCGGTGGGTCCGCGGCCAAGGCCCGGGCGACTCCCACACGCTGCTGCTGCCCGCCGGAGAGCTCCTTGGGGTAGCGATCGCGGTAGATGGCCGGGTCCAGGGAGACGAGTTCGAGCAGTTCGTCGACGCGGTCGGCGATCTTCGCCTTGTCCCACCCGAGCATCTTGGGAACCAGGCCGATGTTGGTGGCAACGGTCATGTGCGGGAAGAGACCCCCGGCCTGGATGACATAGCCGATGCCACGGCGCAGCGTGTCGCCGTCCATCTTGGTGACGTCTTCGCCATTGATGACGATCTTGCCGCCGGTGGGCTCGATCAGGCGGTTGATCATCTTCAGGGTGGTGGTCTTGCCGCAGCCCGAGGGGCCGACGAACATGACGAGGCTTCCGGCCGGGATTTCCAGGGTGAGCCCGCCGACTGCCGGCTTGACCTGGCCTGGATATTGCTTGGTGACTTCTTCAAGCAAGATGGATGTGCCAGTGTTGGCGCCAATGGATTCAGACACGGATACCTCGCGGTGTGGTTAGTCGGCCGATGCCGAGCAGAATGAGATCAAGAATGAAGGCCAGGATGACAACGCCGATGACACCGACGAGCAGGGAGTCAAGGGACTTGGCGCCGCCGATCCGGGAGAGACCGGAGAAAATGAAACCACCAAGGCCCGGGCCCAGCGCATAGGCGGCAATCGCCGCAACGCCCATGACCATCTGGGCCGACACCCGGATGCCGGAAAGGATGACGGGCCACGCCATGGGAAGTTCCACGGTGGCCAGGGTGCGCATGCGGCTCATGCCGATGCCGCGTGCCGATTCAACGATGGCCGGGGAAATCCCGTCCAGCCCCACGATCGCATTGCGAACGATCGGCAGGGCGGCGAAGAAAGTGACGACGATGACCGACGGTGTGACACCGAAGCCGAACGGTGCGATCAACAACCCGATCGCGGCGAAGGAGGGAACGGTCAGCCCGATGGCGGAAATGCCGTTGGCCAGGCCCGAGAGTGATTTATTCCGATAGACCAGCGCCGCGATGCCCACCGCGATAATCGTTGCCAGGATCAGACACTGCGCAACGAGGGAGAAGTGCTGCCAAGAGGAAAACAATATTTGGCGGTAACTGTCGCCAATAAATTCAAACACATCAAAACCTGCTTCACTTTGGTTACGTAGCCTGCTCTCGTCGGCCCGAACGACCTCGGATACGTTGTAAACGTACGTGACCGGCTGGAGCATATCCACATTTGAATCGCTCATTGGTCATATCGTGATGATTCCGAAATTGACAAG
>JAUNVO010000219.1 GCA_030540695.1 Micrococcaceae bacterium | reverse complement strand
GCTTGTCGATTGGATCTAGTCAAAGTCTGTCCATATGCGGAACGGTCTGCGGGACGTCTTTCGGCGCTCAGCCGTCGCCGTCATTGGTGACCTGCTAAAGCTCTTGCCAAGGTAGCCACTGGCCATCAACGGGTAGTACAGTTCGTGCCAACTTCACCCGTTCGTCGGGCAGTTCTTCGGTGCCGAGGCGTCCGGAGCTCATGCCGACGCCCGGCTCTTCAAGCCGGTATTCGACCCAGCGGGCCGGCCAAACATCTAAGCGCTCGGAATATCCCCCCGATACGACAGTTCGAACGGTCCATTCGAGCTCTTCGATCAAATTGGCGACATTGTCATCACAGGCATCGCAGCCGCACACGGGAAAGTGAAAGTCGTGGAGTGAGCCGGCATGAAGGTACACGCCCGGGAACGGTGTCAGGACGAAAGTCAGCGGGGCCGATGCAGGGTTTCGCGGTGTTACCCGGACGGCCTGGAGAACGTCATTTGGCAGGAGTAATAGGTCAGCAGCCGCCCCAGGGTCTGGCTCGACAACCACGTCGAAGGTTTCGTGCAACCATTCAATCAATGCGGTGGCGACGGTGTGCAGGGGTGCGAAGCGCGTCGGATTGCTAACCCGGGAGTAACTATCTTCAGGCGGAGACGCCCCTTCCCATCGACTGCCGTATTCGATCGAAACGCCCTTTTGATCACGGTAAACCTCCATGGAGGCTGTGGGTCGCCGGTACTCGCTCATGATTCCCACACTAGCCTCCGGAGTCCCCTCCACCGAGCAATCCCGCAGACCGTAGCGGGAACCTTGAGCGGGAAGGTCTTCCAAATTTTTTCCTCTGGCAGCACTCGTCTTAGAACGAGGGCCTCAGAAGTTGGGCTTGGAGACAAGATCAGATGAGTAGGATGCGGCCGATGAGTATGGCGGTTCCAGCGAGGGTTAAAAAAACGCTGAGGACCGTTAGGCGCAGGAGCATGTGCCGACCAGGCTGGCATCTACCGAAGCGATATCCCATCAATGCTCCCAGGAAGCTTAATGCGATCATGATGAGGCTGGCTGCGATTATTAATCCGTAGATCGGGCCGTCACAGGCTACTGAGTCGGCAGTGCAACTGCGAAATGGGCCACCTCTGCCACTCGAGTCCGTGTTCCCCACCGAGAACAATATGAGAAGCCCCAGAAATTGGTGCGCGGGAAGCATCGCTAGATTTATCACAGTGGTAACGGCAACGGTTACCCACATACTTCGGGCGGGTCGCACCGTTGCTGCTGTGGGCGCCGGGCCAAGGATGTCGTCTACAACCTCGTCTATCCCCATCAGTCGATCGTAAGCAATATGCAGTTTGATCCCAAACTGGGGGTTGCCACAGCGAACTAGAAACTCGTCAGTTAACGAACCTGCTGCGGGACATCAATGAATGCGTTTATGCGAGTTGTGTGAATCGCAGCGGTGAATGGCGACTATAAGTGCAACGCTATTTGTCACCCCTGCTGGCGCCTGTTACGTTGGAAACACCGGAAGTAAAAGCCTGGCTGTCAGCCTTGTTCATACGCCGCTCACCGAGCTGCCACTTCTCCCCTAAACGGAGAAAGTGCCATGAGCCTGAAAAATGAGCAAGCAAGTCAGACTGACGAGGGACAGACCTCGCCACCCCGGCATCGTCCGCAGACACTGAAAACGGCCGGGGTAGCCCTCGCTGGCCTGTCAGCTGTGTTCCTGTTCGAGATGCTCGACAACTCGATCCTCAACGTCGCACTCCCCACCATTGGGCGTGAATTTGACGCTTCGACCACCATGTTGCAGTGGGTCACCGGCGCCTACTCGGTCGTCTTCGGTGGTCTCATGCTGCTGTTCAGTGCCATCGCAGACCGGTTCGGCCGGCGCCGGGTGATGCTGGTCGGCCTCACACTTCTTGCCCTTGCCAGTGCGGCCACAGCTTTCGTCACGACGCCGGAGCAGCTCATCGCCGTCCGTACCGCCATGGGCATCGCCGCGGCCATGACCACCCCCGGCTCCATTGCACTCGCCTTCCGACTCTTTGACGACGAGTCCCTACGCGTTCGCGCGATCACGCTCATCTCCACGGTTGGACTGGTCGGGCTGGCGGTCGGGCCGACTGTTGGCGGCTTCATCCTCGCTTTCGCACCATGGCAGGTCCTGCTCCTGATCAACGTGCCCATCGCGATCCTCGCCTTCATCGGAATCCGTATCGGCGTCGCGAAGGACCTCCCCGAGGAGCTGCACCGCGACCCTCTCGATATTCCGGGGGCACTGCTTGGCACGGCAACCATCGTCCTGGCGCTAGTGGCTCCGACCCTGTTCGTCGACGAGGGCACCGGATCGCGGACCCCGTGGGCAGCAACTGCCGGCGCCGTCACTGCGGCAGTCCTCTTCGTTGTCCGCGAACGCACCGCACGATACCCGCTCCTGGATCTGAAACTCGTGGCACTTCCACTAGTGTCCAGCGGCCTCGCCTACAAAGCCGCTTCCGGTCTCGCGATCGCAGGCCTCAGCTACATGGCCACCCTTCAGCTCCAGTTCGCGTGGGGATGGTCGCCGGCCCTGGCATCGATCGGAATGCTCCCGCAGGTCATCGTGCTGCTCTTCAGCGGCCGCCTCGTCGGGCCGTTCCTGCGAAAGGTGGGGATGAACCACGCAGCCTGGATGAGCGCCTCGTCGGTCGTGCTGGGCCTCGCCGTCTTCGCCGCAGGTAGTCGCTTCGGTTACGTCTGGATCGCTCTCTCCCTCGTCCTCGTCGCCGCAGGGATGCGCATCGTCGGCGTCGTCGCGGGTACCAACGTCATGACTGGACTCCCGGAGAACCGCACCACCATCGGCGCCGCCATGGTCGACACCTCAAGCCAAATCGCCACCGGCATCGGGATCGCCGTCACCGGAACCATCCTCGCCGCGCTCTTCACGGGCAACATGTCGTCCCCCGCGTGGACTGCCGACCAAGCTGCCACATTCCAAACCGGAGTCACCGTCTCAGGGTTTGCCATCACAGCGGTGGCCGCCGCACTGGTATTGCTCGGGATGGTCCGGGCGCGGTCGAGCCTCAGCACTCACTCGTAGACACACTTACAGACGGTTCATAGACGATGCCAAACCGTCCCGTATCCCGGTCGGATACCGGCCTGTGGATTCAGGCGCACGCGGGAGCAGGAATGTCGTGCCATGGCAGTTCCAGAGGGAACCTCCTGCGGGACTGTTTAAGACTCAAGGAGCAAGAATCCAATGGACTTCTGAATACGTTCTGAACTAGAATCGAAGCATGAACACACTCACCCGTTCCCGAACCACGTTTCAGTCTTCTGAATTGAGCCGCTCTTCCGCTGAGGTCTTCGCGGCTGCGGCAGATCATCCTGTTGAGGTCACTCGTCGTGACGGTGAATCCCTGGTGCTCATGTCCGGCAGTGCAGATCGAGCACGCACTAATCTGCTGGAGCTGGCAGCCCAGCTTGTTGCGGTTTCAACGAGCACCGATGGAACTCTCGTAATGCGCATGATCGACAGGTTCCCTTGGATGCTGGCGCTGAGCCCGGCCGATCAGCAGGCCTGTGCCAATGATATTTTGTCCGCCGCACGCGCTTCGTTCGCCACCAACCAGCCGCACCTGGCCATTGCTGAACTCACAGCTTGGCGCGAAACGGCGACGGCTATCGCCGCCGGCCTCGGCCAGGAGCCCGTGGAATGGCTCGATGACTCCGTAGTCGTTGAGCGCCCCTAAGGGATGGCCAAGAACCTGAAAGTCGAGCGGCCAACAAAGAAGTCTGAATACGAGATTCGCTTCGCCTCTACCCAGGCCCAGCGTGGCTGGATGAATCTAAAGGCCACAATCAGGGGCCCCTTGGCCGATGCTTGGGATTTTCTGACGAGGACACCTCTGGCTGCTACACCGACCAATTATCATTTGCGTGGTGAACACGGCGCCGTGACCCGTAATGGCTCCACCCATGAGCGATGGCAGCACAAGCCAACGCTCAAGGGCGATGCTCGTATATGGTTCTACGTCGAGGGCCCGGTGGTCTATCTGGAGCAGGTCCATACCAAGCATCCCAACGAGACCAAGTAGGGATCTTGGGAAAAGAAAACATCCAACGGTAGCGCCTCTCTCAGATGCCTAACCACTGGACCACAGCCTGGTTGGAGCAAGCCTCCAAGAGTCCACCCGCAGGGGAACGTACTGCGGGACGGCGGACAGTGCTCAGCATCACTTCCGATATGAAGTGACCCTCACGTAGTACCCGTCTGGGTCGATGAGCCGGAAGTCTCGAAGTCCCCAAGGCTGGTCATCGAGCGGTTCCAGGCTTCCGCCGCAGTGCTCGGCGTGGGGTGCCGCTTTGGCGTAGGCGAGGTCGACGTCGTCGACCTCAAGGACTATCTCCAGACCCACGCCGCGGGGTCCGGCAAGGTTGCTCGGGCTGAAGTGGTGCTCAGCGGGCAGATTCGCGAGGTGCTGAATGCCGATCTTGATCACCCCAGCGCTGATTGACACGTACCTGTCAGGTGACCAAATTGTGGGCGGTTCCAGGCCGAGCGTCGCGCTGTAGAAGCGAACGGACTTTTCGACGTCCTGGACAAATAACTCGAACCGCAGGCCAGCCAGAGTCGACTCGTCTGCGCGTGGCTCGTTCACGGGGATACTCATCCAGCCGATGTTAGTTGATCTCCACCGCGTTTGGGGAACTAACTGTCCATGACTTCCTGAGCCACTCTGTCTTGGCGGCCCATAAGACTTGATCTGGCTCCCAGGGGTACATGGCTGACACTCGCCGGTGGTGGTGGCAGCATGCCCACCGTACGCGGCATCATTGGTTGACCGCGTTGCGGAAGCCGAACGTCTATGGGACAGAGGCACCGCTTCCTGGTCAAGTCAAGCTAAATCGGGGCAATCCCGTAAGGATCGAAGCTGCGATAAGGATCCGTATCGGCACTTCGCACTATTGATCGTCGAAACGGAGTTGACTCCAGACGAGGGATTCGACTTTGGGTGCAGCATCGAACGCCCATGAAGTGACTACAGCGTGTGCGACTCGCATGTCTGCCACGTTCGTGGCGTAGTGCCGATCCGGGGTTCCCTCACGACGCTCAACATCAAAAGTCCCGTCACTATTTCGGATGGACTGAACATAGGTCTGCCCCGTCGAATCGGCCAAATCTTCGACGATCAAGAATGCCTCATCACCGCTTTCGACGTCCTCGATAAGCATGAAGAGGAGATCTTCGGACGGATCGTCCCATGTTTGGCCTGATTCATTCTGGGCTCTTAAAATCGCTCCCAATTGCATCCTTTCTCGATGTTCAAAGACTAACCCTCTGCGGGGCACTTCATCATTTCGAAGGTGGATTGGCCGCTGGGTAGGTTTTGATC
>JAUNVO010000218.1:3555-5385 GCA_030540695.1 Micrococcaceae bacterium | reverse complement strand
CTTCCAGGCCGGACGAGCTGGTGTTCTGTCCGGATACCGGCGCCATCCTGGTCCGAAGCTCCGACTGGGGCGCCTGAAGGGTCGCGTCGTGATCGAACCGGCGGCTCCTGGTTCCGGGCGCTTGCACCACAGCGAAATCTGGGTGCGCGATCTTGACGCCTCACGGGCGACGTGGCTCCGCGGAACCAGCTATGTCGGCGCGCGTGACTATATTGTCCTCGAGTCCGGTCCCGATGTGTTTGATGAGCCCCATCGGCGCCGGTCCCCGGGACTGAACCACTTGGCGTTTGTCGCCGGTTCGCGGCGGTGTGTGTACCACCTTGGTGCCGAAGCCCTGGCCCACGGCTTCACCCTCCTTTTCGGGCAGGTGAGCCCCTACGCCGGCGGACCTGGGCACTACGCGATCTACCTGCAAGATGACGCAGGGTTCGAAGTCGAGCTCGTCGCCGATGGACCCGGCGGTGCCGACCGGGAGACGTTTCGAAGCTAGTTGCCCACGGCCTTGAACGCGTGGTCCTCGGGCAGGATGATGTTCAGTTGATGCGACTTGCGCCCGATGCCCGGGACGAGCTCGGCCCGCCAGCGTTCCTGGGCGGCCACCAGCAGTTCCTCGGGACTCTCCACCTCGGCGCCGCGTGTCAACAGATGCGAGGCGAGCTCGCCGCGGGTGTGCTTGGCAAAATGCGAAACTACCTTGAGCTTGCCGCTGCGCAGCTGGAACACCGAGACGCTGACGGTATTCTGTGCCGGGGGCACCCAGGCCGCGGCGTAGGTGCTGGAGCGGCAATCGACAACCAGGCCGTCACCCGCCCGTGCGTTGAGCACCGGTGTCAGCCGGGGCTTCCACCAGCTGGCAAGTTTTCCGATCTCGGGCAGCTTCACCGACATTGAGAGTCGGTAGGCGGGGATGTGGTCGGCGAAGCCCACCGCCCCCCACAACGCGGAGATCACCAGGATGGAAGAATCGGCCCGTTTGCGCGCCTCTTCATCGAGTCGGTCATAACCCAGGGCCTCGAAGAGCACCCCGTTGTACACCGTATGGGCAGCAGCAGCCGGCTCCGTATGCAGGGCGATGTTCCGTGTCACCTCGGCGACCAACGACTTTCCGACCCCCAGGACTTCCAAGGCATCATCAGCGCCCGACACGGTGGACAGCACCGTCAGCAGTTGCTCGCGGGATGCGTTCAGTTCGGGAAACTGCAGGGTCTCGGGATCGAAGGGTGCACCGTTGCCGGGGGGTTGTTTGCCTTCGGAAGGCGGAAGCAGAATAAGCACCAACCAAGCCTAGTCGGCCCGCGACCCAATCCCCGATTCGGGTCCCGGCTTGGCGCGGGTACAGGGGATGCGGAACTTGGCAGCTGGACAAGGTTGGGCCGGCCAGGCCCCTCCACCGTCGGATCGGCGCGTGGTCACCCGGGTGCGGTGGAGCGACTAGACTTGGATGCTGGACGGGATGGCCAGGCGATCGCGTGTCACGCAAGTGGCCCGAGGAACGTCCGGGCTCCACAGAACGAGGTGGTGGGTAACGCCCACTCGGGGAAACCCGCAGGCCAGTGCCACAGAGAATAGACCGCCCGCACTTGTGCGGGTAAGGGTGAAACGGTGGTGTAAGAGACCACCAGCGTTCCAGGTGACTGGAACGGCTCGGTAAACCCCACCCGGAGCAAGGTCATACAGACTACTGGGTTGTTCGCTCAATGTAGTCGGGTGGACCGCTTGAGGGCGCCGGCAACGGCGCTCCTAGATAGATGATCGTCACCGCGATTCGGGTAACCGGCCGCGGCACAGAACCCGGCGTATCGGCCATCCCGTCCCCTTCCCAACACCCGC
>JAUNVO010000218.1:1700-3455 GCA_030540695.1 Micrococcaceae bacterium | reverse complement strand
CCGGTGATTTCCGACCGGCCGGTGTGAGCGACCTCACCGGGGAGTTCGGAAGATCGTGGTCCACGCATACTAGAATGGTGGGTGGGCCTTAGCGCCCCTCGGGGGAAAGAACCTGCATACCCCCTCTAGAACCGCTTCTGCAACGGTGCTTTAGCGGTAACAACCGGTTTGAGGATCTCCAGCCGGCTGACCCGGAAGGATATTCAGTGACCCAGCAGTCTGTCGAAGCCCTACAGGAATGGAGCGGACGCGAAGAACTCGCCGAAGCCATGATCCCGTTGATCGGGCGCCTGTACCGCAACAACAACGTGGTGACCTCCATCTACGGCCGCAAGCTGATCAATCAGTCTGCCATCAACATCCTCAAGGCCCACCGCGTGGTGCGCCGCATCGACGGCGAAGCGCTCTCCCTTGAGCAGAGCATGCCGATGCTCAAGGCCATCGACGCACTGAACGTCGGTGCCGTCGCCATCGATCTGGGCCGCTTGAACAAGAAGTTCAATGAATCCGGTTCCTCCGACCTCAACGCCTTCCTCACCGAGGAGCTCGGCGACAAGGTCGGCAAGGCTGGCGCAACCGATGCCGAGCCAACGGATGTGGTCCTCTACGGATTCGGCCGCATCGGGCGCCTGTTGGCCCGCATCCTCATCGAACGCGGTGGCTACGGCCTTCGCCTTCGCGCAATTGTTGTTCGCAAGGGCTCCAGTGACGACCTCGTCAAGCGTGCCTCGCTGCTGCGTCGCGACTCCGTCCACGGCAAGTTCGACGGTTCGATCACCGTGGACGAGGAAAACAACACCATCTTGGCCAACGGAACATTGATCCAGGTCATCTACTCGAACGATCCGGCCACCGTTGACTACACGGAATTCGGCATCAACAACGCCATCGTTGTGGACAACACCGGTATCTGGCGCGACGAAGAGGGCCTGTCCAAGCACTTGGCAGCCAAGGGGGTTTCCCGCGTGCTGCTCACCGCGCCGGGCAAGGGCGCGTTGAAGAACATCGTCCATGGCATCAACCACAAGGACATCACTGCCGATGACAAGATCGTCACCGCCGCATCCTGCACCACCAACGCCATCACCCCGGTGCTCAAGGCGCTCAACGACCGCTTCGGCGTCGTTCACGGCCATGTCGAGACGGTCCACTCGTTCACCAACGACCAGAACCTGATTGACAACTTCCACAAGGGTGAGCGTCGGGGACGTTCGGCGGCGTTGAACATGGTCATCACCGAGACCGGTGCCGCCAAGGCGGTCGCCAAGGCCCTGCCCGAGCTCGAAGGCAAGCTGACGGGCAACGCCATCCGTGTACCGACCCCCAACGTTTCCATGGCGATCCTGAACCTTAACCTGGAGACCGCCACGGACAAGGAAGAACTGAACAACTTCCTGCGTGAGACCTCGCTGGGTGCGGAGCTGCACAAGCAGATCGACTACATCGATTCCCCCGAGGTCGTCTCCACCGACTTTGTCGGATCGCGTCGTGCCGGCATCGTTGATGGCCTGGCCACCATCGTCACCGGCAAGAACGCCGTCGTCTACGTCTGGTACGACAACGAGTTCGGATACTCCTGCCAGGTCGTGCGCGTCATCGAGACCATGGCAGGGACCCACCCGTTGGCGGTCCCGACCATCGCTGCGGTCGAAACGGCCGGCGTCTAGCCAACCGGCACCGGTAGCCGGCCCACTGGGTACGCTGCCATAAGGGGCGGGTTGTAGCCCCCGGATATCCGGGGGCCACAAACCGCCC
>JAUNVO010000218.1:0-1690 GCA_030540695.1 Micrococcaceae bacterium | reverse complement strand
GGCCCACCCGGGGGGGGGTGGCCCCCCCGTATCGCGGGCGCCCACAACCCGCCCTTTATGTTCCCTTGTTAAGGCCAAGGGCCATGCCCGTTCTCTGGCGCATGCCCGCTGTGCGGCCGGCCGACCTCGGAGGGTGGCTAGTGGCCCGCGGGCAGCGGCCATGCTGCGCGGCCCCTGCCTGCCTGCCAATGGCCGCCGGCCTCGATCCTTTCAAGGACAAGGCGCTGCAGCGAGGACTTGCGTGGCAGTGTGGACACATCGACGTCCGCCGGTGCCCGGAACGTGAAATACAGCGCGTCCCCGGGAGCCTCGTGCAGGACAACGTCGCTGAAGCGTGCGGCGAACCGGGCCATGTTGGACTCCGGCAGCCCCTGCGCGAGGCAGGGATCAAGCAACCAGGAATCGCAGTAGGCGTGCTCGATGGGCTGTGCGGGGAAATGCCGGGCAAAGAACGTGGAGGCCAGCGCGAATGAGGAATCCACCGCGGCGGCATCCAGGGGCCCGTCTTCGGGGATATGAACGCCGACCACCCAGGCACCACGCGCGGACTCGCGATGCAAATGGAACTGCAATCGTCCGAGCCGGTAGAGCGATCCGGAAAGGTGAAGGGTGGACCACCAGTCGGTAGCCATGCCGAAACCCCCGTGGGTGCGCCGATGAAGCTGGAACTGGCGGCCGATATCCGCCAGCGTCGCCCCGATCACCCGCGGCGCGATGCCATTGAGTTCCATGCGTCCGGCGGCAACCGGGGCAAAACGCAGCAGTGCCTGCTGCCAAGCTTCGGTGGCGACCCCTTCGGGGCGTGTGGCCCCCTCGGCCGGGAATGTTCCCCAGCGCGCCTCCAACGCATCACGCGCGCTGCGTGTCCCGTCGTCCTCGGGGCGCTGCAGCAAGGCGGTGCACCCCACACGGTCCTGGCCGTCCACGGCACACAACCGGAGGATCTGCGTGGACGTCTCGGTGTCCTGGTGCTTGCTCATGAGCTCCTTGGGATGTCTAGCCGTGGTGGGCATGGCGGGTGCTGTTAGCGGTGGTGCGCCGGCAAGGGTTCGGGGCCGGCGTGCTGGAATGCGTGGCGCAAGGCCTACGGTTCGTCGTGCCCGAAAGGATCTGTATCGGTGCCCGGCAGCCATGTCAGGTCAGGGACCCCCCAGCCCAGAGATTTCTTGGCTTTTTTCCACCGCTTGGCCCACTTGTCGTTGAGCTTGTCGACGTAGAGGAAACCATCCAAATGGTCGTACTCGTGCTGCATGATCCGTGCAAACCAGTCGGTGGCGTCAAAGGATACTGGGTTCCCTTCAGCGTCGAAGCCCTCAACGCGGGCGAACTCCGCGCGCTTGAGTGGAAAGTTCAATGCCGGTGCCGAAAGGCAGCCCTCGACGTCGTCATCCGGGTCCGGGGTGGCCTGCGAGACCTTGGAGAGCGTCAGTCGAGGGTTGACCAGTACCCCGCGGGGCGCGACGCCGTCGTCGTTCTCGAACTGGTAGGTGAAGATGCGCAGGCCCACACCGATCTGCGGTGCTGCCAGGCCCACGCCGTTGGCGGCATCCATCGTGTCGTACATGTCCTTGATGAGCTCACGGAGTTCGTCGTTGAATTCCGTAACCTCCCGGGCGCGTGTGTGCAGGACTGGTTCGCCGTAGATGGTGACCGGACGAATGCTCAAGATCTCTCCTCGTGCTTCCTGGTG
>JAUNVO010000217.1 GCA_030540695.1 Micrococcaceae bacterium | reverse complement strand
GGTTCAGCACCCCCAGCAGGATGATCACCAGTGGCAGCACCGAGGCCATCAGCATCCCCAACGAATGGACCAGCGCATGGCGAAAAGACTCCCGGATCGGCGCTTCCCCATCCGCCACGTGGCCCAGATGCGAGACCGCCGTGGCAAAGAGGTGGGCGAGCCAGAAGACCAGCACCGTTCCCAGCACCTTGAGGAAGACGTCTGCAGAGGTCGCCTCGTATCGGTTCGTGACCATCAGCAACGCAGAGACCACCACCAAGCCGTATACGGCGGACTCGGAAAACAAATCGGCCTTGCGCAACTTGTAGCTCACGGCGCCTCCTGGACTCCCCTGATTCGGCGCGCAGCTGCATGCCTGTCGTGACCTTCGAGCATACCGGGGATCTTGCCGCGTCTTGAATCGGGGGCTAGCGTGGAGAAAGGTGCCTAATCCCTTGGCATACCGCTGGATTTCACGACGGAAGGAAACCCCATGCGCATCTCGGCCGGGCTAACCCTAGCTGCTTCCACCGCTGCCTGCTTGGCACTGATCACCGGGTGTTCAGGGTCAGGGCCGACGACGGACGCGACGCCATCGAACGACGCCTCCAGCACTGCGCCGATGAGCAGCGAAGCCACCGGTTCCGCTCCCACGAGCAGCCAGGCACCCTCCTCCGGCACTTCGGAAGGCACCGCCGAGACCCGGGACGTCATCGAGAACCCGCCGGCCAAGAGCTGGAACGATGCCTTGGAGGCTGCCCGGAAGATATTCCCCGGCGATCCGATCGAGATAGAGCTCGAACCCAGGGATCGCGGCGGGCTCGAATACAAGATCGAGTTGGTGACCGATGCCGCCCAGTTCGAGGTGCAATTCGATGCCGAGAGCCTCGAAAAGCTCTCCAGCGACGAGGACCAGGTCGGTGACGACGTGGCCGAAAACCGCCTGAAGCTCATTGACACCGAGAACATCGTTGCGCTCGAAGACGCGGCCAAGACCGCGCGCGGGCAGCAGGAGGGCACCATCACCTCGTGGAAGCTCGAGGGCAAGGACGACGGAACGGTCAAGTACGAATTCGACATTCTGCCCCGGGGAAGCAGTGACGACGTCGAGGTCTCGATCAACGCGAAAGACGGATCGGTCATCGCCGACTCCTGATCCGCCGCAGGTCCGGGCGCGTCTAGATGCGCGCGCCCCTGCGGCGGCGGACCAGGCGCCAGATGCCGGCGGACAGGTTGCTCAGTGCGTCGATGCCCCACAGGATCCCGATGAGCACCACCGCCCAGTGCGGCACCCACGCCTGCTGCCAAGCGGTCGCGGTGAAGAAGGCGAGTGCCACCAACGCCTCGAACCCACCCCAGCAGATCTGGGCGGACGGGCGCCAGGCAAGCGGGTTGAAGAGCTTGCGCCACCCGGTGGCTACCGTGCCGCCGGTCCCCGTCGGTTCAATGGTTTTCGCGGATTCCGGTTCCGAGCCCTGATCGAGGTACCCGGCCAGTGCGGGATCGCGGTCCAGCAGGCCCAGGAGGGCGCCGAGTTTCTCCGGGGACCCGGGCCCGGCCAGCACCGCTTCGAGTTCGGTGATCTTTGCGGGATCCAGGCCGTAGTCCGATAACCCGGCGATCGCCCCGGTATCGGGGGCCTGCCATTCGCGGGTGAGGAATTCCTCCACGACGGCGGCCTCGCTGCCGCCGGCGGCGCCTAGCACCGGGCGCACGGGGACCGAGAAGCCGTGGCCGAAGCCGGGATAGCCGTGGAGCTTGCGGTCCTGGCCCGCGAACCAGAAGACGGCGGCATAGCGCGGGCCGAGCTTGCAGAGCATGAGCGCGGGGAAAGCGGATTTCGGCAGCATGATCTCGGGCATGTAGCCATCGTGCACCGCGACATCGTCGTGCCCGGTGGAGAAATGGCGCCAGGAGGTCTTGGATGCGGAGGCGAAGGAAGCCACCTCGGAGCCGGTGAATGAACCCAGCAGGACCGATCGTCCCCCGGCGGGATGGACGAGCAGCTCATCGGCGATGGGTTCGCCGGTTTCGGCGTCCACGTCGTCGAACTCGGCGTAGCGCGCGCCGGTGCCGCGCTTGAGGGCAATGGCGAATCCCTCGATCTGCTGCCCGAAGCTGATCTCTCCAGCCTCATCGGCCATCACGATGAAGCCGGAGGCGTTGACCGCCAGCACCATCTCGATCACGCAATAGTGCCCCCACGACACCGGTTCGGCCAGCAGCGAGATGCTCCGCCGCGCGGCGAGCATGCTGGAAACGCGTTGATGCGCCGGCGCGGCGGCCGGCTCATCGAAGATCAGGGCGAGGGAGGCGACCAGCCATGGCTGCTCCCCTGCCTCGATATCCGACCCGCTACTTGCCAAGGAACTTCTCAAAGCCCTTGGGCAGGTTCATGTCCGCGGGATCGAATTCCTTGGTCCCGGCACCGAAGGACGCCCCGGTGGGCGCCGCCTTGGCCTTTTCGGCCTCCGCAGCGGCGATCTGGGCCGCCTTGGCCGGGTTTCCGAACTTCGCCTGCTTCTTCTTGTTCCCGCCCTTGGCGCCCTTCTTGGCGCCGCCGCGGCCCCCCGGCATCCCGGGCATCGCGCCGCCGGAGGCCAGCTTCTTCATCATCTTCTGGGCCTCGCCGAAGCGCTCGAGCATCGAATTGACCTCCGAGACGTGCACGCCGGAGCCCTTGGCGATGCGGGCGCGGCGCGAGCCGTTGATGATCTTCGGGGCGACCCGCTCGTGCGGGGTCATCGAGCGCACGATGGCCTCGATGCGGTCCATCTGCGACTCGTCGAACTGCTCGAGCTGCTGGCGGGAGATCTGCGAACCGGGCATCATGCCCAGGATCTTCTTCATCGATCCCATCTTGCGGATCTGCGCCATCTGGGCCAGGAAGTCATCGAGGGTGAAGTCCTCGCGGTCGGCGAACTTCTTCGCCATCCGCTCGGCTTCGCCCTTGTCCCAGTTCTGCTCGGCCTGCTCGATCAGGGTGAGCACGTCACCCATGTCAAGGATCCGCGAGGCCATGCGGTCCGGGTGGAAGATTTCGAAGTCATCGAGGTTCTCGCCGGTGGAGGCGTACATGACCGGCTTGCCGGTCACCGAGGCCACCGAGAGCGCGGCGCCGCCGCGGGCATCGCCGTCGAGCTTGGTCAGCACCACGCCGGTGACCCCGACCCCGTCGTTGAACGCCTGGGCGGTGTTCACCGCGTCCTGGCCGATCATCGCGTCAATGACGAAGAGCACCTCGTCGGGGTCGATCGCGGCACGGATGTTCGCGGCCTGGGCCATCAACTCGGCGTCCACGCCCAGTCGTCCGGCGGTGTCAACGATGACCACGTCATGCAGCTTCGCCTTGGCCTCGGAGATGCCGTCGCGGGCCACCGCCACCGGATCACCGGTGGCGTTCTCGAACTCGGAGGAGACCCCGGGGTGCGGTGCGTACACCGGGACCCCGGCGCGCTGGCCGTTGACCTGGAGCTGCTTGACCGCGTTGGGGCGCTGGAGGTCACAGGCGATGAGCAGCGGGGTGTGGCCCTGGGCCTTGAGGTGCTTGGCCAGCTTTCCGGCCAGGGTGGTCTTGCCCGCGCCCTGCAGGCCGGCGAGCATGATCACCGTGGGCGGGACCTTGGCCAGGTTCAGCCGGCGGGTCTCACCGCCCAGGATGCCCACGAGTTCCTCGTTGACGATCTTGACGATCTGCTGGCCCGGGTTCAGCGAACCGGAGACCTCAGCGCCCAGGGCGCGTTCCTTCACCTGGGCGACGAAGGCACGGACGACGGAAACGGCGACGTCGGCATCCAGCAGCGCACGGCGGATCTCACGTACGGTGCCGTCGATGTCGGCCTCGGTGAGCCGTCCCTTCCCGCGAAGGTTCTTGAAGGTGGATGTCAGGCGGTCGGAGAGTGAATTGAACACGTGCCGTGCACTTCTTTCGTTGTGGGCGTTAGGCGCGGTCTAACCCGCTGGACTCAACATCCAAGATTACCAATAAAGCCTGCCGGTTTCGGGCAACAAGTGGCAGTCTGGAAGTGTGAGTACTCAAACAGGTAACAAAGCCGACACCCATGTAAGCACATTGTTGATCCTTGGCGCGTCCGGGGACCTCACCGGAAGGCTGCTTCTTCCGGGCCTGGCCCGGCTGATCGGCTCCGGGAAGGCGGCCGGAATCACGCTCGCCGGGGCAGGAGGCCCGGGGTACTCCCAGCAGCAGTGGCTCAAGCGGGTCACCGATATCTGCCAGGCCGGCGCCGACGGCGCGACCCAGGAGGGCAAATCCGCGCTCAAAGCCCTCCCCACAGGCACCTCCTTCACCGAACTCGATGTCACCAAGGACGGGGAGTTGGCCAAGCTGGTCAACTCGCTCAAGGCCCCGGTGGCAATCTACTTCGCCCTGCCGCCGGCGGTGACGCAGAAGGCCTGCGAGGCATTGAAGCCCGGGGAGCTGGATGAATCCACGGTGCTGGTGATGGAAAAGCCGTTCGGCTCGGACCAGGCATCCGCCGCCGAGCTGAACCGGACGTTGATCCGCCTGGTGCCCGAGGAAAACATCCACCGGGTGGACCACTTCCTGGGCAAGGGCACGGTCTTCAACATCCTGGGCCTGCGCTTCGCCAACCGGCTGCTGGAGCCGCTATTCACCTCCGAGCACGTGCAGAAGGTCGAGATCTTCTACGACGAGTACCTCGCCCTGGAAAACCGGGCCGGGTACTACGACAGCGCCGGCGCGCTGCGCGACATGATCCAGTCCCACCTGCTGCAGGTCCTGGCCCTGTTGACGATGTATGCGCCGGCGACGTTGGGCGAACGCGATGTGCGCGACCACCTGGGTTCGGTGCTGCGGGCCACCGCCGTGGCCGGGGAAATCAAGGACTCCACCCGCCGCGCCCGGTACACCGCCGGCACCTCCAAGGGCCGGAAGGTCCCGGACTATGCGGCCGAGGACGGGGTGGATGCCTCACGGAACACCGAGACCCTGGCGGAGGTCACCCTGGCCATCAACAACTCCCGCTGGGCGGGCACCGAGTTCATCCTGCGCGCCGGGAAGGCGCTGGGCACCCCGCGCAAGGAAGCAATCATCACCTTCCGGCCGGTGAACCACCTGCCCACCGGGTTCAAGGGGGCGGACTCCCCCACCACGCTGCGCATCGGATTCGGCCCGGACACCCTGGACCTGGACCTGGATGTGAACGGGCCCGGCGAGATCCACACCCTGAACCGGGTGACCCTGGGCACCGAACTGAACTCCCCGGATTTGCTGCCCTACGGCGAAGTGCTCCTGGGCGTGCTCTCCGGGGATCCGACGCTCTCGGTGCGCGGGGACACGGCGGAGGAATGCTGGAGGATCGTGGACCCGATCCTGGCCGCCTGGGCCGCCAACGAGGTCCCGCTCCAGGAGTACAAGGCCGGCGGCAACGGGCCCAGGGGCTGGAAGTCGAA
>JAUNVO010000216.1 GCA_030540695.1 Micrococcaceae bacterium | reverse complement strand
TGCCGGCCTGAACATTCGTTGAAGAGGTTTACACGTGAGAGTCCAGATTTGTCTTGATGCGGTGAAGAAGGCCGAACGGCTCGTCGATGCCTTGCGACTGGGAGATGACCTGGCCGTGGAAGCTAGCCGTGACGGCGGGGTCCGAAACCTGCGTCTGCTGCGCAGCACCATCTCCTCGGAGGACCAACTCTCTGCGATCGCAGCCATCCACGCCCTGGCCCAGATCGGTGATGAGGAAGCCGATCTCACCCTTTCGGAGTTGCTCTCCAGCGATCAAGGCTTCATCCGCGAACATGCCGCGTGGGCGCATAGCTCCCTGGCACCACGCGCCGGATCCATGGGACGGCTCATCGGGCTGGTCTCTTCGGGCGGGTTCGCCGCCATGCTGGCGCAACGCACCTTGGAGGACTGGGCGGTCCCGGCCCCGGAAATGGTTGCTGTCGGCCTTGAAAGCGCACTCTTGGGCGTCGCCGAACCGGCAAGCCGCTACCGGCTGGTGGAAACGCTTGGCCTGGTGCAGCACTGGATGGCGACCGCCCCGCTGCTGCGCATTGCCCAAGATGCCGACGAGGAACAAACGGTCCGCGTGGCCGCCGTCATTGCCCTGGGACAGCGAACCGCCGAGGAGACCACGTGCGCCCTGCTCCAGCGGATCGCCGAGGGAACCGGCCTGCTCGCCGAGGCCGCGCGGCTTGCGCTGACCGATCTTTCCGAGGCCGCCATGCCGGATGCCACCTCGGTGCCCCCGAGAAGTGAAACGGGGTTGACCGTGGCCCAGCTCTTCCTGCATGCCGATATCGATGCGGAGCTGAGCCAGGCGGGCAGCGGGGACAACGGCGGGATCGCCACCTTGCTGGTCCGGCTCGGCGATGCCCTGGTCAGCGGATCGGAAGCCGACGGCAACCAGGTCCCCGTCGAGCGCGTGTTGACGCTTTCACGTGGTGGCCTTGAAGCTGCCGCACAAAGCATGGCCACCCTGGCCCAGGAGCACACCGGGCACCTCTACGGCCGGGTCCCCTTGTTGCAGGGCCCCTTGCCCTCGGCGAGCGCCTGGCCGCTGCGCGTGGCAGCCCGCCGCGGCATCCAGCGGATCCTCAAATCCGTCGGACACGTTGACGCGCTGCACCTGCGCATGGCGGACGTGGGCAGCCTGGCGGCCTTCGATGTGGCCCGCAAGCTCGATATCCCGGTGATCTTCACCGCGGCACCTGACCCGCACGCGGTGATCAATTCGATGGACCTCGCCGGGCAGCTGACCCGCGAAAACTTCGGGGAGATCGACGCGGTGGAACATTTCTGGTTCCGCGCCCGGCTGGTGCAGCGCATGGCCTCCAATGCAGCCCACACCATCTTCTTCCCGAGGCCCAACCTCGAAAACGACATGAAGCAACTGGTGGGCCTGGACATGGCCGCCGAACCGAACAGGCACACCATTGTCCCCGAGGGCATCGACCTTGGCGTCGTTGACCATGCGGTCCGCCAGGCCCAGGAACATGCCGCGGGGCAAGACGCGGCCGAGCCGCTTCAGGAGCTGGCCGAACTGCTCAGCTCCCTGCCTGCTCAGCGACGCGGTTTGCCCCTGGTGATCAGCGTGGGACGCTTCCACCGGGTCAAGGGCATGGCCTCGATCGTCGAGGCCTGGGCCAACTCGGGGCTGCGCGATAAAGCGAACCTGCTGCTGGTCGGCGGGAACATGAAGAACCCCTCGGCCGATGAACGTGAGCAGCTGGCCCGCATCGATGCCATCATCGATCCTGCGCAGCGTGCAGCACACGGACTGTTCCTGCCGGGCCACCGGCCCAACGGCACCGTGGCCCACTGGGTCGCGGCGGCGCGCACCGGGTTGCCCGGATTTGCCGCACCGCGCGGGGTGTACGTCTGCGGAAGCCTGAAGGAGGAATTCGGCATCGCGTTGCTTGAGGCCATGGCCACGGGCCTGTTGGTCGTTGCTCCCAATGGCGGAGGACCGGCCACCTACCTCGAACACGGTCGCACCGGCTTCCTCACCACCACCTGGGACACGCGGCTGCTGGGCAACTCCATCGCCGAGGCCCTGGCCTGCGCCGCGGCGGAGACCACCGGGGAGCGCGCGGCGTATTCGCGCTCCGTCGTCGAGGCCGATTTCACCGTTCAAGCCATGGCACGGGCCTTGGCGAAGGTATATTCCGATGTGCACCACGCCGACGTGGAACTTCAAAGAGAGCTGGTTTCCGCCCCATGACGCTGCTGATCATTTCTCCCGACTACGCCTCCCACCTCTACCCGCTGGCCGCCTTGGGCACCAACTGGCTCGAAGCCGGCGACAAGGTGGTGGTCGCCACCGGGGAAGCTACCGCATCGATCGTTGAATCCTTTGGCTTTGAGCATGTGCACCTGCAACTGAGCCGCGGCTCGAACCCCGGGGTGATCCGTGCCGAGGAACAGCCCGACGGCGAGGATGATGCGCTGCGCGGGTTCTTTGCCGCCACCCGTCTGGGCATGGTGCAGACCCTGGCCTTCCAGGCCGAGGCACGCATGAGCGATTTGATGTGGGAACCGGTGAACACCGCGCGGGCCGTGCAGAAGATCATCGAGGAGGTGAAGCCGAGCACGATCATCGTGGACCACCTGGCCTTCAGCGCACGCCTGGGCATGGTGGCCGCCGGAATCGAACACATCGACGTGGTCCTGGGACACCCCACGGCACTGCCCCTGCCGGCGGCCGCGGAAGTCTACGGCCTTCCCCCGGTGTGGCCGGCGGCGTTCTCGCCGGAGGACCAAGAGATCGAGGAACTGCGCAACCTGTGCACCCGCGTGTCCGAGTCATTCACCTCCGAGTGGAATTCGGCGCTGGCGCAGTTGGCGCCGGGGCTCCCGCCATCCCCCGACGCCTTTGCCGAACACGGCGACGTGCTGGTCTTCAACTACCCCGGTGAACTCATGAGCGAGGAACGTGCCGGCCACCTACCCCCGCATGTCTTCATCGGTTCCTCGGTGCGCGCCGAATCCGCAGAGGAGCATATCCAGGCGTGGCTCGCAGAAAGCGACGAGCCGTTTGTCTATGTCAGCTTCGGCAGCTTCCTCTCGGTGCGCGGGGACGTGCTGAACAAAGTGGTCACGGCGTTGAAGGAATCGAACATCCGGGCCGCGGTGGCCTACGGATCGGCCGGTCCCGAATCCTTGGGCGAAGTTCCCGAGAACTGGCTGGTGGGCGAGTTCCTGCCGCAGGTCACGCTGCTGGGTTCGGCCGCGGCGGCGGTGACCCACGGCGGAAACAACTCCGTCACCGAGTCCCTGACCTTCGGGGTGCCCACCGTGGTGCTGCCGTTTTCCACCGACCAGTTCGCCGGGGCCGCCGCCTTGGAGAACATCGGCTTTGGTGCGGCGCTGGCGCCCAACACCGCCACGGTTCAAGAGCTCCGTCTCGCCCTGGGCGCCATGCTTTCGCTTCCGCAGGACACCCGTGATGAGCTCCATACCCTGGGCCAATCCCTGCGCGAGGGAGCCGGACGCACCCAATTGCGCGCAGCCCTGGCCAAGGCCACCGGGAACAGTTAAGCGCGAGGGGCTCCCGGCCACCGTGCCTAAAGCCACGCGCGCGGTGGCTGATCGGCTATTCGTCGTTCCCTCGGACCGTGGTTGACGGGATGCCGGTGGCCGGGGCATCGGCAGCGTGCCGCGGCTTCTTTTCCTCCACGTCCGCCGTCGCCGGCGGTTGCCCATCGTGCGGCATGGCGGGCTTGAGCCTCAGGCTGGTGAGCAGTCCGAGCAACAAGACGCCGGCCGCTATCCAGGCGGCGACGGACACCCCTTGGGTCAACGCGTTGCGTGCCGCATCGGCGATGGCTGCGGTCTGCGGGTTTGATGCCAGCGCGGAGATCGTGCCGCCGGAGCTGTGGGTCACCGAGTCGACGGCGCCCTGGAGTTGCGGGAACTGGGCCACCAGCCCGGAGACCTGTGATTCGGTGGAATTCTTCAAGGTGGTGAACAACGCGGTTCCCAGGATCGCGATTCCCAGCGCCGAGCCCACTTGACGTGCGGTGGACTGCGTGGAGGCGGCCTGGCCCGATTGCTGCACCGGAACATCGGCCAAGACCACCTGGGTCAGCTGGGCGGTGGCGAACCCCACCCCGATCCCATAGACAAAGAGGATCCCCGACGTCATCCAGGTGGAGGAATCCGGGCGGATCAACAAGGCCAGGGTCGCGACCGAAATGATCTCCAGCCCGACGCCCAGCTGCACCATGCGCACCGCGGGCAGTGACTTGGACAGCGCGGAAATCGCACCGGAGGCCACGAAGGAGCCGACGGCCAGGGGCACCAAGGCCAGTCCTGCCTGCAGCGCACTGAGGCCCAGGACGTTCTGGAACCACAGCGGAAGGGACAGGATCAACCCGAACTCCCCCAGGCTCACCGTCAGTGCGGTGAGGTTTCCACGCGAGAACGAGGAGATGTTGAACAACGAGAGATCAAGCAGGACGCTGCGCTCGGCCCGTGAGCGCGAACGCTCCAGGGCAATGAAGCCGCCCAGTGCCAGGATGGAGACAACGAAGGTCGCCGGAACCGGGGAAAGGCCGAACAGGGAGAATGGTGCATCGGCGTTGGCGCTCCACCACCCGTAGTGGCGTCCCTCGATCAGCCCGAAGGCCAAGGAGCCGAAACCCACCACGGAGAGCAGGGCACCAAGGTAGTCATCGAGCTTTCCGGTGGCGGTTTCCCGGGACTCGGCCACGAAGTACAGCACACCGCCCGCGGCGATCAACCCCAGCGGGACGTTGATCAAAAATGCCCAATTCCAGCTGTAGGAGGAAGTCAGCCAGCCGCCGACGATGGGCCCCACGGCGGCCATGCCGCCGATGGTCGAGCCCCATACGGCGAAGGCGATCGTGCGTTCCTTGCCGCGGAAGTTGGCGTTGAGCAGCGAGAGGGTGGTGGGAAGGATCATCGATCCGCCGATCCCCTGCACGGCACGCGCCGCGATCAACCACATACCCGAGGGGGCCAGCGCACACAGCGCCGAGCTCACCAGGAAGAGCAGGATGCCCAGCACCAGGATCCGTCGTCGCCCCACCCGGTCCGCGACCCTGCCCCAGACCAGCAGCAGCGCGGCAAAGACCAGCGTGTAGATTTCCTGGATCCATTGCACCTCCGTGGTGCTCAGGCCCAGGTCGTTGATGATGGCGGGGACCGCGACCGCCACGATGGTGCTGTCCATGATGATCAGGGCCACGGACAAGCTGATGGCGCCGAGACCGAACCAGCGCAATTTCACGTATCTGTCTTTGGTTGTTTCCACGGTTGAAGACTACGCCTAAGTAGTTCCATCATGGAAGCAATTTTGTGGGATTATTCAGCACATCGGTCCTCCCGCAAGGAATCAAAGCCGGCGTGGAACATCGTTAGCCAACAACCTGGGGGTATTCGACTCCGCACTTGTGCCCAGCAGGCCGACACC
>JAUNVO010000004.1:29705-40034 GCA_030540695.1 Micrococcaceae bacterium | reverse complement strand
TTGAGCAAGTGGGCCAGTACGGCCAGGGCCACGCTCAGCAGCAGCCAGGCAATGACCGCGGCCCCAAACAGGCCAAGGGCAACTCCTGTCAGGCGTTCCAACGACCAGGCGTCCAGCGGGGACCCGTCGATTGAGTGTTCCTGGAGCCGCCGCCACAAGAGTTGGCTTGAGCCGGTCATGACCAGGGATAGCGCCGTGATCGCGCCCATTGCCAACTTGTCACCAGCTGATCGCGAAAACATGTTAACCTCAAGTCATGTCATTTGTTATCATTTGATGCTGCTTGTTTCATTATGATGACACTTGATGTTTGCGGAAGCTAGGGGGTAGGCGGAAGAGTTTCAGGCATCTAGGGTTGCCCCATGAGATGGGAATCGCTATTCGCCGATCTGGAAGCCCAGTTCGAGGCCGAGTCCGCCCAAGAACGGATGAACGAAGTCCAGGAGATCGTTCGAATCGAACGTGCGCGGCAGACTCTGCTCCAGCGCCTGGAACGGCATCTGGGTTCGCGCGTTGATCTCCAACTGCTCGGTGCCGAGCGTCGCTCGGGAAACCTTTCATCCATCGGGAGGGACTGGTTGATGCTGGCCCATGCAGGTACCGAGGAACTGATTCCCATTCGGGCCGTGGCCTGGTGGAAGGCGCTTGCGGCAGGGCGGGGTCCGGAAAACGGGCAGCGCCGCGTGGGCTTCTCCCAGGCACTGCGCGTGCTGGTGCGCGATCGGGCGAGGGTGCGGATCGGCGGGATGGACGGGCAGCTTTTGGCCACCGGCACCTTGGACCAAGTGGGTCAGGACTTCGTGGAGGTGGCACTGCACGAGCAGGATGACTTTCGCCGCGGTCCCGCGGTCATGGGTCGATCGTTGATCCCCTTTTCCGCCATCGCCAGGGTGCGCCGCGAGGAGTAGTCCCGACGCGGTGCCATCCACAATCATGTGCCTGCCCTATCGGCCGGGCACCGGGCGGCGTATGGTGTCGACCAAGAACGTAGCCGGGGCTGTTGCACCCGTGCATGGAACATCGCGCCATGGTTCGCGCCGTAAGGTCCGGACGGGGATGGCGCACGCGAGTGCCCGTGGCGAAGTGGGGGAGTGCGAGATGGACAAGGCTCATGAAGCCGGCCCGGCCGCCGGTCGGCTGGCAAGGCCGAGCTGGAAGGACCCGAGGCTGCTGCTGGGCATCCTGATCGTGTTGGCCTCCTGCGTCGGGGTGATTGCCCTGACCAGTTCGATGGACCGAACCACCCCGATGTATGCGGCGAAATCGGATATCTCCCTGGGTGAGGAAGTCAGTGCGGACAAGCTCAACGTCGTGAACGTGAAACTTGACGTGCTCGAAGAGGGTTACGTCCCCGCTGACCCGGGGTTGCTCGATGGCACCCGGGCCAATTCCCTGATCCGGGCGGGACAGCTGCTGCCGCGCAGCGCGTTGGGGCTGGCCGACGGAACCAACCGCCGTCCGGTGTCGATCGAGCTTCCCGATGCGCTTCCCGCTGCCATTTCCACCGGCTCCCATGTCGATGTCTGGGTCTCGCTGAAGGACCGCAATGCGAACGCCTACGAGCCGCCGAGCCTGTTGCTGCCCTCGGCAGAGGTCACCGCGCGTTCGGAGCGTGCCACCGGATTCGGTGGAACCGCTGGCACCCTGGTCGAGGTGCTGGTGGTTGACACCGCCCTGGCGGACCTGCTCGAGGCCATGGCCAACGACGCGCGCATCACAGTCGTGTTCAACCCCGTGGCCAGTGCCTCATGAATATCTCCGTGGTGTTGCACGGGGACGACGGGAGCGTCGTCGATCGGCTTGAGAGCCACCGCGGGGTCCTCACCGTGGCGCGCAGCTGTACGGAGGTCGTCGAGGTGATCGCGCTGTGTGAAACCGGCCTGGCCGATGCCGTGATCATGGCCGGAGCCACGGAGGAAACCGAAACCCAAGACATCGATGCGATGGTCGAACGCGGGGTTCCGGTGGTGGTGCTCTGCGACGACGCCGCACAAGGAAGGCGTCTGGCCGCCGCCGGCGCCTATGTGGCGGGCACCGCCACGACGGCCGCCGAGCTGGGCATCCTGCTCACCCGCGCCCGGACCGAACTCGGACACCGCGAACGCGGCACCGGTCCCGCCGGATCCTCGGAAGAAGCCACTGCGGAACCGGGGAAACAGGCGCGCGTGGTTGTCTTTTGGGGTCCTGTTGGGTCCCCGGGACGATCCCTGGTTGCGCTGAACTACGCGGTGGACTGCGCCCTGGCGAATGCGGAGGTGGTGTTGCTCGATGCCGACACCTACGGGGCGTCCCAAGCCGTCCAACTGGGGCTGCTCGACGAGGCAGCGGGCATCGCGCAGCTCTGCCGAAGCGTGGATACCGGCAGGTTCGATGCCGCAAAGCTCGAGCGGATATGCGCGCAGGTGGTGATCGCGGGGGCACGCATGCGCGTGGCCACCGGCCTGCCGCGGGCCAGCCGATGGCCCGAACTGCGCCCCACAGCGTTGCGCCGCGCGGTGCTGGCGCTGCAGGAAGGTTGCGATGTCATTGTCATCGATGTCGGTGCGCCCCTGGAACTCGACGAGGACCTGACTTTCGACACCGCCGCCCCGCAACGCAACGGTGTCACGGCCGCCATGTTGCGCATCGCCGATGAAGTCTATGCGCTCGGTGCCGCCGACAGCATCGGGGTCCCTCGGCTGATCCGTGCACTGGAGGAAATGCACGAGGTGCTGGGCGAGCTCCCGGTGAAGGTGCTGTTCAACAAGGTGTCGGTGGCCAATGCAGGAGCCTCCCCGCGTCATGCCCTGGCCGAAACCTGGGAACGGTTCGGGCCGGGAATACCGGTCTGCGGTTACCTTCCCAGCGACCCGGCAGCCGTCGAGGCGGCGTTGCTGGCCGGAAGCGCCTTGGCGGAGATCGCCCCGCATTCCGAGCTCCGGGTGGCCATTGCTGCACTGGCAGGGCACCGGGTTCGGCCCAAACAAACGCTTTTGCGGCGATTCGCGCCTTCGAGGTGACGTCCGTAACCCGTCGGGATAGTGTTGTAACACAAGCGTTGCGCAATGGTGCGAAACGCACATCGATCCACGGAGGCGTTCTTTTTGAACTCGTCGGAGTCCAGCATGTCCGAAACTTTCATCGCTGAGACGCTAACTGCCGATTTGGTAGCAAACTACTACGGCCAGTTGGCACCAGAAGATGCAGTGGCCTACTCGCCCCAGCAACTCGAATCTCGTGTGGCGGCCCACCTGACCGTTGGTTGGGAAAGGGAGCCCAAGACGGCCCGCGTGGCAGTCACCCGGCATGCCGGAACGACCATGGTCTACGTGGTCACCGACGACATGCCATTCCTCGTCGACTCGGTCACCGCGGAAATCGTGCGGCAGAAGGTTGCCATCAACGTCGTGGTCCACCCGACCTTCCTGGTCGGGCGAGATGGCACGGACGGACACCTCACCTCGCTGGACTCGGTGTCCGCCAACGACCATGTCGCCAGCGGCGACACCGCCGCGATGCCGCAGATCTCCGCGCTGATCGCCGAAAACCGCAATGCCGCGGTCGAATCGTGGATCTCCGTGGAACTCGGCGGGGACCCCTCGGACGAGGCGGTGGCCGATTTGATCGCCGGCCTCGAACGCATTCTCAAGGACGTGCGCGCCGCCGTGGAGGACTGGGCGCCGATGCGCAACAAGGCCCACGAGATCGCGGATTCGCTTTCCACCGTCGTAGGGGCCGAGGAAATCCCCGACCTGGACGCCGCCGTTGACCTGCTGCACTGGCTTGACGCCGGCAACTTCACCTTCCTGGGCTACCGCGAATACGACCTGATCACCGAGAACAACGAGGACGTGCTGCGCCTGCAGGTCGAATCCGGCCTGGGACTGATGCGCAATGCAGTTCCGGCACGCGACACCCAGCATCTCACCAAGCGCGGTCGGGCGATGGCGCGCGACAAGCGCGCCTTGGTGATCACCAAGGCCAACTCCCGCTCCACCGTGCACCGCGGGATCTACCTTGACTACGTGGGCGTCAAGCGCTTCGACGCGCAGGGCAACGTCAACGGCGAACGCCGTTTCATCGGCCTGTTCGCCTCCAGTGTCTACACCTCATCGGTGCGCAGCGTCCCGGTGGTGCGCGAGAAGGTCGAAGCGGTGCTCAAGCGCGCCGGATTCGCCCCCGCCTCCCACTCCGGCAAGGACATCGTCACGATCCTGGAGACCTACCCGCGCGACGAGCTCTTCCAGATCTCCGTCGAGCAGCTCACCGACACCGTGCTGGGCATCCTGCGGTTGCAGGAGCGCCGCCGCACCTCGCTCTTCCTGCGTCCCGACGTCTACGGGCGCTTCATGTCCGCGTTGGTGTACCTACCGCGTGACAGGTACACCACCGGGGTGCGCCTGCGCATCGAAAAGGAGCTCACCAAGGCGTTCAACGCCGAGTCCATGGACTTCGACGTGCGCATGAGCGAATCCGCGCTGGTGCGCCTGTTCTACCGGATCCGGCTGCAGCGCCACGGGCTGACCCCCGTGGTGGATCGCGCCGGGCTGGAGACCAAGCTGGTCGCCGCCGTGCGTTCGTGGTCCGAAGGCGTGAGCGTCGCGGCCAACCAGAGATACGGTGCCGAGGAAGGCACGGCACTTTCCAACAGGTGGGCGGAAGCCTTCCCCCCCGCATACCGCGTCCACTTCGAGGTCGAGGACGCCCTGGCCGACGTCGAACGCTTTGGCCAGTACGAGGAGCCCGGCCACGTCGGACCGGTGGTGAAGTTCTACGTCCCCGAGGAGGACGAGGACTCCGAGGTCAACGCCCGGATGAAGCTTTACCTCAAGGTTCCGCTCTCGCTGTCCAAGATCCTTCCGGTGTTGCAGAACCTGGGCCTGGACGTCATCGAGGAACGGCCCTTCGCCATCACCCCGGCAGGATCGGACCCGCGCTACCTCTACGACTTGGGCCTGAAATTCCCCGAGGGCATCGACCCGGTGGACTCCGAGGAACTGCTCGCCGAAGCCTACTCCGCAGTGGTGCGCGGTGTTTCGGAGTCGGACAACCTCAATCGCCTGGTACTCCTGGAATCGGTGTCCTGGAGGCAAGTGGGGCTGTTGCGGGCCTACTGCCGCTACCTGCACCAACTGGGGGCCTCGAACTCCTACAGCTTCATGAACGACACCCTGGTGGCCAACCCGGATGTCACCCACGGCCTCATCGCGCTCTTCGAGGGAACCTTCGATCCGGAGCTGGGCGCCGAGGAATCCGCGGCCGCGATCGCCAACGCCCACGAGGCGCTCAACGAGGCGCTGGACCGGGTGCCGACGCTTGATGCCGACAAGCTGCTGCGCCGCTTCGTGAACCTCATCGAGGCCACGCTGCGCACCAACTACTACCTGGACCCGGCGGCGCTGGCCTTCAAGTTGCTGCCGGGGAAGATCACCGACGCACCGTTCCCCCGACCCAAGTACGAGATCTGGGTCTGTTCACCACGCGTCGAAGGCGTGCACCTTCGTTTCGGGGAGGTCGCCCGTGGCGGGCTGCGCTGGTCCGACCGCCGGGAGGACTTCCGCACCGAGGTGCTGGGCCTGGTCAAGGCCCAGATGGTCAAGAACGCGGTGATCGTGCCCAGCGGCGCCAAGGGCGGCTTCTTCGCCAAGGCGCTGCCCAACCCCGCCATCGACCGCGGCGCCTGGATGGAGGAAGGCAAGGCCGCCTACCGCATCTTCATCCGCTCCCTGCTGGAAATCACCGACAACCTTGTTGCCGATGAATCGGGCGAACGCGTGGTGCCGCCCGAAAACGTGGTGCGCCTGGATGGTGACGACACCTACCTGGTGGTCGCCGCCGACAAGGGAACCGCATCGTTCTCCGACATCGCCAACGAGATCTCGCTCGAACGCGGCCACTGGCTCGGCGACGCTTTCGCCTCCGGCGGCTCGGTGGGCTACGACCACAAGGCCATGGGGATCACCGCCCGCGGCGCCTGGGAATCGGTCAAGCGCCACTTCATGGAGCTGGGCCTGGATACCCAGAGCGAGGGATTCACCGCGGCCGGCGTGGGCGACATGTCCGGTGACGTCTTTGGCAACGGCATGCTTCGCACCCGCAGCATCAAGCTGGTCGCCGCGTTCGACCACCGCGACATCTTCCTGGACCCGAGCCCGGAGCCGGAGTCGGCGTTCGAGGAACGCCAGCGCCTGTTCGAGCTTCCGCGTTCCTCATGGGCCGACTACAACAAGGAGCTGATCTCCGCCGGCGGCGGGGTGTTCTCCCGGTCGATGAAGTCGATCCCGGTTTCCCCCGAGGTGCGCGAGGTCCTTGGACTCGAATCCACGGTGATTTCGATGGCTCCCAACGACCTGCTCAAGGCGATCCTTGGCGCCCCGGTGGACCTGCTCTACAACGGCGGCATCGGCACCTACGTCAAGGCGGCCGACGAATCCCACGCGGAAGTCGGGGATCGCGCAAACGACGCGATCCGCGTCAACGGGGCACAGATCCGTGCCCGCGTCATCGGCGAGGGCGGCAACCTGGGCATGACCCAGCGTGGGCGCATCGAGGCGGCGTTGAACGGGGTCATCCTGAACACCGATGCCATCGACAACTCCGCGGGCGTGGACTGCTCGGACCACGAGGTCAACATCAAGATCTTCGTTGACCGCATGGTCAAGGCAGGGAAGCTGTCGCACGAGGAGCGTGCCGGATTCCTGCATTCGATGACCGACGAGGTATCGCGGTTGGTCTTGCAGACCAACTTCGACCAGAACGTGCTGCTGCTCACCGACCGGCAGGAACTTGCTTCCTGGACCCCCGCCTTTGAACGGCTGATGGATTGGCTGGTGGAGCATGCAGACCTTGATCGCGAGATCGAGTTCCTGCCATCCACCGTCGAACTCGAGGCGCGCCTGGCCACCGGGGCGTCACTGACCGGACCCGAACTTGCCGTGGTGGTTGCCTATGCAAAGATCCAGCTCTCAACGGAGCTGGCCACCAGCGACCTGCCCGATGACCCGCACTTTGCCCGGACGCTGCGCAACTACTTCCCGCGCCAGCTTTCCGAGCGCTTCGGTGAGGAACTGGATTCCCACTCGTTGCGCCGCGAGATCATTGCCACTGTCGTAGCCAACGACATGGTTAACATCGGCGGAACCACCTATGCGTTCCGCGTGATGGAGGAAACCGGGGCCTCCGCGGCCCAGGTGGCCAAGGCATTCGTCGCACTGCGTGAGATCTACAAGCTCGATGAGCAGATCGAAGCGATCAATGCGTTGCCCGCTTCCTTCGACTCGACGCACTGGTGCCGCCTGCACCTGGACATGCGCCGGCTGCTTGATCGCGCAACCCGCTGGTACCTCCACAATGTGGACCGCGAGGTTTCGGTGGATGAGGCCGTGGCTTCCTTCGGCCCGACGGTGCAGTCCTTGCGCCCGAAGATCGGTCCGATGCTGCGCGGCGTCGATGGAGAACGGGTGGCCCGCGGGAAGGCCGAGGGCATGGCGTGGGGCCTCACCGATGCCCTGGCCACCCGCTGGTCCGAGCAGTTCGAGTCCTTCGCGCTGCTGGACATCGCGGCGGAGGCAAGCCGCAGCGGTGTTGACGCCGCTGACCTCGCCGAGGTCTACTACGTGCTCTACGCCAACTTCGACGTCGATTCGTTGCTCGAGCGGATCACCTCGCTGCCCCGTGACGACCGGTGGAAGACACTGGCACGCGCGGCGTTGCGCGATGACCTGTACTCCACGATCATCGACTTCACCCGCGACGTGGTTGCAGGCAACGGCGACGAAACGGATCCGGATGCGCGTGTGCAGCTGTGGATGGAAGCGAACGCGGCTAACCTTGATCGTGCACAGGACATGTTCGCGGAAGTGAACCGGCTGGAACGCGATGACATGGCGTCCCTCTCGGTGGCGCTGCGGCTGTTGCGTTCCATCGTACGGAGGTAATCCTTTGGCCATCTTCACCGACCAACTACGCCAAAGCGCTGATTTTGGTCCTGGGGATGAAGATTGGATCCACCTGCTGGTGGGGGACTGGCAACTCATCGCCGATCTGGCGTTCGCCGATCTGGTGTTGTGGTTTCCGGTCCCGGAAGGGACGTACAAGGCGTTGGCCCATGTGCGTCCCTCCACCTCGCACACCGTGTTCCACACCGACTTCGTGGGCGAGCGGATCCGCAAGGACCTCAAACACCTGGTCGAGGCGGCATGGCAGAGCCAGGACATTGTTCGCTCCGACGCCGGGACACCGACCCCGGGGGACCACTCGATGCTCATCGAGGCCGTTCCGCTGGTGCGCAACGGACGCACCCTGGCGGTGCTCTCGGTGCACTTCGACCTCGCCGGATCGCGCATGCCCTCGAGGCTGGAACTGACCTACAAGCAATGTGCCGAGGATCTGCTGCGCATGTGCACCCGGGGGCTGTGGCCGGACTTCGCCACACCCACCGGGTCGCGGCGCGGTGCCCCGCGCGTGGGCGACGGATTCATCCGGCTGGATGCAGGCGCCGTGGTCCAGTACGCCAGCCCCAATGCCGTCTCGGCTTACCGCCGCCTGGGCGCCGCGGAAACATTGGAAGGCAAATCGCTCTCGGTGACGACGATGTCGCTTCTCAAGGATCGACGGCTCACCGACGAGGCCCTTCCGCTGGTGGTCTCGGGCAAGATGCCCTGGCGCACCGAGATCGAGTCGATGGGAGTCACGCTGTCGTTGCGCGCGATCCCGCTGCGCAATGCCGAGGGCCGCTATGGTGCGTTGGTGCTGTGTCGCGATGTCAGCGAGCTGCGCCGCCGGGAGAAGGAACTGGTCTCCAAGGACGCGACGATCCGTGAAATCCACCATCGGGTGAAGAACAACCTGCAGACGGTGGCCGCGCTGCTGCGCATGCAGTCGCGCAGGATGAAATCCGACGAGGGCCGACAGGGCCTGGACCAGGCGATGCGCCGTGTCGCCACGATCGCGGCGGTGCACGAGACCCTATCCCAGTCATTGAGCGAGAACGTTGACTTTGACGAGCTCATCGACAGGCAGTTCCGGCTAATCGTGGAAATCGCCTCGCCGGGACAGAAGGTCACTACAGAGAAGGCGGGGGCCTTCGGGCACCTGCCGGCGGAACTTGCCACCCCGCTTTCCCTGGTCATCAACGAACTGGTCACCAACGCCGTTGAGCACGGACTGGCCAGCCGCGACGGCACGGTGGTCCTTGCCGCGCAGCGGAACCGCAACGCCGTGGGGGAGGACATCTTGCGGGTCTCGGTCACCGATGACGGCGTGGGGCTGCCCGATGGCCCGCGAACCGAGGGCCTGGGCCTGCAGATCGTGCGGACCTTGGTCACCAGCGAGCTTGGTGGCAATATCCATTGGGAGGACCGCAAGGGGCCCGGCACCCGTGTGGTGATCGAACTGCCCGCCACGGCCAAGCGCTGACTGCCCCTGGCACGCCAAAAGGCGGGCCCCGGACTCCTTGCGGATCCGGGGCCCGCCTTTTGGCGTGACGCGGTGGTGCTAGCCGAACTTCTTCTGGTGTGCCAAGATGCTGGCGACGTAGTTCTTGGTGTCTGCGTACATCCCGTTGCGCTTCACGCCCGTTGCGCCCTGGTAGTAGTAGGCGATGCCCATTTCCACCGATGGTGCACTGCGCTGGTGCGCGCGGATGATGGCGATGCCCGCGGTGACGTTGTCCTGCGGGTTCAACAGGTCCAGCTTGCGCCCCACCAGGCCCTCGGCCCATTGGCCGGCCGAGGGGATGACCTGCATGGCTCCCACGGCGTTTGCCGGGGAGACGGCGTTCATGTTGAAACTGGATTCCTGGAACGAATGTGCCAAGGCCAATGAGGGATCGACCCCCATCTGCCGGGCGGTGCTGGCGACCATCGACTTCATGGCCGCCCGCGAGGGCAGGTTGCGCGAGAGAAGTTCGCGCTTGTTCTCGTTTGCCGAACGGACCACGCCCGAATCATAGGTGCGGCCCAGGAAGTTGTCCTTGACCAACGGCTTGGAGTTCGTCGGGTTCACGTCTGATGTGCGGGGGGCGGAGTTCCCAGCGGATCCGCCGACCTTTAGTTTCTGGCCGATTTTCAGCACGGATGCGTACGTCAGCCCGGGGTTCAGCCGCAGGATGGTGTTCTGCGGGGTGCCGGTCTTGAGTGCGATGTGTCCCAGAGTGTCCCCGGAAACCACGGTGTAGCTGGTGTTTCCGGACTGCTTTTTCGGTGCAGGGGGAGTCTTTGGCGAGGAGGGGCGCTTCTGCGTACCCGTGTTCCCCGTTGAACCGCTGATTTTCAGCTTGTCGCCGGGCCTGATGATATCGCCATTGGAAAGGTTGTTCAGCTGCATGAAGGATGAAACCGACATGTTGTG
>JAUNVO010000004.1:22247-29605 GCA_030540695.1 Micrococcaceae bacterium | reverse complement strand
CACCTGCCCCGGCTTGATCATGTCCGAGGTGAGCCCGTTGGCCTTCTTGAGCGCCGAAACGGAAACCCCGGTGCGCACGGAGATGTGTGAGAGGGTGTCGTTCTTCTTGACGGTGACGGTTCCGCTCTTCTTGGAAAGCGGGGTCACCGTCCCCGGTACGTGGGATGCCACCAGGTGGGCACTGATTCGTGCTTCGGCTGCCTTGAGCATGGCCGGGGTTGCCGCCTTGGGCGCGAGCGCCTCACGGGTTGGCAATGGGGCTGCCTGGGCAGGCAGCGCAAGGGAGCCGAGGACCACGGCAGGGATTGCAGCCGTGGCTACGGCGCCGCCCATGGCTCTGACGCGCTTGTGGTGGGGAAGTGACATGGAGCGATCCTTTGGGTTGGGACAAGGACGAATCGTTCGGTCGCAAAGAAAGGCACAGGAGTGTGGCCCCTGTGCAGTCTGTGACTCATGATGCAGGTGTGACTAATGTGAATTTACACCACCACATCGGTTTTGTGAAAGATCCCACGAAGAATTCACCCATATGGCTCCAGAACCACCCCGGGATGTGGCACGCTGGAATGGTGAGCAACCTTGAGAACCTAGTAGCCGAGTGGCTGCCCCTGCCCGACCTTGCCGAAGCGCTAAACGTTTCCATTAAAAGGGTCCATAGCCTAATCGACGAACGGGCCATTATCGCCGTGCGCATCGGAGCGCGAAACATCCGGTCCGTACCTGCGGCATTCGTCATGGACGGAGCCGTTGTCGATAGCCTCAAGGGAACGATTTCGGTGCTTCAGGACTCCGGTTACGAGGACGAGGAACTGCTCGTCTGGCTCTTCACTCCCGATGAATCATTGAACGGCACGCCCATGGACGCTCTGCGCGCCGGGCGCAAGACCGAGATTCGCCGTCGTGCGCAGGCGCTGAGCTGGTAGCAACACAGATTTCCGCACGGCTCATCCCCGAGCCATGACAAAAGCCGCGAGCCCCATCCGGAATGCCGGATGGGGCTCGCCGCTTTCATGTTTCGGTCCAAAGACTTCTAGGAGGTGCGACGGATGGCAGCCAACCCCAGGATGCGCAGTCCCCGGCGTGCCAGCGGGGCGACGGCGAGTTCGTCCAAGGCACCCAAGCCCTGTTCTGAAAGCTCTGCAATGGACGCCTCAGTGGCTTGCAAGGCACCGCAGGATTCCAATAGGTCCCGCATCCGCACGACCTCATCTTCACTTAGATCATCGGCGCCGAGCCGCGTCTGGATGAACTCCTGGTCCTCCGAAGAGGCCAATGTCAGTGCGTGGGCGATGATCTCTGTGCGCTTTCCCTCCCGCAGGTCATCGCCTGCCGGTTTGCCGGTGACCGCAGGGTCTCCAAAAACACCCAAGACATCGTCACGCAGCTGGAAGGCCTCGCCCAGGGGCAGCGCGAAACCGGAATATTGTGCCAACAGGTCCGTGGATGCTCCGGCCAGCGCGCCACCGAGCAAGGTCGGGTTTTCCACGGAGTATTTCGCCGACTTGTATCGAACGATTGTCCTGGCACGTTTGACGGCCTCGGCGGGCCCATACGCCGGTCCGGCGGACTCCTCAAGGACGTCCAGGTACTGCCCTGCCATCACCTGGGCGCGCATCCGGTCAAAAATCATCCGCGCCTCGGGAACAGGGGTGGCGATGGTGGCGAAGAGCTGCTCGCTGAGCGAAAGACACAGGTCTCCGGCGAGGATCGAAGCGGCTTCACCAAACCTGGACGCGTCGCGGTGCCATCCCGATGAGCGGTGCAGGGACTCGAAGCGCCGGTGCATGCTGGGCTGGCCACGACGGGTGTCGGAACGGTCGATGAGGTCATCGTGTATCAGCGCCGCGGCCTGGAATAGCTCGAGGGCGGCTCCGGCCTGGACGATGTCCGTGGCTCCGGGGTCCCCTCCGGCGCCCAAATAGCCCCAGAAGGCGAAGAGCGGCCGCAGGCGCTTTCCTCCGCGGGTCAACTCGTCGATGGCAGTGACGAGTTCGGCGGCGTCCGGGGCGATATCAGAGATGGCTGCATGTTGTTCGGCAAGGAAAGACGAAAGCAAGGCTTCGAGCCGCTCCGAGAAATCTGCGGAAAGTTCCCGTGCCTTTTCGGGATCGGTGGTGTCCGCAGCTAAAAATGTCATGAGTTCCATCCGTCGGGTCGTGCAAACTGGTCTTGGCCCTAACTCTAGCCGTGTGGTCGATGCCGGCTGGATTCCTGGGCTCGTTGGATAGACTTTGACACATGGTCCACGGTAAGGCACGAGCGATATTGCATGTCGACATGGATGCGTTTTTTGTTTCCGTCGAATTGCTTTCCCGTCCCGAATTGGCCGATCGCCAGGTGATCGTCGGGCACCCGGGGGAGCGATCGGTGGTGCTTTCGGCTTCCTATGATTGCCGGGCCCTGGGGGTGAAGTCCGCGATGCCAATGGCCATGGCGGTCAGGTTGGCACCACGCGCAGTGGTGATCGAACCAACCCATTCCCGGTATGTGGCATACTCCGCCAGGATCATGGCGATCTTCAGCGAGTTCACCCCACTGGTCGAGCCGGTCAGCGTGGATGAGGCTTTCCTGGATGTGACAGGGAGCATTCGTCGCCTGGGACCTCCCGAGGCTATCGGGCAGATGATTCGCGAGCGGCTGCGTTCGGAGTTGGGCTTGCCGGCGAGCGTGGGCGTTGCGGCTTCGAAATTCGTGGCCAAGGTGGCCTCCACCCGTGCCAAGCCCGATGGCATGTTGGTGGTCCGCCCGGAACAAACGCTCTCGTATCTGCACACCCTGCCCGTTGACGCGCTCTGGGGGGTGGGGGCCAAGACGGCCTTGGTGTTGCGCGAAATGGGAATCACCACGGTGGAGCAATTGGCCCATACACCGCAGAACACTCTCAGCCGGCGGTTGGGGGCCACAGGAATCCACCTTTTTGACCTTGCCTGGGGACGAGATGAGCGGCCCGTGGAAACCGAACGCGAGGAGAAGTCCATTGGCGCCGAAGAAACCTTCGCTGTCGACATCTGGGATGACTCGATGTTGCGCCGCGAATTACTGCATCTTGGCCACCGGGTGGCCACCCGGCTGCGAAAGAGCGACAAGGTCGCCGGGGTGGTTGCATTGAAGCTGCGATACAGCGACTTTTCAACCCTTTCCCGAAGCCGGACGCTTTCGGTGCCCAGCAATTCCGCCGGGGAGCTGGTTGCCGCGGCGGAGGGCTTGCTGGAGAAACTCGGAACCAGGCCCCAGTCCGTCAGGCTTGTGGGCCTTCGTGCGGAAAAGCTGCGCGATGCCGGAGGCGGGATGCAATTGAGTATTGATCCGCGGGATGACAACTGGCGCCAGACCGAGGAAACCATGGATATGATCCGATCGAGGTTCCCCGCCGGGGCCCTTCGGCCTGCTTCGCTGCTAGAGCACGGACAAAAGCGGGAGCAAACACCGGGGGCATCTTAGACGATCACCCGTGAGTCCGCTGTGAGTTGAATCCTGACTACCTTATTAGCGAGTTTCGGGACTATTCTGGAAGTAGAAGTTAGCCAGTCGCATCGGCCGGGAACATTGCCAAGGTGTATTACGTTCAAGTAGGTAAAGGCGAGAGCCCGGACCGTGAAGTGAAAGGGAAGAGACGATGCCACTTTCCGAGCATGAGCAACGTCTTCTGGAGCAGCTGGAAAAGCAGCTACATGAGGACCATCGCTTCGCCTCGACGATGAAGTCTGCGTCGACGGCGGGGAACTATTCAACACGCAACCTCGCATTGGGCGTGTTGATCGGTATCGTGGGTATCGGTGTGTTGATCTTTGGTGTTTCGAGCCAAGTGATTCTCGTCGGTGTCTTGGGGTTCGTTATTATGTTTGCCGGGGTTTATCTGGCACTTTCACGCAGGGGCGGCGGCAAGAAAACAGGAATGCCCGGACCATCGAGCGGGCAGCAGAAGTCCGGTTTCATGAGCGACCTAGAGAACAAGTGGGAGCAGCGCAAGCGTGACGAACACGGGTCCTCCTAACTCGACTCTTTGACTTATTTGAACGCAATCTAGCTTTTTGCACCTTTCCAAAGCCAACAAGGCCCCGCATTGCGCGGGGCCTTGACTCGTTTAAGGCCCAGGCCCCACCTGGAACGTCCTCTGGTGGTGCCAATTGGAAAGCTTCCGGTTTGACGTGCCCCGGGGCCTTCCCAAGGGTCGGCGTGACTGTTGCGCCGGCCAATGCAGAGTGCCGCAACCCGCGACTCGCCGAGTAAGGCTAATCGACGCAATTTATATTTGTCGCCCTTGCGGCGCCGGGTTTCCGGATGGCCGTGTCCCTCCACTTGCCCCCACCGGCAGCGCGGCCTGGACCCACCGTTCCGTGCCCGACACCGGAGATCGTTGAAAAACCGGTGTTCCTGCCCGGCGCCGTACCAACGTGGAAACCTTATCCATTGCTGGGAGTTTGGTCTGAATCCATTTTCCCTCCACTTCACACCCCGGTCGAATTTCCCCGGAAAATCAACAGTTTTCGTTCTCTTTAGCTCTCAGAAAAGGAAAATGGTCGTTGACAGTGGAGGCTTGTGGAGTAAAGTGGAGCGAAATAGAGGGGAATGGGGCAAGTGGCCCCTTTCGGTCCGAAAGGCGGTCGGTGTGTTCCTTGGAACGTATACGCCGCGCTTGGATGAGAAGGGGCGATTGATCCTCCCGGCCAAATATCGTGACGAATTAGCCAATGGGCTGGTTCTGACTCGTGGCCAGGAACGCTGCATCTATGTCTTCAGCCAACGTGAATTTGAGAAACAGCATGAGCAAATGAGCCAGGCTCCGATCTCATCACGCCAGGCACGGGACTATGCACGTGTTTTTCTCTCCGGTGCTTCAGATGAATTGCCGGACAAGCAGGGTCGGGTCACCATTCCTTCGATGCTTCGCGAATATGCGGGGCTGGGTCGGGAAGTCACGGTGATCGGCACGGGAAACCGTGTCGAAATATGGGATACCACGGCGTGGAATTCCTATCTCGATGAACAGGAGAACGCGTTCTCCGAAACGGATGACGAAGTACTTCCGGGTTCCTAGCCATCTCATGATGGGGGATATCGGGATAGTGGCTTGGATGAGATCTCCAGCCGCCCGTGCAAGCGCATCCTGGCTCCACTTCCCCGGAGCCAGGCTGGGTAGCGCCGGGTCGGAGGGGGATCTGGTCTCAGCCAATGTATGAGGCACAAATGACCACGCGAAAGGGGGAGCAGTGAATATTGACGGAACAGCAGGGCGTTCCGCCTCGGAACGTCATGTTCCGGTACTGCTTGATCGTTGCGTAGGGCTTTTGGCTCCTGGCATTGAGTCCGGCATTGCGGCACGCGGCCACGGTGTGGTTGTTGATTGCACGTTGGGCATGGGGGGCCATTCCGAAGCACTGCTTCAGCGTTTTCCCGATATCCACCTCATCGGTCTTGACCGCGACGAACAGGCCTTGGCTCTCGCCGGGGAACGGTTGGAACCATATGCCAACCGCACCGATCTGGTCCACGCGATCTATGACGAGATCGCCGACGTTGTCGCGGATCTCGGGTTCGACGGAATCGACGGGGTCCTTTTCGACCTCGGGGTTTCCTCCTTGCAACTCGATGAACGTGAACGCGGCTTCGCCTACTCCTATGATGCCCCGTTGGACATGCGTATGGACACCTCACGCGGCCCCACCGCAGCGGATATCGTCAACGAGTACAGCGAAAGCGAACTCGTGCGAATAATCCGTTCCTGGGGCGAGGAAAAGTTCGCCGGACGTATCGCGTCCTCGATCGTCGAAGCACGCAAAACCAAGCCGTTCAGCACCACCGAGGAACTGGTCGCAGCGATCCGCTCCGTCGTTCCCGCTGCGGCAGCCCGGACCGGGGGACACCCCGCCAAACGGACCTTCCAAGCCCTTCGCATTGAAGTCAATGAGGAACTCGACGTGCTTGAGCGGGCCATTCCAGCAGCCATGGGGTCCTTGCATGTCGGAGGACGCGTCGTGGTGATGAGCTACCACTCGCTGGAAGACAAGATCACCAAACGGCACTTTGCCGCCGGTTCAAAGTCTTCCGCTCCGGTGGGGTTCCCCGTCGAGCTTGAGGAACACAAGGCGCAATTCAAGGTCCTCACACGAGGCACCGAGAAACCGACGGACCAAGAAATAGCGGAAAATCCACGGGCGGCCTCGGCGAAGCTGCGAGCCGTGGAACGCATCATGAAGAGGGGCTGAGAATGAGCAACCGGATACCTAACCGCGTACATACCCGCGTCATCGGGCGGACTGCCATCCAGGGCGCCAACGCGCTCAGTGCTGCCCCAAAGCCGATTTCCGCCTCGCGCCCGGAAGAATCGACGGCCAAGCCCCGCACCACGCTGTCGGTGGTGCCCGGGCTCGAAACCAGGCGCAGGGTCCCCTTCCTCGTCACCATCTTCATCGTGATCATCGCTTCGGTGGTCGCAGTGCTTTTGATCAACGTGTCCATTGCCAATGGCCAGTACACGGCGGTGGAACTGCGTGGGCAGGAACGGGCGCTGTCGCAGGAAAACGAGGCGTTGCGACAGGAGGCCCTGTATCTGGGAGCCCCACAGGTGATTGCCAAAAAGGCCGCCGATCTTGGAATGGTCAAGCCCGGTGCACCTGCTGCCATAGACCTGGATTCCGGAAAGATCGCTGGCACACCCACCGCAGCCGAGAAGCCCAGCAAGGAAAAAGAGTCCAAGAGCGGGACCCTGAAGTCCCCGGCCAGCCCGGAGCTTCCGGTTGCTGTCAAGAAGCCATCCAAGGGCGCGGAAAAAGGCCCGGAGAAGGCTAGCGGGCAAAAGGCCGCCGATCCCATCCCGGAACAGGTTGCAGTGCCCAAGAGCCCGGTGGCCCAGAAACCCGCGACGCCCGAAGGGGCCCGGCCTTCCTTCGCAAAGACCGAGCTCAACGGGGGAACCATCCCCGCACCGAGCTTGAAGGCCCCCGGGCAGTAGTAGCCTAATCCTGTGGCCACTTTCGGCCGAACGCACGCACGACCACGCCCATCCGGCATGAGCTGAGGACCGTATGTCAAAAGAATCCCCAACCACCGCCGGAACGGTCAAGCTGCGCCTGCGGATGGTCGTGGCGATCGCCCTGGTGCTCTTGATGCTCACCGGCGGGCGACTGTTTTTCGTCCAATCGCTCAACGCAAAGGCCGTGGCGGCCGACGCGGTCAAGAACCGAACCCGGGAGCAGGAAACCCAGCCGAAGCGCGGACAGATCCTTGATGCACACGGAACGATCCTGGCCACCAGCGTGGATCGCTATGACCTGGTCATCGACCAGCGCAAGGTCGATGCGGACAAACCGATCGTTCGCAAGAAGCCCACCGGTGGCGCCACCCGGGAAACCGTCAGT
>JAUNVO010000004.1:6015-22147 GCA_030540695.1 Micrococcaceae bacterium | reverse complement strand
CAGGACATCAAGCTCACCACCGACGGGGACATCCAGTTCATTGCCCAGGAAGAGGCGTTGAAGAAGCAGAAGCAGTTCAACGCCGAGTGGGTTTCGGTGGTGGTCGAAGAGGTCAAGACCGGGCGGCTGATCGCCATTGGCGATTCGAACCAACTTGACCCCAACGATCCCAGCGCCACCGAGGCACAGTTCCGCACCTCGGCATCGATCACCGACGCCTTCGAACCGGGGTCCACCGGCAAGGTCGCCACCTTCGCAGCGGCCCTCGAAGAAGGGGTGGTTAAGCCGACCGATGCCTTCAAGGTGCCCCACGCCTACACGATCAACAAGGAAACCATCAACGACTCGCTCAAACATGCGACCTACGACATGACGGTAGCCGGAATCTTTGCCCGCTCCTACAACACCGGCACGGTGATGGTCGGCGAGAAAATGAGCAACGAGACCCGCTACAAATACATGAAAAAGCTGGGTTTGGGCAAGGCCATCGATATCGGCCTGAGCGGGGCCAGCCAGGGAATCCTTGCCCCGCCGAAGACCTGGGAGCGCCGCCAACAGTATGCGACGATGTTCGGCCAGGCCTACACGCAGACCGCGCTGCACACCGCGCAGATCACCCAAGCGATTGCCAACGGCGGGGTCCGCATCGACCCCACGCTGATTGACTCCTACGTCAACCCGGATGGCAGCATCGAGAAACCCGCGGCGCCCAAGACCGAACGGGTCGTCTCCAAGAAGACCTCCAAGGAGATGCTGCGGATGATGGAGACTGTGGTTCTGGAGGGTACCGGCACTAAGATGGCAGTATCGGGCTACCGCGTCGGCGGGAAGTCCGGCACCGGGCAGGCCGCAGGCCCTTCCGGCGGATATGACGGCTACACCAGCTCGTTCGCCGGGGTCGCGCCCCTGGATGACCCACAGATCGCCGTGGTCGTGACCATGTACCGGCCCAAGGGCGACTGGAAGTCGTGGTCGGTCGGGGACACCTTTAGCGAAGTCATGAGCAAGACACTGAACGCCTACAACGTTCCGCCGAGCAATTCGAAGCCCAACGGCTATGACGTGTTCGTCGGATCCGAACAAAAGAAATCGTGGTAATGCCTAAAGCCCTGACACCCCGCGCCGCCGAAGCCTTGCTTCGCCCTGCGATTAAGCGGACCACCACGTTACGGGCCATGCTCGAGTACCTGCACGAGACCGGACGCGGGGCGACCATCATCGGAGACGACGGGCAAACCGTCACCGGGATCTGCCTGGACTCACGGGCGGTGCTGCCCGGGGACCTGTATGTCGCCGCCCCGGGCGCCCGCTTCCACGGGGCCGCATTCGCCCAGGCAGCCGCAACAGCCGGCGCCACGGGGATCCTGACGGACCTCGAGGGGGAGGCCGCCACCTCAGCCCTGGGACTGCCGGTGCTGCTGGCGGATGACGTGCGTGAGGTCATCGGAGAGCTCTCCGCCCTCATCTACGGGACCGACGAACAGTGCCCGGAGCTCTTTGGCCTGACCGGGACCAATGGCAAAACCACCACCAGCTACATGATCCGGGCCGTGCTGAGCGCCCTGGGACGGGAAACCGGCTTGGTAGGCACCATTGAGATCGCCGCCGGGGACCAACCGATCCCCAGTATCCTCACCACCCCCGAAGCACCGCAACTGCATGGGTTGATGGCCCGGATGGCCGAACTCGGGGTCAACGCGGCAACCATGGAAGTATCCTCCCATTCGCTGTCCTACCGACGGGTCGACGGGCTGCGCTTCGCCGTGGCCGGCTTCACCAACCTCACCCAGGACCACCTCGACCTGCACGGTTCCATGGAGGAGTACTTCACCACCAAGGCCGCGCTCTTCGATCTGGAGCGCAGCGACCGCGCCGTGATCACCGTCGATGACCAATGGGGCCGGAACATGGCGACCAAGGCCACCGCCGATGTCTGGACACTGTCCACCGACGGCAGCGCCACCCCCGCCGACTGGAGCGTGGGCAACGTCAGCGCAGCCGGCCTTGGCCACCGCTTTGAACTTCGCGGACCCCACGGCCAGGTCCTTGAACTGGCCACCGGGCTGCCTGGGGACTTCAACATCTCCAACGCCGCGCTGGCCGTGCTGATGGTCTTGGCCTCCGGGGTCCCGGTCGCCCGGATGCAGGCAGCACTGGATGAGGCCAACCCGCTGACCGTCCAGGTCCCGGGACGCATGCAGGTCATTGCCGAGTCCCCGGCCGCGATCGTCGATTTCGCGCACAATCCCGATGCCTTGGCCCGAGCCCTTTCCTCGGTGCGTCCGGCCGCTGCCGGTTCGAAGGTCATCGTGGTCTTCGGGGCCACCGGTGAACGCGACGCGACCAAACGCCCGATCATGGGTGCCGTGGCAGCCAAACACGCTGACGTGGTCATTGTCACTGATGACGATCCGCACTCCGAGGACCCCGCCCCGATCCGTGAGGCGGTGGCTGCCGGGGCACTGGAGGAAACCCGGGCCAACGGCTTGGACACCCAGGTGCTGCAGATCCACCCGCGGGCAGCGGCAATCACCGCGGCAGTAGCCATGGCGCGGGAAAACGACACGATCCTGGTGGCCGGACGCGGACACGAGGTCTTCCAGGAAGTCATGGGGGTCAACATCGAACTTGACGACCGTGAAGAGCTTCGCCGGGCGCTGCTGGAGAACGGCTTCCGGCCCCTGGCCGCTGCCCGTGATTCCGTCAACCCCGAGAACAAAGGGTAAAGTCCTAGTTGCCATGATTGATCTACTTCCTGCCGAAATCGCCGAAATCACCGGCGGCCGACCCACTGCGACAGTGGACACCGACACCCCTGTTCGCGGCGTCGATACCGACTCGCGTGCCTGCGAAACCGGGTGGCTCTTCGTCGCCAAACCCGGCGAGGCCTCCGACGGGCACCACTTCATCGATGCCGCCATGAAGCAGGGGGCCGTGCTGGCCCTTGCCGAACGCGTCACCCACGCCGAGGACGGCACCGTACACCCGGCGATCATCGTCCCGGACGCGGTGGATGCCATGGGGCAGATCGCCGCCGCCATCGTCGGCCGGCTCAAGGCCTCCAACGGCCTGCGGGTCATCGGCATCACCGGATCCGCCGGCAAGACCACCACCAAGGACCTGCTGGCCGCACTGCTGGCCGAACTGGGCCCGACCATCGCCCCGATGGGTTCCTACAACGGCGAGGTCGGTGTCCCGCTGACCGTTTTCCGCGCCACCGAGCTCACCAAGTACTTGATCGTGGAAATGGGTGCCACCGGAATCGGGCACATCACTTACCTCACCGACATGGTCCACCCCGAAGTCGGGGTCGTTCTGGGCGTCGGCTCGGCGCACGCCGGGGAATTCGGCGGCATCGAGAACATCGCCAAGGCAAAGGGTGAAATGGTCGAGGCGCTTGCCCCCACCGGACTGGCGGTGCTCAACGATGACGACAACCTGGTCCGCGCCATGCACACGCGCAGCGCAGCCCCCGTCCGGTACTTCGGCGTCCAGCGCACCGCGGAGCAGAAGCCCGGGGTGTGGGCCCGCGAGCTCGACGTCGATGAAGCCGGGCACCCCGTGTTCACGCTGGTCGCCGCCGATGCCACGGTCAACCCCGTGCGTTCCGGGCTCATCGGCCGCCACCATGTGGCCAACCTCCTGGCCGCCGCGACGGTGGCCGAATACCTGGGACTTGCCCCGGCACGTATCGCCGCGGTGCTGGCGGATCTGGGACCGGCCAGCCGATGGCGGATGGAACGCATCGAGCGCGCCGACGGTGTGAGCATCATCAACGACGCCTACAACGCCAACCCCGATTCAATGCGCGCGGCCCTGGTCACGCTGGCCGAACTCGGCATGCCCCAGGCAACCGGGGAAGCCCGGCGCACCTGGGCCGTGTTGGGTGAAATGCTCGAACTTGGCGCGGACTCCATCCACGAACATGACTTGCTGGGCCGTGCAGCGGTCCGCATGAACATCAAGAAGCTGTTGGTCGTCGGTCGCGGGGCCAAGCCCGCCTACAACTCCGCGGTGCTCGAAGGCAGCTGGGGGGACGAGGCGTACTACGCCGAAGACTCCAAAGCCGCGGCGCGCATCCTGAAAGAGAACCTGCTCCCTGGGGACATCGTGCTCTTCAAGTCCTCCAACGGCTCCGGCCTGCGGCTCTTGGGCGACCAAGTCGCCGGAACCATCAGCGGGGCACCCGCCGCAAAGGAGGTAAGCGCACAGTGATTGCGTTAATCATCGGATCCGGCATTGCCTTGGTCTTCACAATGGTGGCCATGCCGTTGTTCATCCGCCTGCTCACCCGCAGGCAATACGGCCAAGTCGTCCGCGACGACGGGCCCACGAGCCATGCCACGAAATCGGGCACACCCACCATGGGCGGGGTCGTGATCATCACGGCGGTCATCCTGAGCTACTTCGTCACCCACGGACTGTTGGATCTGATGGGACGCCCCTCCTCGGGGGTGACCGCCAGCGGCGTGTTGCTGTTGCTGCTCTTCGCCGGGATGGGTCTGGTGGGGTTCCTCGACGACTTCATCAAGATCGCCAAGAAACGTTCGCTGGGCCTGCGGGCGTATCAAAAGATCGTGCTCCAAGCCGGCGTGGGCATCGCCTTCGCCGTGCTGGCGCTGAACTTCCCCAACGACAAGGGTCTGACTCCCGCTTCGACGGCGATCTCCTTCCTGCGCGACACCAACTTCGACCTGGCCTTCGCCGGGCCCATGGTGGGCCTGGTGCTCTTCGTGATCTGGTCAAACCTCATAGTCACCGCGACCACCAACGGCGTGAACCTCACCGACGGACTGGACGGGCTGGCCACCGGAGCGGCCATCATGGTGTTCGGCGCCTACACGCTGATCGGCATCTGGCAGCAGAACCAGGCCTGCGGCACGGACGTGGCAGCAAACGTCTGCTATACGGTCCGCGACCCGATGGACCTGGCCCTGCTCGGTGCCATCCTTTCCGGTGCGTTGATCGGATTCCTCTGGTGGAACGCCAAGCCGGCGAAGATCTTCATGGGGGACACCGGCTCGCTGGCCATCGGCGGGGCCGTTGCCGCGTTCGCGATCCTCTCGCGCACCGAGATCCTGCTGGTCGTGTTGGCCGGCCTGTTCGTGATGATCACCCTTTCGGTGATCATCCAGGTCGGCTTCTTCAAGCTCTCCGGCGGCAAGCGCGTCTTCAAGATGGCACCGCTGCAGCACCACTTCGAGCTCTCCGGCTGGGCCGAGGAGAACGTGGTGGTCCGCTTCTGGATCCTGGGCGGCCTCTTCGTCGCCGGTGGTCTGGGGATCTTCTACTCCGAATGGGTTGTTGGACTGTGACGCACACGAATCTTGACCATCTCACCCGCTGGGAGTCCGACTGGGCAGGCCTTCGCGTCGTGGTGGCCGGACTGGGGCTTTCGGGCTTTTCAGCGGCCGACACGTTGATCGAACTCGGCGCCAAGGTCGTGGTCATCGACGGGGCGGACAGTGGCGTGAACCGCTCCCGTGCCGACACCCTGAAGATCGTCGGGGCCACCGAAGTGCTCCTGGGCTCCGATCACACCGATGAGCTTCCGCTGATCGACGGCCTTGCCCCGCAACTGCTCATTGCCTCGCCGGGTTGGAACCCGCGCCAGCCGATGCTGGCAGCCGCTGCGGAAGCCGGCATCGAGATCTGGGGCGACGTCGAACTCGCTTGGCGGGTTCGTGAAAAAGAGGGCCGCAAGCTGGCCGAATGGGTGGTGATCACCGGGACCAACGGCAAGACCACCACGGTGGGGATGACCGAGTCGATTTTCCTGGCGGCGGGCCTGCGCGCGATCGCCGCCGGCAACGTGGGCACCCCGATCCTGGACGCCGTGCGGGACCCCGAGGGTTTCGACGTGATCGCCGTGGAGCTTTCCTCCTTCCAGCTGCACTTCACGCACAGCATCTCCCCGCTGGCATCGGTGGTGCTGAACATCGCCGAGGACCACGTCGACTGGCACGGCGGGTTCGAGAACTACAAGGCCGACAAGGCCAAGATCTATGAGCGCACCAAGCTCGCAGCCATCTACAACGCGCAGGAGCCCGTCGTCGAGGCGATGGTCGAAGCGGCCGACGTGATCGAGGGCTGCAGGGCCATCGGATTCACCACCGGCGTCCCGTCGCCCTCGATGGTCGGGGTCGTCGAAGACCTCCTGGTGGACCGGGCGTTCATCGAGGACCGCCGGAACTCCGCGGCCGAGCTGGTCGCGCTGGAGCAAATCGGCGAGGTCGTACCCAGGCACACGGCCGCCAATGCCGCAGCCGCCGCGGCCCTGGCCCGCGCCTACGGCGTCGAGCCCTCGGCGGTGGCGGCGGGGCTCTCCGATTTCGACTCCGGGGACCACCGCATCCAGGCGGTGGCCCGGCGCGACGACATCTTGTGGATCAACGACTCCAAGGCCACCAACCCGCATGCGGCGAACGCGTCGCTTGGGGCGTTTTCCTCGGTTGTATGGATCGCGGGGGGCCTATCCAAGGGCGTGTCCTACGACGAGTTGGTGGCCGCGAACGCCAAACGGCTCAAGGCCGTGATCGTCATCGGGCTGGACACCGCAGCACTGCGTGAAGCCCTCGGGCGACACGCACCGCAAGTGCCGGTGATCATGGCTTCGGTGGGCGAAACTGAAATGGATACAGCCACCGGCACGGCCGTGATGGCCCGTGCGGTGACCAAGGCAGCCGAGGTTGCCCACGCCGGGGACACGGTGCTGATGGCACCGGCAGCCGCCTCGATGGACCAGTTCTCCTCATACGCACAACGCGGCAATGCATTCATTGCTGCGGTCCGTGCGCTCATGGGGGAAGACAGCTAGGAATAAGGAGCAACCGTGAGCGGCAGATCCCGGGCCCCACGCGGCGCTGGCGCCGAGTCCGGCGCCCCCGGGCCCACGCGCGGACGGCGCCATGAAGCACACGGTGTCTCGAAGTGGTTTGACCGCATCGAGGACCCGACGCTCCGTGGTGCCCAGACCAACTACTACGTGGTGCTCGGAGCCACCTTGGCGTTGACCTTCATGGGCCTGATCATGGTGCTTTCCTCGTCCTCGGTCGAGGCCATCGCGCGGAACAAGTCGGCCTTCGGGGACGTTTCAAAGCAAGGGCTCTGGGCCCTGGTCGGTGTCGCGTGCATGTTCGGCATGCAGCTGGTTCCGCCCAAGACCCTGAAGAAGCTTGCCTGGCCGGCACTGGGTGTTGCCGCGCTGCTGCTGATCGCGGTACTGATCTTCGGCAGGGAGATCTACGGCAACAAGAACTGGATCCTCATCGGGCCGTTTTCCATCCAGCCCTCGGAGTTCGCCAAGGTGGCCCTGGCGCTGTGGGGCGCGTGGGTGGTGGAACGCAAGGCAAACTTGATGCACCAGTGGAAGCATGCCGTCATCCCGCTGTTGGTGCCCTTCGGGCTCTTGATCGTCGGACTGGTTTTGCTCGGCAGGGACCTGGGAACGGCACTGATCCTGCTGTTGATACTTGCAGTGGTGATGTTCGTCGGGGGGGCCAGTGCCAAGCTCTTCGGCCTGGCCGGGCTGCTGGGCATTCTCGGGATCGTGATGATGGTGTTGCTTGCACCTAACCGCATGGGACGCATCATGGCTTGGCTCTTTGACAAGTGCGGTGACCAACAGGATTTTTGCTACCAGGCGAAACAGGGAATCTATGCGCTGGCCTCCGGCGGCTGGCTGGGCGTCGGGTTGGGTCAGTCCAGGCAGAAGTGGTCACACATCCCCGAAGCGCAGAACGACTTCATCTTCGCGGTGCTCGGGGAGGAACTTGGCCTGATGGGCACCTTGTTCGTCGTGGTGCTCTACGCGATGCTCGCCGTGGCCATGTACCGCATCGCGGTGCGCACCGGGACGATCTTCGGTCGTGTGGCGGTCAGCGGCATCGTGGCATGGATCGTGGGCCAGGCGTTCATCAACATCGGGATGGTCACCGGCCTGTTGCCGGTGATCGGGGTCCCGCTTCCCTTCATCTCCTCCGGCGGTTCGGCGCTGCTTGCCACCTTCCTGGGGGTTGGGGTGGTACTGTCCTTTGCCCGGGAACAACGCGTTCGCCTGCAAATAACCGGAGCCCCCCGAGGGCTCGCTGCGCTGCTTGCCAAGCGCCGTGCAACGCCCGAATCCCCCTAAGCCAAACGACCAGCCGAAAGTGGTACACCAATCCCCATGAATGACGCACTACGAGTGGTTGTCGCCGGCGGTGGCACTGCCGGGCACATCAGCCCCATGATCGCCATCGCAGATGCCCTGCGCCAGGTGGAGCCGGGGATCCGGATCACCGTGGTGGGAACACCCGATGGCCTGGAAACCCGGCTGGTTCCGGAAGCCGGCTACGAGCTGGCCACCATCGCCAAGGTGCCGATGCCGCGCCGGCCCTCGATGGACCTGCTGAAACTCCCATTTCGCTTCAGTGCCGCGCTCAAGGCGGCCGGGGCCATTCTTGACGACACCGGCGCCCAAGCGGTGCTCGGGGTTGGGGGATACGTCTGCACCCCGGTCTACCTTGCGGCCAGGAAACGCAAGCTGCCGATCTTCGTCCACGAGGCCAACGCCCGGGCGGGTCTGGCGAACAAGGTCGGTGCACGCTTCGCCGCCGGCGTCGGCGCCGCCTTCAGCACCACCGGGCTGCCCGGTGCCAAGGTGGTGGGCATGCCGATGCGCGGATTCGTGGCCACGATGGACCGCCAGGCACAGCGCGCGGAGGCACGCAAGGCCCTTGGCTTCACGGGCGACGCCCCGGCACTGGTGGTCACCGGCGGTTCCTCCGGGGCCGCATCGATCAACGCCACCATCGCCGCCGGCGTCGGCAAACTCACCGCCGCAGGTGTCCAGGTGCTGCACATCACCGGCCGGGGCAAGGCGGTGCTCGATGCCCATGGCACCGCGCTCGCGGCCCCGGGATACCGGCAGGTCGAGTACGTGGACTCCATGGACCAGGCCTATGCGGCAGCGGATTTGATGGTGGCCCGTTCCGGTGCCGGGACCGTCTGCGAACTGGCGGTGGCAGGTACCCCCTCGGTGCTGGTGCCGTTGCCCATCGGCAACGGCGAACAACGGCTGAACGCGGCGGATCTGGTGGCCGCCGGGGGTGCGCTGCTGGTGGAGGATTCCTTCTTCACCGATGCCTACCTCACCGAGACGCTGCTGCCACTGCTGCAGGACGCGGAGGCACTTGCCGCCATGGGGCGCGCGGCCAAGACACAGGGCAAGGCCGATGCAGCGGCCGTGATGGCGGAGATGATCCGTCATTCGCTGCGCGGGGCAACACCGCCACAGACCACGAACACCGGGAGCTAAGTCACATGCAGGAACAACACTCACTTCAGGGCCTGGGCAACGTCCACCTACTGGGCATCGGCGGCGTCGGTGTTTCCGCCGTGGCCAGGCTCATGCTGGCCCGTGGCCTGTCCGTCTCGGGAACCGATGCCAAGGACCTGCCGGTGCTCCATGACCTCCGTGCCGCAGGGGCCAGGATATCGGTGGGCTACGCGGCGGAGAACCTCGGCGATGCCGACACCTTGGTGATCTCCTCGATCATCAAGGCCGGAAACCCGGAATATGACGAGGCGGTCTCCCGCGGGCTGCGCATCTTGCACCGCTCCCAGGGACTTGCCGCGACCATGGAGGGCCACCGGGTCATCACCGTGGCCGGAACCCATGGCAAGACCACCACCACCGCGCTGATCGCCTACATGCTGCGGGCCGCGGGAATATCCCCGACCTTCGCGGTCGGGGCGAACATCGCATCGCTGGGCGTGAACGCCGAATACGGCCAGGGCAGGGTCTTTGTCGCCGAGGCCGACGAGTCCGACGCGTCCTTCCTGAACTACCGGCCGGATGTCGCGGTGATCACCAACATCGAGGCCGACCACTTGGACCACTACGGAAGTGTTGAGGCGGTGCACCAGGCGTTCTTTGAGTTCGCCTCGTTGCTCCCCGAATCGGGTCTGCTGATCTGCTGCGCCGATGATCCCGGCTCGCAGGCCTTGGCCGTGCGGATGCGCCGTGAGCGCCCCGACCTGCGCGTGCAGACCTACGGGTTTGCAGAGAACGCGGACCGGCGGCTGGATGATCCACATCCGCGCGGCAACCGCTTCGCCTGTTCCCTGGAATGGGGCAGCGGGGAGCAAACCGATCTGGAGATCGCCCTGCCGGGGAACCACAACCTGCTCAATGCGACCGCGGGCTTTGCCGTGGGCCTTGACTGCGGGCTGGAGCCGGAGGTCGCGACCGCCGGCTTGGGCGCGTTCACCGGTGCCGCACGGCGCTTTGACTTCCGTGGCGAGGCAGCCGGGGTGAGGGTCTACGACGACTACGCCCACCATCCCACCGAGGTCCAGGCCGCCCTGCATGCAGCACGCGCGGTGGCCGGCGAGGGCTCGGTCCATGTGTTGTTCCAGCCCCACCTGTTCTCCAGGACCCAGGAGTTCCACGCCGACTTCGCCGCGGCGCTCTCGCAGGCCGATTCGGTGCACGTGCTGGAGATCTACCCCGCACGCGAAACCCCGATCCCCGGTGTCAGCAGCGAACTGGTGACCCGAGACCTAACCACCGAAGGCGGGCTGGTGGGCCTTCAAGAGGCCGCCGGGGTGCTGGCACGCGCGGCAAAGCCAGGCGATGTCGTCATGACGATCGGTGCCGGAGACGTCACCGAGCAAGCGGCAAGGATCCTTGGCGCCTTGGAAGGACGCCAAGGCAGCTGATGGTTCCAGGAAAAGCAGCGAGGAGCCAGGGCTCCAACGTGTTGGATCTGCCCCCGGGCAAGGGCTCGCGGACCAGGAAGCGCTGGCTCATCGGCGGAGGCGTCTTGGCCGCACTGGTCATCGCGCTGGTGCTGGTGCTGACGTTTTCGCCGATCCTGGCGATCAAGTCAATCACCGTCTCGGGCAACACCCTGGTCAGCGACCAGAAGATCCAGACGGCGTTGGAACCGTTGCTCGGCGTTCCGCTCTCGCAGGTCGGAACCGGAAAGGTGATGGAGCTTCTGGCCGGCGAGCCGGTGGTGAAGGACGCCATCGTGCAAACGGCGGAGGGCAACACGCTCGAGGTCCAGATCGTTGAATTCGTTCCGGTGGCGGTGTTGCTCGAGGGCAAGGCGCGTTCGCTGGTGGGCCCGGATGGCCGGGTGCTGGCGAAGCTGGGCAAGAAGGACAAGCCGGGACTTCCCACCATCCGCTCCTCGGCTGTGACCAAGGATCCTCAGGTCTTTTCCATGCTAACCCGCGTTCTCTCGGAACTACCGGATAAGCTGTTGGCGAGCGTGGATCACGCAACGGCCACCAGCAAGGACTTCGTCGAACTCAAGCTCGAGGACGGGACCCTGGTTATTTGGGGAAACGACGAGCAGTCGGCACTCAAATCCGAGGTGCTGGCGGCACTTCTGGACGCACCAAAGGACAAGCAGGCACCCATCAAGGTGTATGACATTTCCAGCCCGCAACATCCGGTGGCCCGGTAATGATCCGCCAATAGAAGAATTACGGGAAAAATCAATGACCAAGGGGCAACACGCGGCCTTGGTCGTTGCATGTACGAACTACGAAACATAACGTTTTAACAGCGGTTGCTTGACATAACTATAACCCTCGAGTTGAGGGTTAACGTTGGTCCGGTTGAGCTTCCTCGGTCAGCAGCACATCGAACAAGGGAAACAGGACGTGGCAGCTCCACAGAACTACCTCGCCGTCATCAAGGTCGTCGGCATCGGCGGTGGTGGCGTCAACGCCGTCAACCGCATGATCGAAGTTGGCCTGCGAGGCGTCGAATTTATTGCAATCAACACCGATGCGCAGGCACTGCTCATGAGCGATGCCGACGTCAAGCTCGATGTGGGACGCGAACTCACCCGCGGACTCGGTGCCGGCGCCAACCCCGATGTTGGGCGCCAGGCGGCGGAAGACCATGCCGAGGAGATCGAGGAAGTGCTTCGCGGGGCCGACATGGTCTTCGTGACGGCAGGCGAAGGCGGTGGCACCGGTACCGGTGGCGCGCCGGTCATCGCCCGCATCGCCCGCGGACTCGGTGCACTGACCATCGGCGTGGTCACCCGCCCGTTCACCTTCGAAGGGCGCCGCCGCGCCACCAGCGCGGAAAATGGCATCGAGGCGCTGCGCGACGAGGTCGACACGCTCATCGTCATCCCGAACGACCGACTGCTCTCGATTTCCGATCGCAACGTCTCGGTGCTGGATGCATTCCGCCAGGCCGACCAGGTGCTGCTCTCCGGTGTCCAGGGCATCACCGACCTGATCACCACCCCGGGCCTGATCAACCTCGACTTCGCCGACGTCAAGTCGGTCATGCAGGGTGCCGGTTCGGCATTGATGGGCATCGGCTCTGCGCGTGGGGAGGATCGTGCGGTCAAGGCCGCCGAGCTCGCCATCGCCTCGCCGCTGCTTGAAGCCTCCATCGACGGCGCCCACGGCGTTCTGCTGTCCATCCAGGGCGGTTCGGACCTCGGCCTGTTCGAGATCAACGAAGCGGCACGCCTCGTCCAGGAAGTGGCACACCCCGAAGCCAACATCATCTTCGGCGCCGTCATCGACGACGCCCTGGGTGATGAAGCCAGGGTGACAGTGATCGCTGCCGGCTTCGACCAGGTGGACGCCACCAGCGCCGCACCGGCCCCTGCACAGTTGCCGCGCTCGGTGCCCTCGGCACCGTCCTCGGCACCCGCGGCACCCGCCGCGGCTCCGGCGACCCCTGCGGCCGCCCCGAGGCAAGAGGCCCATGCGGCGCTCGCCACGGCGGACCCCGGTTTCGAGGAACTTCCCGCCATCGTCGAACCCGACCTATCGGCAGCGAACGACGACCTGGATGTTCCCGACTTCCTGAAGTAAACGCGGGAAAACCGGAAAGGAATCCTTCAAGGCCAATTATGTTGCGATACGAATCAACGCTGGCTCCCGGAGTGCATATCGCCTTCACGTCAGTGGCCGAAGGAAACCTTGCCATCCACGTTCCGGATGATCGCGACGCCGTGCTGCTGCGGCGTCGCGAGCTGGAACATCATCTGGGCCTGGGAACGCAGCGGTTCAACTACATGAACCAGGTCCACTCGGCCACCGTGCTCGATGCCACCGGTGGGGAATCCAACGCGCAGGTACCCACCTGCGACGCGCTGGTCTCGCCCGATGCCGGGCAGCCGTTGGCCGTCATGGTCGCGGACTGCGTACCGGTGGCCTTGGTGGGCACGGGCGAAAAGGGGGTGACCAGCGCCGTTGCCCATGCGGGGCGGCGCGGCCTGCTCGAGGGGATCCTGACCTCAACCGTAGAACGCATGCGTGCCGTCGGGGCGACCGCGCTGGAGGCATGGATCGGTCCGGCGATCTGCGGGCGCTGCTACGAGGTTCCCCTGGACATGGCCGAGGAAGCAGGGTCACAACGCCCCGGCATCGTGACGCAAACCCGCCAGGGGACCGCGGGGCTCGATCTGCCCGGGGAGGCGGCGCGCGAACTGCGGGACCTGGGGGTGGCAGTCACCGAATCCGGGACCTGCACCCTGGAGGAGAAGGATTTCTACTCCTATCGCAGGGACCCGGACACTGGCCGCTTGGCCGGCCTCATCTGGAAGATCCCCGGCAGCGCCTCAACGGTGCCCGCCCCGGGGGAAGAATGGCCCACGGGCGACACACCGCTGTAAACGCGCCGATGTCCTCCGGCACCGCCAAATGGTGCTGTAGCGTCGAGTTAGCGGAGAGACTTGCGGTACGGTAGACCGCCGACCGCGCATCATCAAAAGGAGAAGACCATGGCTGGCGCACTGCGCAAGACAATGATCTACCTGGGGCTCGCCGAAGGCGACGAGAACTTCGAGGCCGAGAAGCAAGACATCGTGGCGCGTGAAGACGTCCATGTTGTCGAGCCCGTTCGCGAAGAGCCGGTCGCCGCAAAGCCTGCCCCGGTAGCACCAGTGGCAGCACGTCCTGTCATCGACAACGAATACCGGGCTCCGGTAACACCCATCAAGCGCGCACCTTCAGCACGGGACGAGGACTCTTCATTGCGTCAGATCACCACCGTTCATCCACGTTCCTACAATGATGCAAAAATCATTGGCGAGAACTTCCGTGATGGCATCCCCGTCATCATGAACGTCACGGACATGGGCGAAGGCGACGCCAAGCGCCTGGTCGACTTCTCCGCCGGGCTGGTTTTCGCCCTGCATGGCAGCATCGAGCGTGTCACCAACAAGGTGTTCCTCCTGTCGCCCTCGAGCGTCGAGGTCCTGGGTGAGGACAAGACACAGTCCGAAGACCAGGCCACGTTCTTCAACCAAAGCTAGGTTCGAGGGTTCGAAAGCATAGTGGAGCTTATATTCGCACTTCTTTACGTGGTGCTGACGGTGCTGCAAGTGATGTTGCTCTTGCGCATAGTGCTTGATATCACGGAGTCCTTTGCGCGCTCATGGCGCCCGCGCGGCATGGCGTTGGTTGCTGTGTCCCTGATTGCCAAGACCACGGATCCTCCGATGCGCTGGCTCCGATCACGCATAAAACCCCTGGATTTCGGGGGGATACGCCTGGATTTGGCGTTTATCATATTGTTCCTCGCGGTGATTGTCCTTAAGATTGTTGTGAACAATCTGGGCATGGCCGCAATGTAGGGAAAGTCCTTTCAAAAGGCATGCAGTAGGCCGCGACTTGGCTCAGGACACGGGAATCTCGCAAAGAACCGCCGTTGTCCTTTAGCCTTTACCGGTTCAGTCGTTATAGTGTTGTCACAATAGGCGCAACGGCTGCATCGGGTTGCGCGCCAGTAAAGGGTAAGTGTACTCGGACCGCACATCAGCGGATTCGAGGAAAGAACCAAGTATTGAGGTGACCAGATGGCTCTCACGCCAGAAGATGTAGTCAACAAGCGATTCCAGCCCACGAAGTTTCGTGAAGGCTACGATCAGGATGAGGTTGACGATTTCCTAGACGAGATCGTTGTCGAGCTACGTCGTCTGACGCAGGAGAACGACGAGCTGCGTCGCCGCCTGTCGGACGCCGGAGTCAGCGAAGGCGAGCAGGTTGTGCCGGCCCCCGTGGCAGCTGCACCGCCAGCCAAGGCCGCCGAGACCGAGAAGCCCAAGGACGCCAAGGCGCCCGAGGCCAAAAAGGACGAGCCTAAGGCCGCCGAAGCACCGAAGGTCGCCGAAGCGGCCAAGGCAGCCGCTCCGGCAGCCCCGGCAGCTGCAGCCGCCCCCGTATCGGCCACGGATTCCGCGGCCGGCGTTCTGGCCATGGCCCAGCGCCTGCACGACGAGTACGTTTCAGCGGGTGTCGAGCAGCGCGACAAGATCATCGCCGAAGCCCAGCTTGAGGCCAACAGCCTGGTCACCGAGGCCGAAGAGAAGAGCCGCAAGACCCTGTCCGCACTGGAACAGCAGAAGACTGTTCTGGAGCGCAAGGTCGAGCAGCTTCGCGGCTTCGAGCGCGACTACCGTGCGCGCCTGAAGACCTACATCGAAGGCCAGCTGCGCGACCTGGAGGCCAAAGGCTCCATGGACACTGCAGAAGCCAAGGACAACGGCTAATCTGCCTCATCACTTGCCTGGCAAAATGATGGCTTAAGATTGTTGGCGGTCGGGTTTCCGGCCGCCAACAATGCGTTAAAGGACATGATGGAAAACAGCTCAGTACCACCGGCGCCGCGGCCTGCCGGGAAGCCCGTGGCGGCATACGCAACCCGCCGGCACCTGGTGCTGGCCACGAGCACCCTGGCGGTGGTGGCGCTGCTCCTTGACCAATTCACCAAGCGCATCGTGGAATCGACGATGCACGAAGGCCAGGTCATCGACGTCTTCCCACCGTTGCTGCGCTGGTACTTCATCAAGAACTCAGGTGCAGCATTCTCCATGGGCGAGGGCTTCACGTGGATATTCACCATCATCCAGGCCGCGGTACTGGTCTATGTTGCGGTCTTCCTGGTACGCAAGGTCCGGGTCTGGCCATGGGCGCTGGCATTGGGTGCGCTGATGGGCGGGGTTGCCGGCAACCTGACAGATCGGCTTTTCCGCCCACCGTCGTTTGGCCACGGACATGTGGTTGACTTCATCGCCCTGCCGAACTTCGCGATCTTCAACGTGGCGGACATGTTCATCGTTTGCGCGATGATCGCGATCTGCCTGTTGCTGTTCACGGGTCG